>CAZDLW010000164.1:0-12766 GCA_964505975.1 uncultured Bifidobacteriaceae bacterium | reverse complement strand
AGCGTCAGCACGGTGGCGCCGAGCACGACGCCCGGCGACAGGCCGTAGATCAGCACGGGAAAGCGAAAGAACTGGTTGTAGAGGGAAATCAGCGAGCTCCCGAGCCACGCACCTGCCAGGACGCCGATGACGATACCGGCCATGCCGATGAGGAGAGCCCACTTCAGGTAATGCCAGGCGATGGCGGTGTTGTCGTAGCCGAGTGCCTTGAGCGCCGCTATCTGCGCGCGCTGCAGGGCAAGCGCCCGCGTGAGCGCCACGTTCAGGATGAAGGCGGCCACCAGCAGGAAGATCATCGGCAGTAGAAACCCGAACGTCTGCAACTGGGCGAGCTCGCTTTCGAGCGTCCAGTGCGAGAGCTGCAGCGCGCGTGGGATGGCACCGAGACCGCCGTAGGGCTCCAGGATGCGATCGAGGGCGGCGATGACCGCTTCGGGGGACGTGCCCGGCGCCAGCGACAGCGCGACATCGTTGAAGCCGCCCTCCATGTCGAAGGCGGCCGCGAGGGCCTGCCGGTCCATCCAGAAGATCCCGAAGCGGCGGTCGTCGGGTACCAGTTCACCGGGGCGGATGCTGTACACGTACTCAGGAGAAAGGGCCACCCCGGCGATCGTGAGCCGCCGCAGCCGGCCGTTGATGATGGCCGGCACCTGGTCGCCCGGCTGCAGCCCGTGCGCGTTCACGAAGCCCTCGCTGGCGAGGACTTCATCGAGGCGGCCTCGCTCGATCCACCGTCCACGGCGCAGGAACAGGTCGTTCACCTGAGGGCGCGTGTCGGTCGGGACGGACACGAGGCGGCCAGTGGCCGGCTCGTCGAGTTCAGGCATGTCGAGCGTGACGTTGGCGACGACCCGCGTTTCGAGCGCCGACACGCCGGGAATGGCCGCGATGTCGCTGGCCACCCGCAGTGGGGCCCGCTTGAGGGCGGCAAACACGTCGGCAAATCGCTGCCGCTCGTAATAGGCGCGCTGGGTCTCGCGCAGCGACTCGAAGTTCGACAGGTACATCACGTACATGGCCACGCCCGCCGCGACGACCATCGCAATCGCGAACGCCTGGCCTTTCATCGCCAGCAGGTCCCGCACGAGCTTCCGATTCAGCGTGGACATGCGCATGGCGCTACCAGGACAGCTCCTTGGCAGAGATCTTGTGGGTCCGATCCTCAATGGCGCTGATCCGCCCGTCGGCGAGCCGGATCACACGGTCCGCCATGTCCGCGATGGCCGAGTTGTGCGTGATGACCACCGTGGTCGTTCCGAGCTCGGCATTGACCTGGGCGAGCGCCTCCAGCACCACGATGCCCGTGGAAATGTCGAGCGCGCCCGTGGGTTCGTCGCAGAGCAGGACGGCCGGGCGTTTGGCAATGGCGCGTGCGATGGCCACGCGCTGCTGCTCGCCCCCGGACAGCTGAGCGGGGAAGTGATCACCACGCGGATCGAGCTTGACCAGGCGGAGCGCCTCCTGCGGTGTCATGGGCTCGGCAGCAATGTCCGTGACGAGTGCGACGTTCTCCAGCGCCGTCAGGCTGGGAATGAGGTTGTAGAACTGGAACACGAACCCGACGTGGCGCCTCCGGTATGCCGTCAACGCCGCCTCGTCGGCTCGAGTCAAATCGATGTCGCGATAGAGCACTCGACCACTGGTCGGGACGTCGAGGCCCCCGATGATGTTCAGGAGCGTGGACTTCCCGGACCCGGAGGGGCCGAGCAGCACGATGAACTGCCCCTGGTGCAGGACGAGGCTGACCTGACGCAGCGCGTGGACCTCCACCTCGCCCATCCGGTACACCTTGGCAAGATCGCGAATATCGAAGAGCGGCTCTGGCATGGCGTAGTACTGGGACCTACGTGGGCCGGCCTCGGTGTTTTCAAGGCAGGGATATGCGGGCCGCTCGAGTCGGCAAGGGGACGCGCCCGCCGCTGGAGGTCCTGAAGCAAGCGGAGAAACAGGAGCCGTCTAGATCGTGGGGTCCGAAGGCCGCACGGTCGATCGAGGCAACGCAGCCGGTGCGGCTGATGACTCGGAGAAGCCGGGAGCACTGTCCCTTCTGCCCGGCTCGGGATCACCAGCGGGGTTCGCGCTTCTGCCAACCACCCCCGCCACCACGGCGAGAACCACCGCCCCCGCCTCCGCCACCGGACCGGCGTTCCTGCGGCTTGGCCTCGTTCACCGTCAACCGGCGGCCGTCGAGCTCCTGCTGGTCCAGCGCCTGGCACGCCGCACGCCCCTGCTCGTCGTCTGCCATCTCAACGAACGCAAAGCCGCGGGATCGACCTGTCGCGTGGTCCCGGATCAGGCGAACGGACTCCACGGTCCCGAGGTTCGAGAACAACTGCTCGATCTGAGGTTCGTCCGTGTTGAAGGACAGGTTCCCAACATAGATTCTCATGCGCGAGTCCTCGGACTGGTTGACGCGGCGGGCGCGACCATATGTGGAGCCTGGAGGTACAGGTCGCTGACACCAGCAGAACAGACACCAGCGGAACAGGAACTGGCAGGCTCAACCCAACCCGCACACTCTAGCAGGTTTTGGCGGGGGCAGGGCGGATTTTGTCGTCGATCTGGACCACCCGGTGCCGCAGAGACAGTCGACACCACGGGCGTGGTGGACACCCGCGTGACGAAAGGCCCGCGACGGGGCGTACAGGTGCACTCACGGCGACGGGATTCGTCCTACTCGCCGGGGCGCGGTTTCGGCGGGTCAGGGATGACCCGGACCTGCAACGGTTCGTCCACTTCCACCGTGATCGGTCCCAGCACATCGACGGGGATGGGACGCTCCACCTGTACGGTCAATGGACGCTCGGATTCAATCCTGAGGGCACGGGCGGCTTCAATCGGCACCGGCTGTCGTGTGTCGGTAATCACGACGGGCAGCGCACTGATGGCATCGCCGCTCAACTCGATCCCGCTCAGGATCACCGCCGCCGGCGCCGTTTGTGCCGACACGGGGGTGGCCACGTCCTTGAGCCCGATCCAGAGCAGTTCGACAGCAATGATGGTCAGCACGATCTTCAGATAGCGGTCGCTCGACATGTCAGTCCCTCCAAGTCGATAGTATCGGGGGTAGACGGCTCGAGCGGCCGGAATTCGTGTAAACGAGTATAGTTTCACGCGGTCGATCGTCTCGCCCGCACGGCATGCGGGCAGGAGACACTGCGGTCGCGACAGGTATTGATGACACCACTGCTCGAGCTGACGAACGCCACGGTGGTTCGCGGCGGCGTTCGTGTGCTGGACAACCTGTCGTTCTCGATTGGCCGGGGGGAGCATACGGCCATCCTGGGCCCGAACGGCGCCGGCAAATCCTCGCTCATCCGTATCCTCACGCTCGAAGACAGGCCCCTCGCGTCGGTCAACGGAACACCTGCGCTGCGGCTCTTCGGGCGCGCAACATGGGACGTGCTGGATCTGCGTATGCGGCTTGGCATCGTGACGGGCGAGCTGGACGCAGGTTTTGGCATGGGTACGTCAAGCGGACGAGTTTCCGGGCTCGATGCCGCCATGTCGGGCCTGCTCGGCACTCATGGCCTGTTCCCGCACCATCAGGTGACCGATGCGATGCGGGACCGCGGGCTGGCGTCGCTCCTGCGGGCGGGCGCCGGGCATCTCGCCGACAAGCCGCTCCGCGAGATGTCGGCTGGCGAGCGGCGCCGCGTGCTCATCGCACGTGCCCTCGTCACCGATCCGGACGCGTTGCTGCTGGATGAGCCGACCGCGGGACTGGATGTCGTGGCGCGCCTTCGGTTCATGGACACCGTGCGCCGGCTGGCGATGGGCGGAACGACCGTCATTCTGGTGACGCATCATGTCGATGAAGTCATTCCCGAGACGCGTCGCGTGGTGCTGCTTCGACAGGGACGTGTGGTGTTCGACGGTCCTCCGCGCGCGGCGCTGACGGGCCCGCGGCTGACGGAAGTGTTCGGCGCTCCACTCGCGGTGGAACGCAGCGGTGGCTATCACTACGTGCGCACCCGGGTTGGGGCGGGGAGGGAGCACAGGCGCCCGCGCACGGCTCGTCAAGGACGCTCGCCGGGCTCCACAGGAATGCCCGTGGCGGAGTCACGAAGGAAGAAGTAGCCGTGCCCGAGCCGTATGGAACCTGGCGGTCTCCTTTCTCGGCAGAGGTTGTCGCGGCGCAAGGCGTGCGGCTTGGAAGCGTCGTACTGGATGGCGACGACATCTTCTGGCTCGAGGGGCGTCCGGACGAAGGGGGTCGCCACGTCCTGGTCCGCCGAAGCCTCGATGGACGGATGGAGGATGTGACGCCCCCGGAGTTCAACGTGCGGACGCGCGTGCACGAGTACGGGGGTGGCGCCTTCGCGGTCAGCGACGGTCTCGTTTGTTTCTCGAATTTTGCGGATCAGCGCGTGTACCGGACGGACGTCGGCCGCCCCGGCTGTGTGGCACTCACACCCGCGGGGCGATGGTTCTTCGCTGATGGTGTTCTCGATCGTGGCCGCGAGCGTCTCATCTGCGTTCGTGAGGACCACACGAATGGCGACCGCGAGCCTGTCAACACGCTGGTTGCGGTGCCCCTCACCGGTGCCGCGAGCGCCGGCCACGTCCTGGCATCGGGTTGCGACTTCTATTCGACGCCGCGCCTGAGTCCCGACGGCACCATGCTGACCTGGCTTTCGTGGATGCACCCCCAGATGCCGTGGGACGGCACGGAGCTGTGGGTGGCAGCAATCGGTCCGACAGGCCAACTCGAAGCGCCCGTACGCATCGCCGGCAGTCCCGGGGAGAGCGTATATCAGCCTGGCTGGTCTCCAGACGGTACGCTCTACTTCGCAAGCGATCGCGACGGATGGTGGCGCCTCTATCGCGCGAACCTCGATCCGCGCCAGCGGGTCGTCGCTTCTCTCGAACCGGTCATCCGGAATCCGCCGGACCAGGCGGAGTTTGGGCGGCCGCAGTGGATCTTCGGCACGAACACGTGGGCGTGTGCCTCGCCATCCTGCCTGGTCGTGTCCTACACGACTGCGGGACGCTGGCGCTTGGCCACAGTGAACACGACACGCGGAACGCTGCACGACGTGCCGACGGACCTCGAACCGGGCGAGTGGCTCGCGGCGGCCGGCGATCACGCGGTCCTCGTCGCGGCTTCCGACACGACTGCCGACTCGGTCGTCCGGATCGACCTGAAGACCGGCGAGGCTGCCGTGCTGCGTTCGGCGTCCACCGTGGGCCTCGATCCCGACTGCATCTCGGTTGCCGAGCCGATTGCGTTCCTCGGCGACAGCGGCAAGCCGGTGTACGCGTTCTACTATGCGCCGCGCAACGGTGCCTGCACGGCACCTCCTGGAGAGCGTCCACTCCTTATTACGATGAGTCACGGAGGCCCGACCACGGCCAGCCGCGCGACGCTGGATCTGCGGATCCAGTTCTGGACCAGCCGGGGATTCGCCGTCGTGGACGTGAACTACAGCGGCAGCTCGGGCTTTGGGCGTGCCTATCGGGAACGCCTCGACGGCCGCTGGGGCGTTGCGGATGTGGCCGACGTCGTGAGCGCCGTTCGCCATCTGATTGCGGCTGGGAAGGCCGATCCAGGCCGGCTGATCATCCGGGGCGGCAGCGCGGGCGGGTATACCACGCTTGCCGCGCTGACGTTCCACGCGGGCGTGTTCAAGGCGGGCGCCAGCTATTACGGCGTCAGCGACATCGAGGTCCTCGCGCACGATACCCACAAGTTCGAGTCGCACTACCTGGACACGCTCGTGGGCCCGTATCCGGCGGCCCGGGCACTCTACTGGGAGCGGTCACCGCTTCACTTCGCCGACAGACTGTGCTGTCCCCTGATCGTGTTCCAGGGGCTCGAGGACCGTGTCGTCCCGCCCAACCAGTCCGAGATGATGGTGAAGGCCGTCCGCAAGAACGGCTGGCCGGTGGCGTACCTGACGTTCGAAGGAGAACAGCACGGGTTCCGCCGTTCGGAAACAATCGTTCGGTGTCTCGACGCCGAGCTGTCTTTTTATGGGCAGGTCTTTGGCTTTGCCCCGGCCGACTCTCTGGAACCGGTCGCTCTCGAGCACGGGGAGACGAACTCCGGGTCCGAGTAAGAACGGATTCTTGCGTCGACCAAGCCACAAAGAACCGCGTTGGGCGATCCGGACGGCGCGACGCGTCGTGCCAGCGCGGTGGGCGGCGTGACACAGATTCGGAACTTCGTGATTCCCGCGCGACGTATCATGGACCATGCTCGGCATGTGATGCTCACCGGGGTCCCGGTGGACATATCCGCGTGATCGAGGAGCGCCCACTCGAATGAGTCGTCTCGAAGTGCTGCAGGCAGACATCACGACGCTCGATGTCGATGCCATCGTCAACGCCGCCAACGAGCGGATGCTGGGCGGGGGAGGTGTCGATGGGGCCATTCATCGCGCCGCCGGTCCGGAGCTGCTGCTGGCGTGCCGTGGTGTCCCGGAGGTTCGTCCTGGTGTGCGGTGTCCCGTTGGCGAGAGTCGCATGACGCCGGGGTTCCACCTTCCGGCGCGCCATGTGATTCACACGGTCGGGCCGGTCTGGCACGGCGGCCAGCAGGGCGAGCCGGATCTCCTGGCCAACTGCTACCGCAGCGCCCTGGCGCTCGCACGCGAATATGAGATCGCGTCGATTGCGTTCCCCGCTATCAGTTGCGGGGTGTACGGGTACCCCGCCGATGCCGCGGCGGCCATTGCCGCCCGCGAGGTGGCCCGGGCACTCGGTGAAGACGGGCGCCTCGCGCGCGTCGTGCTCGTTGCCTTCGATCCTGCGATCACCGACACGCTGAAGGCCGCTGTGAAGCCCTATCACGTTGCTCTGGAGCGCCACGCATGAGCGGGCGCTGCCAGCAGGAGCCGCAGATTGTTTTCTGGCACCGCGAGCTTCCTCCGCTGCACGCGGATCCCGTCGGCGAGCACACGCTCGAGGCCACGAGCAGCCACACGGAGGGCACGTTGGCTCATCGCGATGAGCTCTGGGATCGCTTCTACGAGGATCTGATGGCCCACGCCTGCACGCGCTTCGAACAGGAGATTGCCAGGCTCGGCGGACACTACGCCCACGTGCTCGAGGAGTCCGTCGACGTTCGTCACGATGACGCCAAGGGAGAGGTGTGGCTTCACGGCGTTTTCAGATACGTGCTGTATCGGGATTCGGCGGCTCCTCCGGCGACGACCGGCGGATCCGGGCCGTAGCACACCAGCCTCCACGTCGTACCTCTTGGAACCTCCCGTTCGAGCCGAGACGTGAGGCAGCGGGCAAGCGGCCGCTCATACGGCCGCGGCTGCACGGCAAATTCGACGCGTTCGCAGACATTCGGGCCGTTCAAGCCGTCTAGCGCCGAGGTTGAGGCAGGTGCCTGTGCGAGTGTGCCTGTCCTTGCCGCTATACTGCGAGGCAGGCATATGCGCCGGACTACCTTCGGGCCGCCGTTTGTGATGCTGGCCATCCTCGTGCTGGGGTCGGCGGGCTATGGCTTTGCGCAGTTCCGCTTCGGCGGCGAGTTCAACGTCCCGGCCCGTATGGCTCCGGAGGTCTTTCCGGACGCGGACTTCGTGGTGTGCCGCCTCATGTACAGCCAGGTGAGGCGAGAGGCGGGTGGCGGCGGCTGGCGCACCGACTATCCGTACGGCGAAATCAACCTGACCATCCGATTCTCGGAGCTGACTCGTACCCGGGTGAGCTGGCGGAGCGAACGGCAGCCCCATCACTATGTCGTCCGGCTGACGGACGATGCCCTGTTCCAGTGTCCGTTCACCATGGGTTCGGACATCGGCACGATAGGTCTGCGTCCCGACGAGGCGGAGCGGCTGCGGGAATACCTGCTCAAGGGCGGTTTCCTGTGGGTAGACGACTTCTGGGGCAGCGCCGCCTGGGCCCACTGGTCGCGCGAGCTCGCCAAGGTGCTGCCGCCCTCGGAGTATCCGATTGAGGACGTGCCGCTCGACGATCCCATCTTCCGTTCACAGTTCGTCGTCACGTATGTGCCGCAGATCCCGAATATCGGGTTCTGGCGACGCACGGGGGGCGACGTGTCCGAGCGCGGTGCAGACAGCCCTCACCCCAACTTCCGGGCCGTGCGGGACGCCAGTGGCCGGATCATGGTCGTCATGACGCACAACACCGATATTGCGGATGCGTGGGAGCGCGAGGGCGAGGATCCGAGCTATTTCTACCAGTTTTCGCCCGATGCGTACGCGCTCGGCGTCAACGTGCTGCTCCATGCCCTGACGCATTGAGGCGCCAGATCCGCTTTCTCGGCGTCCGCAGACGACCTCAGCACGTTCAGGTGTCGTGGCCCAGGGGTTTCGAAAGGCCGGCACTGCAAGCTGCGTCGAGTCCGAGGTGGCCCTCTCGCCCCGGTGGGCTCGGAGATCTCGCTTTGGCACGCGAAGCGTGCTGCGGCGAGCCTCGACCGGCGTCTGCGGCAGCGCCGGGGTATCACCGGGCGGAGCCCCGTGGCGGTCGAGTCTCCGGTCTCCAACGGAGGATACCGGCTTCACAGCACCTCGGCCTCCGGCAACATCCTGTCCCTAACCGACTCGTCTTAGAGGGCTGCGACCATGTACAATTCGACCGACCCCCACGGCTCCAGGAATCGCACCTCAGGGTTTCAGCCGCATCTGAGGCGTGCCTGAGCTTCTCCTGAGGCCCAAACGTCGGAGTGTGCCCTGAGGCCCCATGTTCGACACGCTGTTCCAGGCGCTCTTTTCGTACCGGCCCATCGTCTTCCAGCAAGGTGAGTTCCGGTTCAACGTCACCGCGGGATCGCTCGTCGCGGCGGCGCTCACGGCGGCGGTGGTTGCCGTCGCCATCATGACCTACCGGCGCGTGAGCACGAGCGATGGCCGCGTGCGCGACCGTGTCGTGCTCACGGCGCTGCGCGTTGCCGCGCTGGCCATCGTGGTGTTCTGCCTCTTTCGTCCCACCTTGATCGTCCGCGCGGCCGTGCCGCAGCAGAACGTGCTGGCCGTGTTGCTGGACGACTCGCGAAGCATGCAGATCACCGACTGGAACGGGCGGACGAGGGCCGAGTTCGTGCGGGAGCAGTTCGGGGACAGCGCCTTGATGCGCGCGCTCTCGGATCGCTTTCTCGTGCGGGTCTTCCGCTTTTCATCGACCGCCACTCGCGCGTCGTCGTTGAACGATTTGACCTTCAGTGGTTCCCAGACCAGGCTGGGGCCGGCACTGGAGAACGTGCGCGAGGAGCTGGCGGGCTTGCCCCTTGCGGGCGTCGTGCTCGTCTCGGACGGTGCAGACACGAGCGAGGCGCCACTCGCCAACGCGCTGCTGGGGATGCGGGCCGAGCGCGTGCCGGTGTTCACGGTTGGCGTGGGCAGCGAGCGTCTGGCGCGCGATATCCAGATCGATCGGATCAACACCCCGCGCTCGGTGCTGAAGGACGGATCGCTGCTCGTGGACGTCGTCGTCCGGCACACGGGGTTCGGCGGGCAGACGGTGACGGTGGACGTGGAGGACGAAGGGCGGATTGTCGGGTCCGAGCGCGTTCAGTTGCCGATTGACGGTACGCCGGCCACGGCCCGCCTGCGTGTTCGCGCGCTCGAGTCCGGTCCACGGCTCTTCACCTTCCGGGTGCCGCCGCGGGAGGGCGAGCTCGTGACGCAGAACAACGCGCGCCAGGCGCTCATCAACGTTCGCGACACTCGGGAGCGGATTCTGTATTACGAAGGAGAGCCCCGCTGGGAAATGCGGTTCCTGCGTCGCGCCATTGCGGACGACAGAAACCTGCAGGTCGTTGCCCTGCAGCGCACGGCCGATAACCGGTTCATGCAGCTGGAGGGCGACCCGGGCGAGTTGGACGAAGGATTCCCGAAGACGCGTGATGCCTTGTTCCGGTATCGCGGACTGATTCTGGGCAGCCTCGAGGCGGGTGCGTTCTCCGGGGATCAGCTGCAGATGATTGCCGACTTCGTCGATCGGCGTGGCGGCGGGCTGCTGGTCCTGGGAGGTGCTCGGTCGTTTGGCGAAGGCGGCTTCGGCGGCACACCGGTCGCGGACGTGCTGCCGTTGTCGATCGATCCGCGCACGCGGGCCTCGGATCCGTCCGGGCTGGCGCGGCTGACGGTGGCACCCACGCCCGCCGGGCAGGTACACGCCATCACGCAGATCGCGGAGACGGAGACGGCGTCGGCCGCGCGCTGGTCGCAACTGCCGCCGGTGACGAGCGTCAATGCGCCCTTGCCGGCGAAGCCGGGTGCCACGGTGCTCCTGAACGGCGTCGATCAGCGCGGGGCTTCTCACGTCGTGCTCGCGATGCACCAGTTTGGACGTGGCAAGGCCGCGGCGTTCGTCGCGCAGGATTCCTGGCAGTGGCAGATGCATGCCTCCATGCCGCTCGAGGATCAGACGCACCAGAACTACTGGCGGCAGCTGCTCCGGTGGCTGGTCGAGGGCGTTCCGGATATGGTTGACGTACGCACGACCGCGGACCGCGTCGATCCGGGTGATCTCGTCACCATCGAAGCCTCGGTAGCCGATCGGTCGTTCATGGAACTGAACGATGCCGGGGTCATGGCGCATGTCACGAGACCTGGAGGCGGAACGCTGAATGTGCCGCTCCAATGGAGCGGCGAGCGCGACGGGCAGTATCGGGGAACGTTCGTCAGCAGCGAACCGGGCGAGTACGAGATCACGGTGGACGCCACGCGGGCCGGGCAGCCAGTCGGTTCCGGTGTCGCGTACGTCCTTGCGGCACGGGGCGAAACCGAGTTCTTCGATCCGGTCATGCATGCGGCTCCACTGCGCCGGATTGCCGAAGAGACCGGAGGGAAGTTCTATACGTCGGACACAGTGGCGGGTCTGGCCGAGGACGTGCAGTACGCCGGCCGCGGGGTGACGACCATCGAAGAGCGCGAGCTGTGGAACATGCCGGTCGTCCTCATCCTGCTCATAAGCGTGATCTGCGCGGAGTGGGGCTACCGGCGGGCAGTTGGACTGGCGTGAGGCCGAGATGCTGCGAGTCTTCTTGATGATTGTGGTTGGTCTGGGTGGCGACCCGGAGCACGGCGAGCTGTTCCTCAAGTGGGGCGACACGCTGGCCGAAGCGTCTCAGCGCCTTGGTGTCGAGCCCGAGCGGCTGGTCTACCTCGCCGACCGACCGGCAGAGGGCAGCGAGCTGGTGACGGGACGGTCGACACGTGAAGAGGTCAGGGGAGCGCTCGAGCGGTTTGCCAAGGAGGCCGGACCGGACGATCTCGTGTTCGTCATCCTCGTCGGGCATGGAACGTTCGACGGGCGGACGGCGCGATTCAACCTCCCGGGTCCGGACCTGACGGCCGCCGAGTACAACGCGCTGCTCGGCAAGCTGCGGGCGAAGCAGGTGGTCTTCGTGAACACCGCCAGCGCCAGCGGCGCGTTCCTGCCGGAGCTGTCGGCGCCCGGACGCACCATCGTGACGGCCACGCGCAGCGGTTCGCAGCATTTCGCTCCGCTTTTCGGCGGCTATTTCGTCGAGGCCCTCACGTCCGAGGAAGCGGACGTGGACAAAAACGGCCGCGTCAGCATGCTCGAGGCGTTTACGTTCGCTCGAGCCCAGGTGACACGCGCGTACGAGCGCCAGGGATTGCTCGCGACGGAGCATGCGCTCCTCGATGACGTTGGCGACAAGGAAGGCAGCCAGACGCCGTCGGCCACCGGTCCTCACGGGCGCATTGCTGCGGCTCTCACGCTCGGCGCCGTGGGCGACGATCTGCCCGCCGATCCGGCCATCCGTGCGCTCTACCTCGAGCGCCGCGAGTTGGAGCGACACCTCGAGTCGCTTCGATTGCTCAAGGACAGCATGCCGCCTGCACGCTACCTGGCCGAACTGGAGAAGGCCGCCACGGCGGTGGCCTTGAAGACGCGAGAGATACGTGCCGCCGAAGAGGCTGCAGGAGGAGCACAGCCCCGATGATCGACAGAGACGCCATCACTCCGTTAGCCAGCGACGTCGTCGATTTGGAGTCGCCCGACGATATCGCTCTTGCCGACCGGATGAACACGGGTCGGCAGCAAATCGTCACCGAGCTGAAGAAGGTCATCGTGGGCCAGGACGAGGTGGTCGGCCAGGTGCTGATGACCTTGTTCGTCGGAGGCAACAGCCTGATCGTGGGCGCCCCAGGCCTGGCCAAGACCCTGCTGATCTACACCATGGCGCGTGTGCTCGAGCTGAAGTTTTCGCGGATCCAGTTCACGCCGGACCTGATGCCTTCCGATATCACGGGCACCGACCTCGTTCAGGAAGACGCGGTCACGGGCCGCCGCCAGATGGTGTTTGCGCCCGGGCCCATCTTCGCGAACATCGTGCTTGCGGACGAGATCAACCGCACGCCGCCGAAAACCCAGTCGGCGTTACTCGAAGCCATGCAGGAACACCGCGTCACGATTCAAGGGCGGACCTATCCACTTGCCGAGCCGTTCTATGTGTTCGCCACGCAGAACCCCATCGAGCTCGAGGGGACCTATCCCTTGCCTGAGGCCCAGCTCGACCGGTTCATGTTTCACATCGTGATCGACCACCCGCCGTACGACGAAGAGCTGGACGTTGTCCGCACCACGACAGCGTTGCAGGATCCGCAGCTCGAGAAGCCGATTACGGGCGACGATCTCATCGCGTTCCAGCGACTCGTACGGAAAGTGCCGGTGGCCGAACCGGTGATGCGGCATGCCCTCGATCTCGTCCGGGCGCCTCGATCGAAGAACAACCCCGACGCGAAGGACTTCATCCAGAAGTGGGTGGCCTTCGGCGCCAGCGTGCGCGCGGCGCAGTACCTGGTGCTGGGCG
>CAZDLW010000163.1:0-12843 GCA_964505975.1 uncultured Bifidobacteriaceae bacterium | reverse complement strand
GTCTCGGAGCACGGCTTTGGGCAGGGCGATCCGCCAGCGCCGTGGCGCCCGGGTGCAGCGCGTCGTCGGGCGGATAGTCCAGAGCGTTTGATCCGCAATCATTCGAGCGCACCGGATGGCGGTTCAATGGCGATGGCCGCGAACACCGCCAGTCCGAGCATCGTCCCGTCGGCGTCGCGTGGCTGCACGCGCGTGTAGCCGAGGTCGTTGACCACGCGTCCGGCGCCGCTCGGGCGGGATGCTCCGGTCCCTGTGACCGGTGCGGTCGCGATGGTGCCCGTCCCGCCCCACCATTCCGCCGCCGTCCCCATCCACCAGCCATCGAACGACGTGAAGGCGTAGGAGAAGGGCGATCCGAGCAGGAGCGGCTGACCCACGCTTCCGGCGCGGCCGGCGCCGGATCCGCTCACCTGCAGCAGCGCAGGACCGACATTCCCGCTGGTGTGGCGCTCGACGATGAAACGATCGGGAAAGGAGAGCGCCACGATCAGATCGATGAGGCCCGGTGGGAGACCGGCATCGGCGAGATCGAGCACGCGCCGTCCGGTGAGCGGAAAGACCGGACGCGTTTCGACGAGCGCGGCCTCGAGCGCGCGCGGCGACACCGAGGCGTATGCCTGCGTGACGGCGTCGAGCGACAGCGGCGCGCGCCGGTGGCTCGTGTCGGGCTGGGCGCCAACGCGTCGATACCGATTGACCTGTAGCGCGTTGAAGGTAGCGCTCTCGACCGCCCGGACGTCCACCCAGACCCCATTGGTGCCGATCAGCGTCACGCCGGTGACGCGCCGCCTGTCACCTGCGCAGGCGAGACCGGCATGGACGAAGAGGAGCCCGCCGTCGCTCGACCAGGTCGTCCGCTGCGTGCCCTCGCAGTCGCCGTCGGTAATGCCCCGCGCGCGGCCGTCGGCCACCACGGTCCTGGACGCCTGGACCTCAGCGTCACGTGATGTTGTCATCGTGACCCCGTTTTCGTCCGGCGCGACGCACACGAGCGGCCGGTCGGCGTCAGGCAGCGTCACGAGGGGTGCGCGGGGCGCGAAGCGGATCTGCCGCGGCGCGTCCGCCGGGGACAGTGCTTCGCCCTCGCGCCCGGTCTCGATCTGCCAGCAGCCCAGCCAGTCGGCCCAGCGGTGATCGGTACTGGTTTGCGCCTGGGCAGACGCAGCGCTCAGCATCATCACGACTGCCAGTACGAGGATGACCATCGGATGCCTCCTCACACGCGCCGTCAGAACAGCACGTTCACGCCGGCCGACATCCGCAGCCCCGCGAGATCGAGCGGATCGAACCCGATCCACGCGCGGCCGAGATCGCCGGACGCCCAGATGTAGCGCCCTTCGATGCTTGCCAGCAGCCGTCGCCGCAGCCTGACTTCCGCGCCGCCGAACACGTGGCCGCTCGGCGTCCAGCCGCGGGCCTCGAAGACGTCGAAGAAGACGGAGAGATCGGCGAAGTCGACGAAGTCGCCGCGCTGCTCCACGTTGAACCGGAGCGCGCCGGCGCCGGCGCCCACGTACGGTGTCACGCGCGCGGGCACCCAGGCGAAGCGGCTCACGGCGCGTCCACGCTCCCGCAGCGCATACCGGACGCTGCCGGTGAGGTTCAGCGTGCGCATACGCGTCCGCTGCGCGATCGGCAGCCGGTTGTTGTCCACGAAGTCCCGATACTCGGAGTCGCGCGAGGACTGACTGAAGTCGACCCCGCCAACCGCCTCGAAGCGAGACGTGATCGCCATCGCAAGATCGGCGGCCACGCCCAGGCGGTTGAAGTCCGGCCGCTCCAGCGTCAGGTGGCGCGTGACGAAGTCGTACCAGTCGCTCTGCCCGCGGCCGAACATCCAGCCGCCACGGATGCCCACCGATCCCGCGGGCTTGCCGAACAGGAAGTCAGGGGACCGTGCGGGCGTGTCTTCGCGCTGGCCAGCGCCGACCACTCCCGGCGCAGCGCAGCACAGGACGACCAGAAGAGCGCAGGCACGCATGATCGAGGACACCAGCGTTCACCGCGAGAAGCAAGAATGGCACCATGGGCGCCTGCTGCACTGTCTTCGGCAGTCGCCGCGGCAGAGCGGCGACGAGAGGACGACGAGAGGACGCTGTCACGTGCCGTGAACGGGGGGCGTCACCGAGCCACGACAGCCGGTCGTGTCAGCGATCCCCTTCGCGCAGACGTACGTGGGCATCTTTCGGGCTGTCGCGCGAGATAGCGATCGAGATCAATGGATCAGGGGCCGTGATCGCGAACGGGATGCTGCTGGTGCCCTCCGGCTACATGCGCTTTGGCGGCGCTCCCGGCAACGTGCTGCTGGCCTTTGCGCCAGCGCGCTGACGCGGGACGGCATTCCAGTCGAATCTCCGCGACCTCTCTGTAAGATCCTGAAGATCCTGCGGTCACCCGTCGTCCGGGTACCAGGAGTGGCGCGAAACACGCCCACGCTCCACGTCGGCGCGCCTGCTGCTCTCGGGGGAGGCCTCGGGGTGATACACTCGGCGCGCCACCACGTCAAGGAGATGGAGCCAGCACGGTGATCGGCCGCACGCTCGGCCACTACCGCATCGACGCCCCGCTCGGGCACGGCGGCATGGGCGTCGTCTATCGGGCCACCGACACGCACCTCGACCGGCCCGTGGCCATCAAGGTCCTCCAGACCGACGCCGTCGCGAATCCAGACCGCAAGCGGCGCTTCGTCCAGGAAGCCCGCGCCGCCTCGGCGCTCAATCATCCCAACATCGTCCACATCTACGACATCGACCGAAGCGACGGCGTCGACTTCATCGCGATGGAGTACGTCGGCGGGAGGACGCTGGCCGACACGCTTGCCTCCGGTCCGTTGTCGCATGACGAAGTGCGCCGCATTGGCCTCCAAGTGGCCGATGCGCTCGCGCGCGCGCACGGCGCGGGCATCATCCATCGCGATCTCAAGCCCGCCAATGTCATGGTGGGGGAAGCCGGCCTGGTCAAGCTGCTGGACTTCGGCCTGGCCAAGCTCACCGAGCCGGGCGAGAGTGCCGCCGAGGCGGAGACCCGAAGCTTGTTGACCCACGACGGTGTCGTTGTCGGGACCGCGGCGTACATGTCTCCCGAGCAGGCGGCAGGCAGGGCCGTGGATGCCCGCTCTGACATCTTCTCCTTCGGCTCGATGCTCTACGAGATGGTGACAGGCCGGCGGCCCTTCCACGGTGACACGGCGATGTCCACGCTCGCGGCCATCATGCACGTCGACGCAACTCCACCCAGCCAGGTGACGGAAGGAATCCCGGCCGAGCTGGTACAGGTCATCACACGTTGCCTGCAGAAGGACCCGGCGCACCGCTTCCAGACGATGGCAGAAGTGAGGCACCAACTGACGCAGCCGCGCGCGGACGTCGATGCCAGCGTGACGACAGTTGCGGTGCCTCGACAGGCGACGTGGGCCCGCCGCCGGCTCGTTATCGTCGCAGCGAGCGCTGGGCTTCTCATAGCAGCGATCGCGAGCGTCGCGCTGCTTCGGGAACGCGAGCCCGCCGCATCAGCCGAGCCGGCGATCATCCGGCCGGTGACCAGTTTCGAAGGCTGGGAAAGCAGCCCGAGCTGGTCGCCCGATGGCACACTGATCGCCTACGGCCACAATCGTGACGGGCACGATGGCCTCTTCATCATGCCCGTGGGTGGTGGCGATCCTGTGCCGTTGACCAACGCAGGCAACGGCGCCACGACTCCTCGGTGGTCACCCGATGGTCGCTACCTGGCGTTCGTCGCCGATCGTGGCGCAGGTGCAGGCGTCTACGTGATGCCACCTCTGGGCGGCGCGGAACGGAGGTTGGCAGAGACGGGCATTCCGAGTCTCGAAGACTCGGCGACGATGGTCCGGATCCTCGGACCCATGCCCTGGTCTCCAGACAGTCGAGCATTGCTGCACTCTCGCCGCCAGCCATCGGGAGATGTCGCGGTGTGGCGGCTCGACTTGACGACCAGTCAGAACACGCAAATCACGTTCCCGCCTCCCGGCGCGGTAGACATTGCCGCATCCTGGTCGTGGGATGGGGCACAGATTGCCTTCCATCGTCAGGAGGGCGGGGCAGAAAGTCTGTGGGTCATGCCCGCCAGCGTCGGCGAGCCGCGGCTGCTTGTGGGCGACGGGACCCTGCTGTTCTCACAGCCTGCCTGGTCGGCCGACAGCCGCCGAATCGTGTTCGTGTCCACGCGTGCGGGCCGGCCGCATCTCTGGGAGATCGACGTCGCCTCGGAACGGCTGCGCCAGATCACCTCCGGCGCCACCTGGGACATGTATCCCGTCACAGCCCGCGACGGCCGTCTCGCGTACGTCCCCTTCAGCCACACGGTCGACCTGTACGCGCTCGACGTGGAGACGGGGGCCGAGGAACGTCTGACGGCGCACAGCGGCGACAACTGGTTCGCGAGCTTCTCGCCGGACGGCCGGCGGCTCGTCTACCATTCCAACCGCACCGGTAATGGTGAGATCTGGCTGCTGGATCTCGAGACGAAGGCCGAGGTGAACCTGACGAATCACCCCGCCGAGGACATCCTGCCGGATTGGTCGCCGGACGGCCGCGAGCTCGCCTTCGTCTCGAACCGTGACGGCGTCTTTCAGGTCTGGGTCATGGATACGGAAGGAGGCTCGCTGCGCCGCCTGGCTGAGCAGGCGGTTCCGGCACTCGGGAGCTGGATGGCGGGCCGAGGCGCTCCCCGCTGGTCGCCCGATGGGACGTCCATCGGCTTCCTGGCGGCCGCCGAGCATGGGGATGCGCTGTGGGTCGCAGATCGCGATGGCGGGAATGCACGCCCACGCCTGGACGGACTGTTCTACTTCGCGTGGTATCCCGACAGTCGGCACGTGATCTACGTGCGGCGTCTGGAGAAGTCGTTCACAGAGATCCGCGTGGCGAACCTCGAGACCGGAGAGGACGCGCTCCTGTCGAGCGAGCCGTCAATCGAGCCGGCAGTGCAGCCTGACGGTCGGGCCGTCGTCTACACGCATGCAGGCACTCACAACGCCATGAACCTGTTCCTGTTGCCACTCGAGCCGCCAGGCGCCGGCGGCGGTCTGCCCCGGGTGGCAGGTCCGCCGAGGCAGATCACACACGGCCGCGCCCAGTGGCACGTCCATCAGTCCGCGTGGTCGCGCGACGGCAGGACGATCGTCTACACGCGCGACGCGGACCAGGGGGACATCTACATGATCGAGAACTACCGGTAGCAGCAGTGAAGATCCGCCTCAAAGCACCGAGCAGCCCTGGGCGGGAACGGCTCTAATGGCCCCGCACCATCCCCTGCGCAACGGGATAGCCATTTTCGTGATGGCTCTCGGCCTGGTCTGGCTGGGGTGTACCGCAAGCCCTCGAGAAACCGGTCGCGAGCTGGTGTTCCCTGCGCCGCCACACCAGGACGCCATCGGCACGCAGGTTGGCCCGATCAGCACCTCTGTCAGCAGAGTCACGCTGTCTGCGCCTGTATCTATCGACCGGCTGGGTCTCGTGTACGCGGAAATACGCGGGACGATCGAGGGCGTGGGCTGGGGCGGCATGCCGCTCTCGTTGCGTTGTCACTACGCGTACGAGTTGCCGTACCTGCTCAGGATTCCTCCGGACTGGGACGGCGGGCTGGTCATCCATCGTCCGGGGGCTGCCGAGCTCGAGGTGTTCGAACGATTGGAGACCGACTTCGGCGACCGCAGCCTCGGGCGCATCTTCCACGAAAGTAGGGACCGCCTCATCTCCGACGTAGCAGTGCATCCCGGCCGGCGCTGGGCCTTCTTCGCGGTGAACCAGGTGGGCGTGGCGCCGGGTGGCGCACACAACACACGGCTGCTGGGCGAGCCTGGGTGCCCTGAAGGCATGCCGACGCAGAGTATGGTCGACGTCCCCATCGCCCGGGATCACGCGCTCCTCGCGCAGCGTCTCCTGAGGGTCCTCGAAGGCCGCGAGCCGGCGATGACGCTGGGCACGGGACATTCGGCAGGGGCCCCGGTGCACTTCCTCTTGAATGCCGGCGTCGATCACCGTCGCGATGGCGGCCCCATTCGGGCGGGAGACAACCATCGGACCCCGTACGATCCGGCATCGGGCCGGATCTTCGACGGGTTCCTGTGGATGCAGAGCGCCTTCGGCGGACGTCCGCTGCCGGCGGACCTCGCGGGCGGACTCTCGGTGCCGACAATCTTCCTCGACACGGAAGCGGACCGCGCCATGGTGGGGTCCGTCAGCACCATCCATCAGCTCATCGTCAATTCGCACGTGGATGTCACTGCGCTGAGCCGCCTGTACACCGTGCGCAACATCCCTCATTCAACGGCCGATGGGGTCCTGAGCCTGAATCGCGAGGGAACCGATTACACCAATCCGGAGAGACCCGAATACTTCAAGGGCGGCGGCGAGCGGCTGAGACCGGTCACGGCGGCGCTCCTGGATGCGCTGGCGAACTGGACGATGCGCGGCATCCCGCCGCCGCCTTCGATCTTCAACGGCGAGGTGCTGACGGCGCCGGATCGAATCGAGTTCCATCGTACGGGCCCGCCGGCCACGTCTTTCCCTTACGTCGATGACGAGCGCGTCGACAGCTACGATCAGCCTCCACCTATCGTGCCCGGCCCGGAGCTGCGGACTGCGTGGTCGAACGTCCGCGCGGCGCTCGGCGGCGTGGTTGGATCGATCGTCCTGCCAGAGACGGCGTGCCGTCGCGGCGCATTTCATTTCTTCGGCGCCGGACCCATTGGCACGCATTTCCAGCCGTTCACCGCGTCGGCGTTCCTGGACGCGTGGGGCTCATCCGCCGCGCACCAGTCGTGTCGCGTCCAGACCGTAGACGCGCTGGTGGCTGCGGGGCTCTACGATCCGACGTTCGTGACGATCGACATCGTGCCGGACGGATTTCCGAACGTGGTGGACCTCCGCTCGCCCGAGCGCCTGCCTGTGGCCATCTTCACGACGAGGGGATTCGATGCGACGGAGATCGTACCTGGTTCGCTGCGGCTCGCCGGTGCGAGGATGCACGGTGTGGCGGCAGACCCAGGCGAGGTCCGCACTCAGGTCGTGGACGTCAACGGTGACGGCAGGGCGGATCTGCTGGTCGACTTTCCTCTGGACCGGCTCCGGTTCGGCGCGGACGACATGGTCGCCGACCTCTGGGGCGTCACCCGCCAGGGCGTCCCGTTTTCAGGATCGGACTTGATAGATCTCATCAGGTGATGCGGTCAGTGTGGCGCCCGAGCGCTCCCCGAGGCCGGCACAAACCTGATAGAGCACGCTGTCGGCCGCTCGGCGCGACTCGTGCACTCGACAGGAAGCCACGGATCGATTGCTCCCGTTCAGGAATCCGGCCCACGTCAGGCAGGCGTGAGTGCCACGCGCTCGCGGGCGTGCGCGAGCGCGGCTTCATCCGTCAGGTCGAGGCGCAGCGGCGTCATCGACACATAGCCGTGCTCCACTGCCCCGCGGTCGGTCTGCTCATCGGCCGGCTCGAGCGGACGCACCGAGAACCAGAAGTGCAGCCGGCCCATCGGATCGCGGCCCGGGACCACCTCGCCGTCATAGTGACGGACCGACTGCCGCGTCCAGCGCAGCCCTTTCGGCTCCTCCCCGGGGAAGTTCACGTTGACGAGTGACAGCTCGTGCGCCGGCACCAGCACTTCCAGTACGCGAATGACCGCCGGCTCCAGCCGTTCGAACTCCGGCTCCTCCACGAACGACGGCGCACTCAACGCAATGCCGCGGAGCCCGAACAGCACCCCTTGCTTGGCTCCCGCAAGCGTGCCGGAGTGCCACATGCCGTTGCCGAGATTGCTGCCGAGATTGATCCCGGACAGGACGAGGTTGACGTCCTTCCAATGGTGGATCCCGAGTGCTACACAGTCGGCTGGAGTCCCATTCACCCGGTAGGCTTCCACGCCGGCAATGGGTGTGCGCTTGTAGGTCAGCGGGCGCGACGCGGTAATCGCGTGCCCGGCCGAGGACATTTCCACGTCCGGCGCGACAATCCGCACGTCGCCAAACCGGGTTGCCGCGGTAGCCAGGGCCGCAATGCCCGGGCTGTAGATCCCATCGTCGTTCGTCACCAGGATGCGCATACCCGTCGGCAAACAAGGTGCGTTCCGGTCCGGATCGTGCAGGGTTGCCACTGGAACGCCAGATGCGGGTCGTCCTCGTCCATAACAAGAAAGCCGGCAACGGCGAGCACAATCGTCGGGCTGTGGTCGAGCTCATCGAACGGTGCGGGCACGAGGTACAGTCGTTCTCGAAGGGTGATGCCGGCTGGCGAGGCGCCGTCGATGCCTCGGTCGATCTCGTGGCAGTCGCCGGCGGCGACGGCACGGTCGAGGCAGTCGTGCGAGCGCTCGCGGGCTCTCATACGCCGCTGGCGGTGCTGCCACTTGGAACGGCCAACAATATCTCGTCGGCCCTGGGTCTCACCGGCATCCCCATCCGGGAACTGGTGGCGGGCTGGCCGGATGGGCAGATCCGAGGGGTCGATCTGGGCGTGGCGCGCGGGCCATGGGGAACGCGTCGCTTCGTCGAGAGCATGGGCGTCGGTCTCCTCGCCGACGGCATGCGCGCCATTGACGAGGGACAGGCACCGCCCGTCAACGAAGTCGAAGACACGGAGGCGCGCCTGACGACGGCCATCGACGCGTTGCGACAGCTGCTCAGAACCGTCGAAGCGAGAGATTACGATCTCACGATCGACGGGGAGTCGCTGCCCGGCCGCTATCTGGTCCTCGAAGTGCTGAACCTGGGAACGGCCGGACCCAACCTGCGGCTCGCCCCCCATGCGGATCCCTCCGACGGACTCTTCGACGTCATTCTCGTAGACGAGCGACGCCGGCGCGAGCTCGTCGAACAGCTCCCGACGTATCGTCTGGACCCGCAGGCGGCTCCCGCGTTGACTGCCCGCCGCGCGAAGCACGTGACGCTCGCCCGCGGCGACTTCCTGGCGCACGTCGACGACGAGGTGTGCCGCGTCGAGCGCGATGTCACCGAAACCGACCGAATCGAGATCACGATCGAAGCCGGAGCCATGCGGTTACTCGTTCCGTAGATGCGAGGGTCGCTACCCCTGACTCCGATCGACGTTCGCGCCGATGACGTCCTCGGCGATCGCCACCTCGTCACGCGGCAATCCGTTCTCGTCGAGCGCCCTTTCGGCGTTGAGGTTGCCATGTCCGTCCGGGGCGCCCTCGATCGCGCCCTTCTGCAGATCGGAGTCGCCGGCGTGCAGCTGGACCTGGTGGCTGTCATAGTCGTGACTCCTCACCTGACACCTCCTGCGTCTCGCGCACTGTCGAGCGAAGGCCGCACGGCCGGGGAGTCCGCTCGACCACATTCAGCGGCGATGTCGTTTACCGGGATGGCAGTGAAGCTCCGCCTCGAACCGCCGAGCGATTCTGAGGTGGAGAATGGCTCCGCGTCACTACCGCCCCGTCCGGGTGCCGCCACATCACGGCTGCCGACTCGCGACAGGACGTGGATGGTAGCACGTATCGGAAGCGCGCGGTGGTCTGTGTGCCAAGGACCGCCAGATGGACAAAGGCCGGTTGGTGCGGTTATCACGCGACAGCCCCGACCGACTGGGATGCGGTGATGCGGAACGCGCGTGACCACGCCGGACACGCCCCGATCACGAGGACGCCCTCCGGCCTGTAATCCGGATGCCGATCACTGCGACTCCGGCGGGAGCGGCCGGTTGTACTGGACCGGGCAGCCCGGCTGGAAGAACTGTGTCTCGGCCGCGCGGCGGCAGAATGCCTGCGCGTTGCGCACCTGCCGCTCGATGGCGGAGACGACCTCCGCGAGCGGCAGCGGTTTCTGGGCGTGCACAGGCAGGGTGGTGTCGACTCTGATGTTGCGGTACTCGATGTTGTTCATCAGGGAGTCACCCCACCAGTTGTAGTCCCAGTTCTGGGTGGTGAGGTCCGCCTCGACGAGCAGGTTCGACGCGGGGACGTGAATGATCACGCCGTCGGCCATGTGGTAGTTGCCGATGATGTGGTAGATGTCGATCTCGTTGGTCGAGTCCTTCAGCGTCAGGCGATCGTCGACCGGGATGAACCTCAAGGGCCTGGGGTTGCGTCCCAGGGCGTCCGGGAACAGCGTGGCAGGACGCGCCACCATTTCGCGGAAGATGCCCTCGTTGCCTCGACGCGAGATGATCGTCAACCCCTCGGCCACGGCCGCGCGAAGGCCGACGCTGTGATCGAAGTGGTGGTGCGACTGGATCACCTGCGTCACGCGCTTGCCGGGCACGAGTGAATTGGCCACTTCGAGGATCGCCCGAAGCGCGGCATCCGTGCGGTTCGCCTCGACCATCGTGAGGTGGTCGTCGAACTCGAAGAACGTGTTGCCGTTCATGAACCACACGTGGTCGGCCACCTCGATCGGCTGGAGGTTCCCCCCGCCTCCCGGGGGCGCACCCTGCCCGGTCTGCGCCGCGCGCACGGATGCCGGCGCGCTCAGATCGTCAATTGGCGCATCGACAATGTTGCGATCGACGTAGAGCTTGCTCTGCACGACGTTGCGCCAGTCGATGGTGGTGGTGAAGCCGGTCGGCAATTGAACACCCCGCTCCGGCACGTAGCCGACGAAGGCGGTTCGATACGTGACGTCCCCGAGGTTGGCGTTCGGCCCGACGTAACTGACCCACGCGGGGAGATTCGTCGTCCCGTTCACGGCCAGCGTCAGCGTGTCACCCTGACGGACGGTGACGTCGACGAGTTGCAGGTTCCCCTGCGTCCGGAAGTTCGACAGCGTGCTGCTCGGATCGAGTCCCGCACGCACGATCGTGACCGGGTGGGCGAGCATCTCCACGCGACGCTGGCGGGCCGCCGCCGGCCCTGCGGGCTGTGGCTGCGGTGTCCCCGTCTGGGCAGCCGCCAGGAATCCTCCGCCGACGTTGTAGGCGATATCGCCGTCGAGCGTCTCATTGGTCCGGTTGAGCCCGAGCTGCCCGACCGTCGAGGCGAACACGAAGTCCATCTTCAGGCGCTGCTGGACGCGCGTGCGCCAGTGCTCGAGATCGATCGTCCGCGTGTAGTCGAGCACGGCCTGCCACTTCTGGGGGGCATCCGAATCCCCGGTGATGTTCCCGCCGCCGTTGAAATACGCCAGCTCGCCGTAGCCCACGATCTGCAGCGCTCTGAGCGCCATCACGCGGTCGCGTCCGCCAAGCGCGTCCGCGGCGCGCGTCACGAGTTGCTGTTCCGGAGCAGTCCCCTGGCCGGCCAGCCCGATCACGAGCGCGGTGACGGTCGCAACTGACACTGAAAGAACGCCGAGGGTGTACTGCATCGCAACTCTCCTTTTCGGGCGCACAGTTGGTGTGGATGCGCCATCGACGACGACCCGACCACGTGGAGACCGTGCGACAGAGTGTACTGCCAGATCGTCCAGGAGTACGCCAGCCCGAGTTATGGCGTTGGGCGATGGCCGGTATCGCATTCAACGATACCCGCCGGACTCGGCCCTCGTGCAAGAGTGCGATCGACCAGCTGTTCCTCAGCGACCTGCGATCCCCGATTCGTCGCCGCCATCTCCATCCGCACGTCGATCATCGCGACGTTCGCACTCATCTGGATACATCGCTTACAGCGGCGGGTCCGTGGCTCGATTGACATCAAGACATCACTCAAATAGCATCAAGACATGAGGACGACGCTGACCCTCGATGAGGACGTGGCCGTGAAGCTGCGCGCGGCGGCCAAGGACCGGCCGTTCAGGACCGTGGTGAACGACGCGCTGCGCGCGGGGCTGGCGGCGTTGGAGAAGCGCGTCCCCCCGCGCAAGGCCTACCGGACGCGCGGGTTCGACCTCGGACCGAGCCTGGTGGGCAGTCTCGACAACGTCGAGGAGGTGCTGTCCAGGGCCGAAGGCGAGCGTCACCGGTGATCCTCGTCGATGCCAACCTGTTGCTCTATGCCGCCAATCGCGCGGCGCCGGAGCACGATCCGGCTCGTGCCTGGCTGGACGAGCGGCTCAATGGCAGTGTCAGCGTCGGGCTGCCGTGGCCGTCGCTCCTCGCCTTCGTGCGTCTCACCACGAACTCGATGGTCGTGCGGCACCCGGTCACCCCTGCCGAGGCGTGGCGTCAGATCGACGAGTGGCTCTCGTGTGAGCCGGCCACCGTGCCGCTGCCAGGCAGGGCCCATCGGCAGATACTCGGCGGCTTCCTGAGCGCGTCCTGGATGACGAGCCGGCTCGTCCCCGATGCGCATGTGGCCGCGCTCGCGATCGAGCACGGTCTGACGCTCCATTCCACGGACGGGGACTTCGCGAGGTTCCCAGGCCTGAAGTGGGAGAACCCGTTGGCCGCCTGATGCGTGGTTGCGGCCCGAGTCCCACGCCGGGAGCTGGTTGATTCTCGTCGGGCTACGCCGACGCTCCTCATTCCATTGCTTCGATTCGCGCGCGGTGGCCTGGTGTCCTGGCGAGCGGCGTGTCGCAGGTGACGATCGGCGCGTCGAGCGCCTCTCCCAGAGCCACATACATCGCGTCGTACGCAGTGACATTCTCGCGCAGCATCCACGCGCGGGTCAGGAGATCGAGATGGGGGTGACGGTGGAGATCGAGGTCGGCGAGATCGGCAATTGCTTCAGCCGCGCGGTCAGGTGACACCTCACCTGCACGCACGAGGCGGCGAAGGCCCTGCGTCACTTCAACGTCCACCAGGTGGGGCGAATGGAACTCGTCCCCGTCTCGAAAAAAGCGGGCCTCGATCCTGGTGCCGAGCGGTGTTTGCAGGAGGAACTCGAGGAGGGCCGAGGCGTCGAGGACGATCACGCGGACTCGCGCTCCTCGCGGATCACCACAGCGGCCGGCGTCTTCAAGGTCACGCGCTTTCGACTGTGGATTCTGGCCA
>CAZDLW010000162.1:0-12889 GCA_964505975.1 uncultured Bifidobacteriaceae bacterium | reverse complement strand
GAGATCCCCCCAGCCGGCTTGCTGCCGTATCGGCCGAAACGAGCGCGCCCCTACCTCTACTCGGATGCGGAGATTCGTGCGCTTCTGCGAGCCGCGCGTCACATGCCCTGCCGCTATGAACGCGGCCGCTTGCGTCCCTGGGTCTACTCCTGTTTGTTGGGGCTCCTGAGTGTCTCTGGGCTGCGTCTGGGCGAAGCGCGCAATCTTGAGCTGGGCGATGTCGATCTGAAAGCGGGGGTCTTGACCATCCGCGGCGCCAAGTTCGGGAAAACGCGGCTCGTGCCGTTGCATTCCTCCATGTGCCGGGTGCTCGCCGACTACCTGGACCGCCGGCGCCGTCATTGGCGGCAGCGGCCGGTCTCGTCCTATGTGTTCGTGTCGAGCTGGGGCAATCGCCTGGATAGCGGCGACGTGCATCGCACGTTCTATGCGCTGTCCCGCCAGATCGGGCTGCGGGGCCACACCGATCATCGTGGCCCGCGCATTCATGACCTCCGGCATCGTTTCGCGGGAAAAACGCTGTGGCAGTGGTACCGCACCGGTGAGGATCCCGATCGGCGCCTGCCGATCTTGTCGGCGTACCTCGGACATGTACATGTCGCGGATACCTATTGGTATCTGAGCGCGTGGCCCGAGCTGATGCACGAAGCCATGCGCCGATTGGAGCGACGGTGGGAGAAGCGGTCATGACCAGCTCCACGCTCCTGGCCCCGTTACTGCAACGCTTCTTCACCGATCGCCTGCTGCGTCAACGACAGGTGAGTCCCCATACCATCGCGTCCTATCGCGACACCTTCCGCCTGTTGCTGAAATTCGCCCACCAGCGGCTGCACACACCGCCCGCCCGCTTGACCCTCGAGGCGGTAGACGCGCCGTTGGTCAGCGCGTTTCTCGAGCACCTGCAGCACACGCGACGGGTGTGTGTGCGGAGTCGGAATCTGCGCCTGACGGCGATCCACTCGTTCTTCCGGTACGCCGCGTTCGAGGCCCCCACGCATGCGGCCCAGATTCAGCGCGTGCTCGCGATTCCCAGCAAACGCTTTACGCGACGGCAGATCGCGTTTCTCACCCGACCCGAGATTGAGGCGCTGCTCGCGGCGCCCGATCAACGAACGTGGTTCGGCCGCCGCGATTACGCGTTGCTCTTGGTGTTCGTCCAAACAGGCCTCCGGCTGTCCGAATTGACGGCGCTGACGCGACACGATGTGATAGTCGATACCGGCGCCCACGTGCGCGTGGTCGGCAAGGGACGGAAAGAACGATGTACCCCGCTGGCCAAATCCACGGTCGCCGTCTTAAAGGCGTGGTTGCGCGAGCGGCCCCGTGGCGACGGGCAACTGCTGTTTCCGGCGGCCCGCGGAACGCGACTGAGCGCCGACGCGGTGGAATATCTGGTGGCCAAATATCGGGCCGCCGCCGCCAAGGCCTGCCCCTCGATCCAGGAGAAACACATTACCACGCACTGCCTGAGGCACAGCTCGGCGATGGAGCTGCTCCAAGCGGGCCTAGACCGGTCCGTGATCGCCCTCTGGCTGGGGCATGAGTCGCTGGACACCACGCAGGTCTATCTCGAAGCGACGCTGACCATGAAGGAACAGGCGCTCGCGAAAACGATACCGCTGAAGGGCCGCTTCAAACGCTACCGACCAGGGGATCAGCTGCTGAGCTTCTTGAACGGTCTGTGACACCAGAAACTATGCCGAGCGATCGGGAGTCGTGTGCTGATGTTCGGGCCGTCGTTCTTGTTCGACGCCATCTCGAACCCCCCATCGCTCGGCATAGTCGGGGACCCGGCATAGTGTCGCCTACTCCGTATGCGGAGTAGGCGACACTCGTTCGCAACCCACCTCCTGCTCAACGGTGTCGACATCCGGCAGATCCAGGACTACCTGGGACACAAGAACGTGGAAACGACCATGATCTACCTCCACGTCGTCAAGGAACTGCGCAACCCGGCGCGGAGTCCCCTGGACATCCTGCATGCGCGGAAGGACACGTGACACGGTCGCGGAGCATGAAACAGACGTGTCGTTGGCACGGGACTACCGCATTGTGCGGGGGCAGGAAACGAGTGAAGGCGCCACGGAAGGGGCGGGCAAGCCTCGCCCCAACCGTGCGCGTGCAATCGGGTCGGATCGAATCAGCGGCTCGAAGACGCCGATGCGGCGTCCTCGGCGCGCTGGTTCCTCAGGATGTTGGCAATGCCGTAGTTGCCTTCGTGGCAGGCGTACTCGTAGATGCGATCCTCGGACCGCTTCATCGGCACTTCACCTCGCCACGGGGCCGCCCAGGTGTGTGGATCCTCTACGGTGAACTCGTACAGGACGGTCTCCGGGTCGACTGGCGTGAATCGCTCGACGACGCGTTGATGCTCCGACGCGCCCCTGAAGGCCGTCCGGTCGGTGAAGTTCGTGGTGTCCACCACCAGGGTGTTGCCCTCCCAGCGGCCGCGGGAGTCGCCGCGGAACTTGCGGATGCTCGACCCGAGAGGCGGGCTTCCGTCCAGCCGGATGACTCGTGCGTCTCCCATCATCTCGTGCATGACGACCACGTAGCCCGCGCCCTGGAAGATCTGCAGGTTCGAGTTGTATCCAGTCGGGAGCAAGGGCGGCCCTTCGTGTTGCCAGATGATGCAGCGCTCCGACAAGCCCCTCGCCTGAGCCGAGTCCGCCGGCCCCCGCTGCTGCCTCGCCTGCCGGCGTTCAGCGTCGCGCTGCCGCCCTTCGTCGGTCATCGGGGGCAGCCGGCCGTTCTTCGGTTCCACCAGGATGGACGTACGCAGGCTGGTCATGCCCCGCGGCATCCGCTCGCTCATCCAGATGGCATCGTCATAGTGAATGGAATCGCGCGGTTGGTTGTGAAGGGCGTCGAGTCGCCGCTTCGCCAATGCCTCCGCCTCTTCGGGAGTGAAGAACTCGCGGTCCCCAAGTTCCTCGGGCCGCTCGAAGGGCGTGTAGGTGGCATTGGACCAGACACCCGAAATGTCCGGCTGTCCATCGGCTGTTCGCGGAGGCGACCACGATTCCCCCGCAGCGCTCGTTCTTGCCGCAGCGGGCGTCTGGCCAAACAGATCCGCGGATGCACACACCATCACTGCACTGACCACGGCCAACGCACCGAGAAGTCGCTTGGTCATCTTGCCTCTCCATGCTGACGTAGCATGCCGATTAGCGCCGAAGTCGCTTCCTCAGGCCCTATCTGGTGCACGAGAGATCGGCCGCACGCTGAGGGCACGGCCCAGACGGAGCCGGCCGTGGCCGGTAGAAGCGCCGCCGCACGGGACACCATCGCGCGCAAGTCCCGCAACTGCCCGACCTCCTCGATCTCCGATCGCCCTCGCCGAAACGGCGACGGCGCGTGACGGCTTGAACGGTCGGAATCCCTTCAAATGAGCCAAGTTTCGACCGGCCGTTCAAGGCGTCTTGCCCGCACGGCGTGCGGGCAAGAGATACTGCCACTAGCGAGGCGGAGCCCCACCGACACATGCTCAACGGTCCTGAGGCGGAGTCTCGCTAGCCTACTGACGCAAGGCAAACGCAAACAACGCGTTGCCAGCCGCCACGGACACGAACTGCCGCCCGTCGATCGCGTAGCTCATCGGCCCGCTGTTGATCTGGCCGCCGAGCGACGCCCTCCAGAGTAGCTCACCCGAGCGTGCATCGAGCGCAAAAAAATAGCCTTCCCGGCCGCCGCTGAACACGAGGTCGGTGGCCGTGGTCAAGACGCCCGCCCAGGTGATGTCGTGCATCGTGAATTCCCACACCTGCTCCAGCGTGTGGGGATTGAAGGCACGCACCGTCCCGTAGCCTTCCTCGACCCTGTTGAAGCTGGGGGACAGATTCACCTGTCCCATCGGCGTTGCACGCGGGTTCTCGCCGGCAACCTGAGGACGCCCACCCTCGACCACGATCATCGCGGTGTTTTCCCACGCCGGCACATAGAACAACCCGGTTCGAGGACTGAACGACGGCGGTGACCAGTTCGTGGCCCCGAACAGATGTGGTTGGATCAATGTCCCTTCCGGTGTGGGAACCCGGCCAGGTACGCGCCGCGGCCGGCCGTGGCGATCGAACCCGTCCATCCAGTTCACCTGCACGTACGGCTTTCCCAGAAGGAACTCCCCTGTCTCGCGGTCGAGCACGTACAGGATGCCGTTGCGATTGGCCCACAGCATCAGCCGGCGAGGTCGTCCCTCCCACTCGAGGTCGACGAGCACCGGTACCTGCGTGGCGTCGTAGTCGAACTCGTCGTGCGGCGTGAACTGATAATGCCAGCGCAGCGCACCGGTATCGGCATCGAGGGCAACCACGCTGTTGCTGTAGAGATTGTCGCCGCGGCGCGACCGGCCGTCCCACACAGGCGAAGGATTGCCCACGCCCCAGAAGGTGAGGTTCGTGTCCGGATCGTACGCGCCGATGTTCCAGACACCAGCGCCGCCTGTCCGCCACGAATCGCCTGCCCATGTGTCGTTGCCCGGCTCACCGGGAGCGGGGATGGTGTAGAAGCGCCACACTTCCTTGCCCGATCGCGCGTCGAACGCCGCGATGAGCCCACGAATGCCCATGTCGCCGCCGGCGGTGCCCACGAGGACCTTGTCCTTGATGACCAGCGGCGCGTGCGTGATGGAGTATCGGTCCGCGGCACTGGCCACGTCGGCGCTCCACAGCAACTGCCCGCTCCGCGCATCGATCGCCAGCAAATAGGCGTCAAGCGTGCCCAGGTACAGCGTGTCGTCGAGGATCGCGACGCCGCGGTTGACACGCCCACAGCAGGTTCGGGTCTCGGGGGCCGGCTGATGCGAATAGGTCCAGAAGACCCGTCCCGTTGCGGCGTCGAGCGCGACGACGTCGTTTGGAGCCTGGACCGTATACAGCACGCCATCGACGACAAGCGCCGTGGCTTCGAACTTCTCGAGCGAGCGCGCTTGCCACACCCACTGGAGCTCGAGAGCGGCGATATTGTCCGGGGTGATCTGCGTGAGCCGTGTGTAACGTTGGTTGTCGTAGGTGCCGGAGTATGTGAGCCAGTTCTGTGGCTCGTCCTGCTGAGCGCGCAGGAGGCGGTCGAAGGACACCTGCCCCTGCAGCGAGACCGCCGCGGCCAGGATGAACGCCAGCACGCGAATGATCATTGAACGCCCCTGCCCTTCAGTGACACCAGATAACTGACGACGTCGGCCACCTCCTGGGCGGTGAGCGTGTCGCGATAGGACGGCATCGGAGATGGGGCGAAATCGTACTCCTGCAGATCCGCCTTCGCAAACGATCGCAGCCGCCCGCTCGAATCGAGGAGCTGGACGGTGAAGGTGTCCAGGTTCAGCAACCGGCCCGTAAGAGCAGTGCCGTCACTCGTGACAACCCGATAGAAACGGTGCCAGGGCAGCACCTCTGCCTGGGGTTCGAGCAAAGACTGCTCGAGCTCGATCGCGCGCCGGCTCTGACCTATGCTCGTGAGCTCCGGTCCGAGCCCGAATCCCGCACCATCGACACGGTGACAGTTCAGACAGGCGCCCTTCCCCTCGAAGATGGCGCGGCCTCGATGCGCATCCCCAGTGACCTCGCTGCTCCGATGGGATGCAGCTACCGAACGAAGATACGCTACGACGCGCGCGGCTTGCTCCTCCGGGAAGTTGCCCGGTGGCATGGCCGTGCCCGGAATGCCTTCCCGGATGATGCGTGCGAGATCCGCATCCGAATACGCCTGGCGGAACTGCCCTCGTCCGAAATCCATTCCAGGGAGTGCGTTGCCGTCCGGGCCATGACAGGTCGCGCAGTTCTCGCGGAATACCCGTGCCCCGTCCTCGATGTCCGCGGAGGTCTCGTGCTGGGCCCATGCCGTGGCAGCCATCGGGACGATCAGGCACACAAGCCCCGTGACGGCCACGAACAGAGGAATGATCGATCTCGAGGCCACGCGTGCCCCTGCCTCAATCGTCCCGGCGGCACAACGCGGACTATTGTGGTCCCGCTCCCGCACCGGCTCCCCGCCCTCCCCCTCGGCCACCTCCACCGCGATCCTCTCGCGGCAGCGCGAGTGCCACGAGTCTGGCGGCTTCACCCTGCGGTCCACGGGTGGCGAATACGACATACTGTCGCCCCTGGTGCATGTACGTCATCGGCAGGCTCGTCTGTGGCCCTGGTAGCGTCGTGCGCCAGATTTCGGTCCCTGACGCTTTGTCGAAGGCGCGGAACACCGGTTGCCCCTGAGGGCCTTCGCCCGCAAACAACAGCGTCCTGGTCACGAGCAGCAGCGCGTGCGAACCGCTGCCGGTGGGTGGAATATTCAGTCCGCGCAAGGCGGGATGGTTCTTCACTACGTCGGGCGTATCACCGTTCGGAACCTGCCACGCGACCTCGCCCCGGTTCATGTCGTATGCCGTGATACGACTGTAAGGGGGCTTCAGCAGACGAAGACCCTGTACGGTCGGGAGACGCCCCGCGTTCACGTAATCTGCGTCGACGTTCGTGCGTTCGGGATCGTTCTTCTCGAGTCCAATGACGGACGGGTTCGTCACCGAGCCCACGTAGACAAAGCCCGTTTCCGGATCCGCCGCGCCCGAGTACCAGTTGGCGCCTCCGCCGAAGCCCGGCACACTGAGGAGACCCCGACTGCCACCTTCTTCGACGACCGTTGGCGGCGTGAAGAGCGGCCCGATCTGGAAGCCCTGGATGGCCTCGATGGCTTCCGCGCGCAGTTCCGGAGTGAAGTCGATCAGGTCGTCGATGGAAACGCCCTGGAGATCGAACGGCGGTGGCTTCGTGGGAAATGGCTGCGTTGCGGCGGTCCACTCTTCTGGCACATCCGTCTGTGGGACGGGCCGATCCTCAATCGGCCACACGGGTTCGCCAGTCCGGCGATCGAACACATAGGCGAACGCCTGCTTGGAGAGCTGCACGACCGCCGGAATCCGCCGTCCATCCACTGTAATGTCCAGCAGAATCGGGTGGGCCGCCATGTCGAAATCCCAGATGTCGTGCCGGACGAGTTGGCGGTACCAAATCATCTTGCCGGTCTTGATGTCGAGACAAACCAGCGCGCCGGAAAACAGATTGTCGCCGTGGCGATGTCCGCCATACACGTCATTGGTGGCCGACTCAATTGGCAGGTACACGTACCCGAGCAGCGGATCCGCGGAGAAGGGGCCCCAGACGCCGGCATTTCCCGTGTATTCGGCCGAGCCATGCAGCCAGGTCTCGTAGCCCGGCTCGCCCTTCCGCGGGATGGTGTGAAACGTCCACAACTTCTTCCCGCTCCGAACGTCGAAGGCCATGATGTCGCCTTTGATGTTCGACTTGTTCACCCGCGCGCCCGGCGTGAACGCGGGGCCCACGACGATGACGTCATTGGCGATGACCGGAGGCGAGCTGTTGCCGATGCGTCCCATTGGATCCAGCGGCACATCGATGTCGAGCTCCTTGAACAGATCCACCATGCCATAGTCGCCGAATCCCTGGATGGGCGCGCCAGTCTTTGCGTTGAGCGCCACGAGCTGAAAGCCCGGCGTGACGACGACGATCCGCTCCTCGCTCCCGTCCGTCCAATACGCCACGCCACGGTGGACCTTGCGCGGGGCGGCATCGAAGCGCTCCCCTTCGTTGAAGCGCCAGGTCCACAGCGTCTCGCCGGTTCCCGCGTCGGCAGCCACCACGGTCCGGCGCTGCCCCGCCGTGAAATAGAGGACGCCGTTCACCATGAGCGGTGTCGTCTGACTGGCGGCAGTCTCGGCAGCCGTGGAGCCGAAATTGTCGAACCGCCATGTCCAGGCCACCTGCAGGTTCCTCACGGTGTCCCGGTTGATCTGATCGAGCGGGGAGTACTTCGTGCTGCCTTCGTCGGCTGCATACGCCCGCCATTCCCCGCCGCTGGCGCCATTCTGACTGCGCCCGGTCAACGGCGACAGGAAAGCGGCGACGAGGAGGAGTAAGAGAACGTGCCGACGACCTGGTCGGACCATGGAATGCCTCCACAGGGGGTGAACGACTACCGAGGCTGCCTCTCGGACCCTCGAGCATGTGATGCCGGTCCAGAACACGGCACACCTCGAGCAGGATCTTGCCTGTCAGCGGAAGACGACGAGGACCGTGCCTCCCGCCGTGCTGCCGTGCGCAGATGTTGCGCTGATCCGCAGGCGATGTCAAACGGCGGCGGGCCAAAATCCCTTCAAATTCGAGATGGCCGAGAGCAGCACCCCTATCCCTTGCCTCGCGGCGTACCTCAACGGCGCCTGGCCGGCTACCTTCCTGCGGCTTTCCTGCGGCGCCGGGGCTGTTGACGCCGTCCTATGCATCAGTGACAATCGCGCGCACAGGGAGCGGCGTACTCGCGTGCCTCGACGATCGGCGTCGAACTTCCGAGCCGGTACCGTGAAGACCGCCAACACCTCGTTGCTGCGAGGCACCGACCCGATGCCCACCGGTCAATTGCAGGGCCGACATTCGGAACACTTTTTCTGGAGGCGTACAGTGATCCGTTCTGGTGTGGCAGGCGCTCTGTCGCTCGCGCTGGCATGGGTGGCGGCCCCGCTGCTGGCGCAGGCGCCCGATGCGATTCCGGCCATTCTCCGCGACTACCAGCCAGTCACGGCTGACCGCCTCAGGAGTCCAGAGGACCACAACTGGCTCATGATCCGGCGCACCTACGACGGCTGGGGATACAGCCCGCTCGCCGAGATCACCCGTGACACCGTCGCACGTTTGAGACCGGTGTGGAACGTGCCCACCGGTGAGATGCAGCCCCATCAGGCCCCGCCCATCGTCAACAACGGCGTGATGTTCGTGTCCACGCCGAACAATCAGGTCATCGCGCTCGAGGCCACGACAGGTCGCATCCTCTGGAGATATCGGCGGCCACAGCCGCCCGGCGCCGTGGGCATCCACCGCACCAATCGCGGCGTGGCGCTCTACGGCAACAGGGTGTATGTCACCGCAACCGAGGCTGTGCTGGTAGCGCTCGATGCCAGGACCGGACGCGAAGAGTGGGCGACGACGCTCGCCGACAACAGTGCCGGGTACTACACCACGCTGGCCCCCCTCGTAGCGGGGGGCGTTGTCATGGTGGGTGCGTCCGGCGGTGAGCTGGGGATTCGTGGTTTCGTGGCGGCCTTCGATCCAGACACCGGCGAGGAACGCTGGCGCACCTACATGATTCCCGCGCCCGGTGAACCCGGCAGCGAGACCTGGCCAGACGGCGACGAGTGGCGGACGGGTGGTGCGCCGGTGTGGGTGACCGGCAACTACGATCCGGAGACCGACCTGGCATTCTGGGGAACGGGTAATGGCGGGCCGTGGATGGGAGACCGGCGTCCGGGCGACAATCTGTATGTCGCGTCGACCGTTGCGCTCGATGTCTCCACGGGGGAGATTAAGGGCCACTTCCAGTACACGCCGAACGAGTCCTGGGATTGGGACGAAGCCTCTCCGCCGATTCTCGTGGACTATGTCCGCGACGGGCGTCCCATCAAGGGCCTGGTCAACGTGGCCCGCAACGGGTACCTCTGGTTTCTGGAGCGAACCAGTGGGCCCATCAGGTTCGTCGAGGGCAAGCCCTACGTCACGCAGAACGTCTTCCGGAGCCTGGATCCGGTTACGGGTCGTCCTGACGTCGACCCCGACCGCAAGCCTGGCACCGGTCGCCGCGCGGAGTTCTGTCCGTCGCCGCACGGCGGCAAGAACTGGCCACCGGTGGCGTTCAACCCGCAAACACGCATGATGTACGTCCCGGCCAACAACAATCTGTGCTCGTCACTCATGGGCGTCCCCGTCGAGTACACACCGGGAAAGAGCTTTGCTGGCGTCCAGGGCGGTGGGTCCTTCGCGGCGCCCGGAGCCGACCACGTCGGCGGCGAAGTGCAGGCGTGGCACGTGGACACCGGGGAGCGTGTCTGGACGCACCGCTATGCGAGGAGCCCGAACTGGGGATCGATGCTCACCACGGCCGGTGGGCTGGTCTTCACGGGAGGCACGAACGACAGCAAGATCCACGCGTTCGACGCCGAAGCGGGGGCACTGCTGTGGGAGTTCGAGACCAACTCCGGGATCCTGGCTCCACCCACGACGTTTGCGGTTGGCGGAAAGCAGTACCTCGCGGTGCACACGGGCTGGGGTGGAGACGCGCGAGGGATGAACGCGGCGCTCGATCGCATTTTCCCCGGCGAGGTCCCAACGGTACCGGAGGGCGGCGCGGTCTGGGTGTTTGCGCTCGAGTAACGAACTTCAGCCAGCCGCCAGCATCTGATCCAGTTCCGGCAACAGGAATTCGCGAAACGCCGAGTAGTTCTCGATCATGGGAAAGTGGCCCATGCCCGGCATGATGGTGAGCCGGGCGCCGGGAATGGCCGACGCCACCGCGCGTGTCATGTCCGGCGTGCACGAGTAGTCGTACTCGCCTGTCAGCAGCGATACCTTGCACACACGAGTGTCTATGCGCGTGATGTCGTCACGCCCATCCCAGTCCAGACTGTAGAAGTGCACGTCTCCCGCGTAGACGCCGGGAGCAGACTGGCTGTAGTACCACCAGTTCTCGCGCGCGCGTGCCTCCGGACTCTTTGGCGAGCACAGGCCGTAGGTGTAGCACGCCACGAGCTCGCCACCGTGAATGCCCGGGTGATGCAGGTACTCGTTGTAACGTCCGGGCGCGTGGGCTGAGCTCTCGAGCCCAATGACGCCGCGCAGCTCACGCTGGTAGTCGGCAGCGATCTTGAGCACGATCGCGCCGCCCATCGAGCAGCCCATCACAACCGGGCGTTCGAGTCCGAGCGCCTGCCACACCGCGCGAATGCTCGTCACGTACTGCCGGGTGGTGAGCCGATGCTGGTGCTGCCACCACCCGTCCGGTGGATTCGATCGGCCGTGATATGGAAGGTCGAAGGCCACGACGCGGAACCGCGCGGTCACGGCCGCATCGTTCATCAGGTGGCGATATTGACGGCTGTCGGCGCCGGCCGTGTGGAGGCACAGGAGCGGCACGCCGGCCCCTGCTTCCTCGACGAACACCCGATGGGGCACACTGTCGATGGCGACAGTGAGATAGCGTCCGAGGATCGGCTCGATGTGCGCACCGGCCGAAGCGGACGGGCCTTGCAGATCTCCATCCGTCGTTGCCGCGTGCCCGTGCCCATGACTCGTGCGCATGAGCGCCATGGCGCGGTGAAGCGCGCGGGCGTGCTGCATCGCGATGAGCGTGTCGCCGTCCAGGACGAACCCGGGCACGCGCATCAGCAGTGCGAAGAGATCGTGATAGAGCGGTTCCGGCTGCGGCGACAGGAATTTCGCCCAGATCGCGGGGCTGGCCCGGAAGCCGAACGCAGCCCGTACATCGAGACGCGGCGACTCCACGACGTTGACGATCCGCCCGCGCTCGAACTGCAGGATGACGCGCCGATCGTCCGACGCCAGAGAAAAGGCAACCGTGAACCATCGGCCGACGATGGCCATCTCCGCGTCGGAATTGACGCGCTGCTGGTAACCTGCGAGCCAGGCGGTTGGGAAGAGCGTCATGGTGCGTTCCTCATGCTGGTCGAGCCGCGAATGCCGGTCGTCTCGGCTGCGCTCCGCGGAACTGGGCAACGAGATATCGCCACCCGGCGAGGCGGAGCCGCCACGGACATCCTTGCGGGTCCGGAGTGGAGCTACGCGGAACGTGGGCCAGGCTGAGGGACCTCTGGGCATACCGATTGACATTCGGGCGCACTTGGCCCACATTGAGCACCCGATGAGGATACTCATGCGCCATCGATGTGTCGCGTTGGACCGCTATGCGGCCCCACACGCGAATTTCGTACTCGTTGCATCCAACCGCAGAGCGGTCCCGCGCGCGCGAGGCGCGGTAAGAGATGCTGGCAACCAACTGCGGGGATCATTGGGGATGTCAAGGGGCGGGGCCCCGTGGCTCGTTGCCTTGGCAGTGAGCGTCGTGGCACTGTCAGCGTGGGGAAGCGCTCAAAGCGGCCAGACATATACCGCCCGGCTGTCCTGGGTGCCGATCAGCGGCGCCGAACGGGCCGACGTCACGGGAGGCGGGTCTGCCACGGCCACACTCTCGGGCACACGGTTGTCGGTGTCGGGGTCGTTCGAAGGGCTTGCCGCGCCTGCCACGGTTGCACGGTTGCACGACGGAATCGCCAAGGGCGCACGTGGTCCCGCTATCGCCGACCTCACGGTGACCAGGGCGACGAGCGGCACGATCGCTGGCGCGATTGACTTGACGACCGAACAATTAGACAGCCTGAGGCAGGGCAGACTCTACGTCCAGGTACATAGTGAGAAAGGTGTCGCCCCGGATGGGAGCAACCTCTGGGGCTGGTTGCTGCGGTGACGGATCCGATGCCATGCCACCGTTGACGCGCAGGTCCGGTCCTGCGCGGGGAGTAGATCATGTGCGCTAGGAGGAATGGCGGGCTGCTCGCGCTGGCGGCAGTCGTAACATACGGCCTCGTTCTGACGCCCACCGGTGGAACCGGCGTGAGCGCTCAGGGCCCGCAGCAGTTGCCCGTCGGCCCTTTCACGGCCGCGCAAGCGACTGACGGACGAACGGTGTTCCTCGAGAGCTGTGCCGCGTGCCACGGGACGGATCTCAGTACACCGCCCCGCCCGCTGGTCGGTCCGCCATTCATGGGCGAGTGGAGCAACCGCCCCGCCCGCGATTTCATCATGGCGATGCGAGCGACCATGCCGCCGGACCGTCCCGGTGGTCTCTCGGAAAACGCCTACGTCAACCTCGCCGCGTACATCCTCCAGGCCAATGGGAGTGTCGCGGGGACCCAGCCGCTGACTACCGCCACCGCGGTTACGATTGGCACCATCGCGACAGGTCAGACGCAAGCGACACCCCCACAGGCGGCCACGCCCGCGCAGACCGGACCGCGCGGTGCAGGGGCTGGGGCGCAGGCCGG
>CAZDLW010000161.1:0-12941 GCA_964505975.1 uncultured Bifidobacteriaceae bacterium | reverse complement strand
GCTGCTTGGCGGCGGCAGCGGGGCCGCCAAGGGTGCGGCGATTGGCGGAGCCGGCGGGACCGGCGTCGTGTTGGCCACCCGTGGCAAGGAGGTGCAACTCGCCCCGGGGACGCAGGTCCAGGCGCGACTCACTGCACCGCTCACCGTGCGCGTGAAGCTCTGAACGCGACGACGCGTAGCGAAGCGGAGCCGTCAGCCATGCTCGACGGTCTGAGGCAGGGCCTCGCTAGCTAGTGGTGTGTCGTGGACACACCACTAGGATTCGGTTTCGGCGAGGCCGTACTTCTCGATGCGTGAGTAGAGTTGCGCGCGGGTCAGGCCCAACAGCTTGGCGGCGCGCGTCTTGTTGTGGCGGGCCTGCGCCAGCGCTCGTGCCACCAGGGCGCGTTCGATGGCTTCGAGACTCACACCGTTCGGCGGGAGCGGCCCTGTCGGGGGATGGTCGGATGCAGGTGCCGTGGACTGCCGCGGTGAGGTCACCGGGAGGTGCTCACTCCTGATATAGCCGCCGTCTGCCAGAATCACCGCGCGTTCGATGGCGTTTCGCAGTTCGCGTACGTTGCCGGGCCAGCCATACGCGAGCAGCTGGTCCTTGGCGTCGCGTGCGATTCCGGCCGCGGGGCGGCCGACGTTGTCGCCGATCTCCTTGAGGAACGCATCCGCAAGGTCGAGGATGTCCTCCAGCCGTTCGCGCAGGGGCGGAAGCGGAATCTCGAACACACCGAGCCGGTAGTAGAGGTCTTCGCGGAACTCTCCCCGCTGCATGGCCGCATGCAGGTTGCGGTTGGTCGCGGCGATGACCCGGATGTCCGCGTGCAGCACGCGCGTGCTCCCAAGGCGCATGAACTCGCGCTCCTCCAGCACGCGGAGCAGTTTGGCTTGCACAGCCGGCGCCATCTCTCCCACTTCGTCCAGGAACAACACGCCCCCGTTGGCCTGCTCGATGCGTCCGGGCTTGGCCGACACGGCGCCCGTGAAGGCGCCGCGCTCATGTCCGAAGAGCTCCGACTCCAGGAGCTGGTCGGGGAGGGCCGCGCAGTTGATGGCCACGAACGGGCCACGGCTGCGCCGCGAGGCATGGTGGATGAACCGCGCAACCACCTCCTTGCCCGTACCCGATTCGCCTGTGAGGAGCACCGTCGTTTCGGTCTGCGCTACCCGGGCGGCCTGGGCGAGGACGTCCTTCCACTGTTTCGACCGGCCCACCACGCGCCGTTGTCCACTGCGTGCCTCGAGCTCCCGCGTGAGCGTTGCCACCTGTGCCTCGAGTTGTGCGGCCCGCTCACGCGACTCCGCGTCGCGCCTCGCTGCCTCGGCCAGTCGCTGGTGCGATAGGGCGAGCGCCAGGTGATCGGCGACCCGTCGTGCGAAATCGATGTCGCCTTCGGTGAAACGATCCGTATCCCTGGACAGGAAGAACACGGAGCCGGAGACGTCGTTGCCGAGCGGCATCGGCACGCGCAAGGCAGAGCGGACGCCGAGCCGCCGGAAGATCCGTCCACGAATGCTCGATCCCGGGACCTCGACGTCGGCGTCGTGGATGACGTAGGCATCGCGGTTGAGCAGCGCGCGGTCCGGTTCGGCAAGCGTCTGGGGCTCCCAGAAGTCCGGATCCGTGATCTCCGCGCCAGCCATCGCGTATACGCGGAACGACGAGTTGTCCTGGCCCCACGACGTAATAGCCAGGATGTCGTGTGGCAACCCTCCCCGCACGACCTCGGCAATTTCCGGGAACACGTGCCGGATATCAAGTGCGCCGGCCATCGTGTGCAGCAGGCCCCGAAGGCTGTCGAGCCGCTCCCGGCGAAGTGTCTCGCGTTCGACGATGGCGTTCCGCTCGAATGCGAGGCCGAGCAAATCGACGACGCCGTCGACGAGCGTCTGATGGGCGTCGGTGAAGACGCCGGCCCCGCCCGAGGTCAGCCAGAGCGCGCCGTGCACTCGGCTGCCCTGGCGGATCGTGCACAGGATCCGCGATTGCGCGTGGGGGTGGCCCTCTTCGACAGGGACGGTCGCATCGCCAATCCGCCGGCCCGTGACCTCCAGCTCTCCGTCGGATCGGGCCACGAACAGGACGAACGACTCGGCGCGATCGAGCCGCAGGACGTGCAGTCGCTCGAATGGGATGGCGTCGTGCAACGCGACCGCCAGGCGCGACACGACTTCCTGAAGCGTGGAAGCCTCGGCCACCAGACGCGCCACCGCGGGGAGCACCGCTGAAGGATCACTCTGCAGCATCGGGCCTGACCGACCAGTATAATCCCCTGATGTACGGACCGCTGTCGTCCCCTCTACTCCCGGCGTCCGCCGTGTCCCCCAGCGAACCGGCCGGCCCACGATGCCGAGCAGCGGCGCGATGGAACGTTGGACGCGCGGCTGGCGCGCTGACAGAGATGGTCCCAACGGGAGTGCCCTCGTGAACACGCTTGCCCCAGGGGTGTCATGGATCGATCTGCAGTTTCTCGGCCGACGACACGTCATCGCGACTGCCGTCGTCCAAGCATCAGGCAGTGTCGCACTCGTTGATCCTGGCCCGACGAGTGCCCTCGACACACTGGAGCGTGGACTTGACCGCCAGGGGCTGCGTCTGGAGGACGTGACCGACATCCTCCTGACGCATATCCATCTCGATCACGCGGGGGCGACCGGAACGATCGTTCGACGCCATCCCCATATAAGGGTGTTCGTGCACCAGCGCGGTGCTGGGCACATGGCCGACCCGACGAGACTCATCGAGAGCGCGACCCGTCTGTATGGGGACCGTATGGCGGCGCTCTGGGGGGACATCGTCGCGGTCCCCAGGGATCGGCTGGTGTCGCTCGAAGGCGGCGAATCCATTCGCTCCGGCGGGCGCACCTTCGAGGTGGCATACACCCCAGGTCACGCTTCGCATCACGTCAGCTATTTCGACAAAGCCAGCGGTCTGGCGTTCGTCGGTGATACCGCGGGAGTGGCTATAGACGGAGGATATGTGCTTCCGCCAACACCGCCGCCGGATATCGACCTCGAGGGCTGGCGCGACAGCGTTGGACGCATCGAGGCGTGGTCGCCGGGCACCCTGTTCCTGACGCACTTCGGCCCGGCCACGAACGTGCGGTCGCACCTGCAGGCGTTATTGAAGAATCTCGACGAGATGGCGGCTCGGGTGCGGACCTCCCTCGACGATCCCGGCACGGACGAGCAACGGAGCGCCGGGTTCGTGGAGTGGCTTCGCCGTCGCATGCGGGCGCAGATGACGGACGAACAGATTACCTCCTATCCAACGGCAGCCCCATTCGAACAGCTCTGGGTTGGTCTGGCGAGATACTGGCGGAAGAGAACCCGGCAACCGGTGTCGTGACGTCGGGACATCGGCTCGCTCCGAACCTGTTGCGTCCCCCCGATTTGTTTCGGAGGTGCTGACCTCACCCCTGCAGCTTCGTCCGAGAGCGATTGCCTTCGGGCTTCCTTCGGACGGAGACGTTCAATTGGCCCGCAATAGCTCACCAGAAGGGCGCTGGCTGAGAACGGTGGCATCCGGTTCGACGAGCAGTCGCAGCGCGTATCCCTGCGGTGTACCAGTAGACGACCGATACGGCCCAACACGATAGACGGCCGACAAGACCTTGCCGTGTTGCAAGACAGCGGGGAGGTCGCCGCATTCGCGTGCCGGACGCTCGATTTGAAAGTGGACCAGGCGGTACAACGGAATGGATGCCGGAACCTGGCACTCCACGAAGGCATCCACCTCGCTGATGTCCCGCGTCACCACGGAAACGAACCGGAGCGTGCCAGACGCGTCCTTCCAGGTGAGTCGGCCTGGGATGCGCATCTTTCTTCGATTGCCGATGCGCGGACGTGGAGTGATGGACTGCTGATGTCGAGTCGCGACCGTTTGGTTCACGGCGTGGCCCCCTTGTGTAGAGATTGATGGGTTACAGAATTTCTCTACTTCAAGCTATGGGCCGGTTGTCGCTCGAGTCAGACCACGGATCAGTTACGCAGCTAAGTCGTTGACATAGAAGCACTAAACATAAGATAGGTGCAGGAATGGAATTGTGTGCAATGGATACAAAGTATCCATTGCTTCGGCTATCTGATTACTATGTATCCGCGGTGACGACATCGAGTCCGAGCCGGCGCATCTTGAGGTACAGGCCTCGTCGCGTCAACCCGAGCGTCCGCGCAGTTTCCGACACGTTGCCGCGGGTGCGTTCGAGCGTCGACGCGATCAGATCGCGCTCCAGTCCGGCAACGGCCTGGGCGAGGTTCGCCGTCTGGAGCGAGCGAACGGGCATGGTTGGCTGGCCAACCGTCGTCGCCGAGGGCCCGGGTGCCGTGAGGTCGGCAGAGAGATGGTCCGGCTCGATGCGGCCATCGGGTGGACTCATCGCGACTGCCCGCTGGACTTCGTTTCGCAGCTGACGGACGTTACCCGGCCACCAGTAGCGCGCGAAGAGGTCGAGCGTGGCGGGACCGAGCTGGATGTTCGGCTTGGCGAACCGTTCACACGCCTCGCGCAGGAAGAAGGTGCTGAGGTGAGGGATCTCCTCACGCCGTTCGCGAAGCGGGGGGACGTGGATCCGGATGACGCTGAGACGGTAATAGAGATCCTCTCTGAACCGTCCCTCTGCAACTCGCTGTTCCAGGTCGGCATTCGTGGCTGCGAGCACGCGAACGTCCACGACCTGGGGCCTGGTGTCCCCGACGGGCATGATCTCGCCCTGCTCCAGGAAACGAAGCAGCTTTGGCTGGATATCGAGCGGGAGGTCCCCGATCTCGTCGAGGAACAACGTGCCGCCCGCAGCCGACCGAATGAGGCCTTGCGAGTCCGTGACGGCGCCCGTGAAGCTGCCGCGGCGATGGCCGAACAGGAGGGTATCGGCCAGCTCGCGCGATGTGGTCGTGCAGTTGTAGGGCAGGAACATCGCCGCGCTGCGGGGAGAGCCCACGTGAATGGCTCGGGCGACCAGGTCTTTGCCGGTGCCGCTTTCGCCCGTGATCAGGACTGTGAGGTTCTGACCCTGCAGACGTTGAATTTGTTCGGCCACACGCCCCATCGCGGCACTCGCACACACGAAGCCAGGCAGCAGCGGCTCGAGCGATCGTTCGGTCGCCTGTTCCACGGTTTGCGGGGGGCGCTCACGAGCATCGCACAGCTCGAATCCCTGCCTGGCGACGGCAGCGAACATCCGGAAGCGCCGGATTGCTGCATCGCCCATGCGCTGTGCCGAGACGACCGCGCACGACCGGGGTCCGTCGGGTGCTTTGCCCAACGGGGCCGTGATGACCAGCTCGTCGCCATAGGGGGGATTCCCCTGTGACGCCGCTCGTGCAAGGGACCGAGCGACACTCGGGTCGCATCCGGCGGCAGCAATCACCCGGATATCCCCGTCCGTTCGTACGACGAAGATGATGACGGCGTCGGCCCCCGTAGTTTCGAGCAACGCCGTCGTCGTTTCCCGCGCAAGCAGATCCGGCAGGATCGCGGCGTCCACCAGCCGCCGGACGATCGCTTCGTCCGCATCGGCCAGCGAGACAGCGGGGCCCATGGGCTGAGCCTGCTCGAGCAGAGCCTGAGCCGCTTCGAGCTCATGCAGGTCGCGCTGCGCGCCCAGTCTCCGAAAGACGACGCCGGCCGCATCCAGATGACGCTTCGCCGTGGTGCCGTCGCCGGTGCGGGCAGCCACACGGCCGAGGGCGAGCTGACTGAGCGCCGCCTGATAGCGCTCGCCCAGGAGTTCGAAGACGTTGGCGCTTTGTCCCAGGTCGTGATACGCAGCGGTGAAGCGTGACGACTGCTCATGGACGGCCCCGCGAATCCGCAGGAATTCCCCCCAGTTGGCGGGGGACGCGCGAGGGTCGAGTCGTCCTTCGCAGACCGCAAGGCGCCCTTCGGCCTCACCGATGCGGCCCGCGGCCACGAGAGCTTCGCAGGCAGCCAGGTCCACTTGAATTGCTTCGGCCGGCGGAATGGACGGTGCCTGCGCCAGCTCGTCGGCCATGCTCGAGGCCTGGTCGTAGGCGCCGCGCCTCAACGCCAGCTTCAACCCGAGCAGCTTCAACGACCACTCGTACCAGCGCATCGTCTGGGTGCCGTAGCCGCTGTAGGCATCGCGTGCCAAACGGAGGTACTCGCCTGCTCGATCGTAGGTCCCCCGCATGAGGTGGATTTGCGTCAGCGTGTCGAAGACGGCCCCGGTAATCTCATGGAACTTGACGGCCGTGCGCAGATCGAGCGTGCGCGTCAGAATCTGTTCTGCGCGCTCGAGGTCGCCGAGTTGGACAAAGATCTGCCCCAGTGTCGCGAGCGCGACCGCAAGCCCATGGCCCGAGCCAAGCGTCTGGTGCAGGGCAACGCTGCGCTCGGCCAACTCGAGCGCCTGTTCATGCTGATGGAGCATCAGAGCGACGTTGGCCTGGTTGTGCACGATGCCGGCGAGGACGTCATCGGCCTGGATGGCCATCGCGAGACGCTCGCCTTGACGCAGCGCGGCGTTAGCCTCGTCGCAACGGCCCGCCTGGGCCAACGGGACGGCCGACAGTCGATGGACCAGCGCGAGATGACGACGATCCCCGGCGGCGTGGAGGGCCGAGGCGGCTTCTGCCAGGTGGTTGCGGACAATGCTGGAATCGCCCACCTGCATGTAGCAGAACGCCAGTTCGTAATGTGCCAGGCCCATCGCCCGCGAGTCGTGGGCGAGCTCGGCATGCTTCAGGGCGCGCGCGTGGAGAGCGATGGCGCGTGACTGTTCCCCGCGGGCAAACGTGATGCGGCCGTGCAATCGCCACAACGTGGACAGCTGCGCATCCGGAATGCGCTCCCGCAGCGCGTCAGGAGGCCGACCGAGAGCCGCGGCTGCCTGGGTCAGATCGTCCTGCAGGAGCCACGCCTCCGCGAGCGCCGCTCGCACTCCCCATTCGTCCTCCCGGTTCAAGAAACCCGCGCGCAACAAGGGGGTCAGCAACTGGGCGGCGTCTCCGCCGCGCCCGCGCTCGAGCGCCGGTTGCGCGCGGGCCAGTGTGGATTGAACCGGTGCTGCCGTTGTCACGAGGGGAGTATACAGAAAGGGGGCAGGGAGAAGGGGAGAGGGAGAAGGGGAGCAGAGAACGATTAGGCAGGACGAGTGGGTTCGAGCTGGTCGATCAGCGTTGTCAGTATGCGATCGAGCAGTTCGACATCGCGGCGGGTGAGATGCACGTGTAACGCACGTCGGCCGGTACGGTCCAGTGACTGAAAGTCGCCCAGGGCCTGCGCCGTTTCCAGCACGCCGAATGAGAACGCTTCGTTCGGAACGGGAAGGTCCTGGTGTGTGTCGGCAGTCATGATCACGAACACGCCGTTGTTCGCGCCCCCCTTGTGGAGCTGCCCGGTGGAATGCAGATACCGTGGTCCGTATCCGAGCATGGCGGCACAGCCCGTTCGGATCGTCACGGCGCTGCGGAATCTCTCGAGCGCCGCCCCGAAGGCCGGACGGTCGGGAGGCAGATAGGCAAGCAGGCCGAAGTAGTCGCCGTCATCGAGCAGCCGGAGGAACGACGTCTCGAGCGCATCTTCGAGGCGGTCCCGCGCCGCGTTGCTGACGGCCAGGCGGGCACCAGCCACCAGCACATGCGGGTCCGGAAACGGCAGCTGACGCCGCGTGCGGTACTCGTCCAGTAACAGGCGCGTGGCATCCTTGGCCTGCTGGACATTCGGTTCGTCGAACGGGTTGATCTCGAGCAGGAAACCCGCCGTTGCGGTGGCCACCTCCCAGCGAACGAACTCCGCACCGAGTGCTGTCCCGTTGGGAACGTGCCACTCGATCAACGGAACACGTGCGGAACGCGCGTGATCGAGCACGACCGGGTCTGGCGCTTCGCCACCAGAGGTGATGGCCACGGCCACGCGATCCGGCCCCAGACAGGCGTGCACTGTCTCCCCGGCGATCGGGACGACGCCGTGCCCCTCCTTGCCAGTGCTCTCCGCAACCAACTGTTCTATCCAGAGGCCAAGCGGCTCGAGGCGATTGGGCAGAAGCAGCGTGAGCTTGTCGCGCCCCGCCCGGGCGCCTGCGGCCATCAGCGCGCCGAGCGCCAGCGCCGGATTGTCTGCAGGATCGACTGCGCGGCAGGCGTGTTCCATTTCACGGGCGGATGCAAGGAGCGCGTCCAGATTCACCCCCATCAGGGCCGCGGGCACCATGCCGAAAAAGGACAGCGCAGAATATCGGCCACCGATGTCCGCAGGATTCAGGAACACGTCGCGGAACTGGTGTTCGATGGCGAGCCGATGAAGTGGGGTGTCCGCATCGGTTATCGCGACGAACCGGGCTCCCCACGGCTCCTTCGCCGCGGTCGCGAGGCGATGTCGGGCTTCGGCCGCCATGACGTTCGGTTCGATTGTCGTACCGGATTTGCTGGCGAAGAGGAACAGCGACGTACCTGCATCGGCAAGAGCCGTGCGAACGGCGTCTGGATCAACTGAATCGAGGGTTCGGAAGTGCGGAAACTCCGGCGCGATGCCGATGACCCGCCGCAGCACCTCCGGCGCCAGGCTGGACCCGCCCATACCCAGCAGGACAACGTGCGTGAACCCGGCGCTGGCGATGGACGCCCCGCACGCCCGCAGTCGGGGGACCTGACCAGTCAGGACGTCGACGGCGCCGAGCCATCCAAGCCTGTTACCAATCAGCTGCTGCACGGTGGGATCCGCGCTCCACAGGTCCAGGCGTCTCGCCCACAGCCGTTCGACGAAGCTGGTCTGTTGTAGTCGCTGGCAGGCCGAACGGTAAGCCGCGCCAATTGACCGTGGCTGGAGGCTGAATGTGGTCACGTCCACGATTTCCTATAGGTGGGACCGGAGCGGGTGTGGCGGGATCGCCCCGCCGGGGTGGCAGCGGGCGTGCGGAACGCGCCGGGATCCGGCACATGGGTGCAGAACTCCTGGAAATGCACCGATCGGAGGTCTGGACGTGTAATCGGGCCAGCGCGTCGTCACGGCGGTAGGAGACGGGAACGCCGGCGCGCGCGCACTCGTCAGATGAAGTGGCATACCCCGGTGACCTTATAACATAATGGAAATTCGATGAGGTCCCACGGTTTTCGACGAATGTGCGGCCCTCCATTGGAAGCGACGCCTGATGAGGGCTGAGTTGAGGACTGTATCCGGGAACTGGATGAGGAAGAGCGGCTGCGTTGCGATGATCGGAGCAAGTTGGACGCGCTTCGTGATTCTGGCGTTGTCTGTGGTGTCGTGCGCGCCCCCGGAACGGGGGACGCGCGAGACTGCTGAGCAGCTTCCGGCGTCCGGGTCGGCACCGGCCACCCCGGGTGAGGCGTCGCTGGGTAACGGCCGTGAAGCACCTCCCTCGGGCGCCCGTCCTCGAATCGTGTTTCTTGGGGACAGCCTGACCGCCGGGTACGGTTTGGCGCGACAGCAGTCGTTCCCGTCGCTCATCCAGGCCCGCCTCGATGCCGAAGGGTATCAGTACGAAGTGGTGAACGCCGGCGTGTCAGGCGATACGTCCGCCGGAGGTCTGAGCCGGCTGACCTGGTCGCTCGACGGTGACGTCGCCGTGCTGGTCGTGGGCCTCGGCGGCAACGACGGCCTGCGCGGACTGCCGGTATCCAGCATGAAACGAAACCTGGAGGACATCATCCTGCAGGCACGAAGTCGCGGTATTGCCGTGATGCTGGTGGGAATGGAAGCGCCCCCGAACTACGGCGAGGTGTACACGTCCGAGTTCCGTCGGGCCTTTCGCGATCTCGCCCGCGACCATGACGTGGCGTTCGTCCCGTTCTTCCTCGAGGGAGTGGCTGGCATTCCCAGCCTGAACCTTCCGGACGGGATTCATCCAAACGCCGCGGGCGCGCGGGTCGTTGCGGACCATCTCTGGCCCGTGCTCGAGCCGTTGCTCGACCGGGCGAGCGAGGCGGTTCCGGGCCACGTCGGTGGGACGGGTTCCGCAGCGGCTGCGGGCGGCACGTAAGGCGCGATCCCCCATTCGGCAGAACGGCCCCATCACATGATCGAGCTTCGCGGCGTGTCCAAGACGGTCCAGAGCGGCGACCACCCGCTGACCATTCTCCATCCACTCGACTACACGATCCCGTCGGGACAGTTTCTGGCGATCCTGGGACCGTCGGGCAGTGGCAAATCGACGCTGCTCGGGCTGATCGCGGGCCTCGACGCGCCCACAACCGGAGAAGTGGTCATCGACGGGACGGACATCACCAAGCTGACGGAGGACGGTCTCGCGAAGCTGCGGGGCGAGAAGATCGGCTTCGTATTCCAGTTCTTCCACCTGGTGCCGTCCTTGACGGCATTCGAGAACGTCATGGTGCCAATGGAGATCGCCGGCCGCCGCGGCGCCAGCGCGCGCGCCCGGAAGCTCGTTGAAGAGGTCGGTCTCGCCGAGCGCGCGCACCACTATCCGTCGCAGTTGTCAGGGGGCGAGCAGCAGCGTATTGCGATTGCACGTGCGCTGGCCAACGATCCGGCCATTGTTCTCGCCGATGAGCCGACCGGCAACCTGGATTCGACTACGGGACGCCACATCATGGAATTACTGCTCGAGATCCGGCGCACCCGCCGTTCCACACTGGTGCTCGTCACGCACGACGCGGATCTGGCGTCGCTCGCCGATGCGCGCCTGCAGCTGCGTGACGGCCGACCGGTACCCCAGGCGCCCGCAGGACACGACGAGCCTGAGGGTGCGATGAGCCCGATGGGCAAGGCAGGAGTGCTGCGATGAAGTTCGTGATCGTGATGGCCTTTCGCGAAATCCGCGCGTCGTGGCAGCGGCTCCTCTTCTTCTTTGTCTGCATCGCGATCGGCGTGGCCTCCATCGTCGCGATTCGGTCCGTCATCCAGAACGTGCGTGTGACGCTCTCCGGCGAAGCACGTGCGCTGCTCGCGGCGGATGCGATCGTGAACAGCAACCGCCCGTGGACCGATCATGTGCTCGAGACGATCGCCGCGGAGCGCGCGGCCGGACGGATCACGGCGCGAAGCGAGTCCATCGAAGTGTCGACGATCGTCCGCCCGGCGGATCCATCCCGCGTGACGAGTCGGATGGTCGAGCTGCGGGCCGTGGAGCCGGAGTTTCCCTTCTACGGTGAACTGACGCTGGACGGACAGCCGTATACGCACGGGGTGTTGCGAGACCGTGGAGTACTGGTGCGGCCTGAGCTGCTGCCCCAGCTCGGCGTCACGATTGGCGATCGCCTGCACATTGGCACCCAGGAATTCGAGATTCGCGGTGTCATCGCTGCCGAGCCCGGCCGCCGTCTCGGGACGTTTACCCTGGGCCCCAGAATCTTCATCGACCGTGCCGATCTCGAGTCGACCGGACTCCTCACCTTCGGAAGCCGCGCGAACTATCAGATGCTGCTGCAGGTGCCCGGGCCCCTGCTCGAGCCGCTGGTCGACGACCTGCGCGATGCGTTCGCCAACGAATTCGTGGGCGTGCGGCACTACCGGCGCAGTGAAGATCGGATGGGGGAGAACCTGACGCGAGCCGAGAACTATCTGAGTCTCGTGGGGCTGGTCGTCCTGATCCTTGGCGGCATCGGGGTGTCGAGCGTGACGCGTGTCTTCGTGCAGCAGAAGATACGCAGTATCGCGATTCTGAAGTGCGTCGGCGGCACGACGGGGCGCGTGCTCGCCGTGTACCTGACACAGGTGCTGTTGCTCGGTTTCGCCGGCAGTGTGCTCGGGGTCTCGCTCGCAGCGGGGGTGGTGACTGCCGTGCCGTTCTTCGCCGGCGAGCTCGCCGCGCTGCTCCCGATCGAGTATGGGTTGACGGGTGCCGCCGTGTGGCAAGGGCTCGCGATCGGCCTGCTCGTCTCGCTGCTGTTTTCGGTCGTGCCACTGCTGGAAGTGCGGCTCGTGAAGCCCTCGCTGCTGCTGCGGCACGATATCCCACCGGCGCGTTTCGACTGGCTCAAGTGGGTCGTCGCGACGGGCGTGGGGGGGGCACTCGTGGCCGTCGCCTCGTGGCAGGCCGGTTCGATTGCGGTGGGACTGTTGTTGTGCGCCGGCTTCGTCGCCACCGCGTTCGTGCTGCACTTGGCGGGCGTCGCGCTGGTTCGCGCAGTGCAGCCGCTGCGATACGCGCGATCCTTCGCACTCCGGCAAGCCGTCCTGCACATCGCCCGTCCGGGCAACCAGACACGCGTCATCCTCCTGGCCGTCGGTCTGGGCGCGTTCTTCATCCTCGGCGTTCGCGGACTCCAGGCGAACCTGCTGCGGGACTTCGCGGTACAGATGGGACCGGACGCGCCGGACATGTTCCTGATCGACATCCAGCCGGACCAGCGTGACCGGCTGGCCGCGTTTCTCGACGAGGCGACTGGATCGGCCCCGCCAGCACGGATCATGGCGACGCTGCGTGCCCGGGTGGTGGGAGTCGAGGGCCGCGAGGTGAATCTGGACAGCTATCAGGAGGTCAGGGGCCGTGGACTCTCACGTGAGTACACGGTGACCTATCGGGCGCACCTCGAACACAACGAGGAGATCATCGACGGCCAGTGGTGGGACGAGACCCCTATCGACGGCGAAGCGGAGGTTTCCATCGAAGAAGGCATAGCCGAGGCCATCTTCGGCCGAGACGGCGGACGCGGTGCCGGGCCGGGCGGTCAACGTGGCGGGCCGGGAATCGCGTCCAGCATCTTCGAGAGCGAGCGTCAGCACATTCAAGTCGGTGACCGCATGCGCTTCGATGTGCTGGGCCGCGTGATCACCGCCCGCGTGGCGAGCATCAGGCGCGTGGACTGGCAGGACTTCCGTGCCGGAGGATTCATGTTCGTGTTCCGGCCGGGCACGTTCGATCAGGCTCCGCACACCTTCATGTCGTCCCTGCAGGGGCCGGGCGACGCGGCAGCCAGATCGCGCATGCAGGCGACACTTGCGGCGGAGTTTCCGAACGTCTCGGTCATCGATCTGCGGGAGATACTCACCACGATCCAGGGCATCGTCA
>CAZDLW010000160.1:0-13017 GCA_964505975.1 uncultured Bifidobacteriaceae bacterium | reverse complement strand
CGTGTTTCAGCAAGTCGGCAATCGTGATCTGGCGCGTGGCCGACACCAGGTCATAGACCGGGGCCCGAGCCTGCTGGCCCTGGGGCGCCGGTCCGCCACCTGCACCAGGCCGGGGTACGGCCACCTTGTTCAGATTGGCGAACTCGGGGATGAACCGCGACACCGGATCATTGAGGCGCACGGCACCCTCTTCGACCAGCATCATGATGGCTGCGGCCGCAATCGGCTTGGACATCGATGCAAGGCGGAACAGGTTGTCCTTGGCCATCGGCTGCTTCGTGTCGACGTCCATCACGCCTTGTGCGTCGAAATGAGCGATCTTCCCGCGACGAGCCACGAGCGTGACGGCACCTGCGACACTGCCGGCCGCGATATGGCGTCGTACCGCCTCGTTGATACGTGTCAACCGCTCGGCCGACAGGCCAACCTCCTCTGCCGTGCCGATCGGGACCGAGCCGGCACCGAGCGGTAACCCCATGGCTATGACCAGTACGACAGGAAGTCCAAGTCCGGCCAGTCTCTTCATATGACGCCTCTCTGGAATCGACAACGGATTGAGTGAACCGGGATCGAGCGGGCTCGGCGATGTTCCGCGTAAGTTTACCCCCGCTCGGGTTCTATTGCGACAGAGGCGTGAGACGGAGACGTGGTGCGCACGCATAATGAAGTAATGCCGCATCGCACCCGATCCGACACAGCGCGTCCATGCTGAGCCCGGACCCGTCCCTCCTGCTGGCAGCGGTGCTCCTGCTCTCGGGCGTGCTCCTGAGCAAGACGTCCTCGCACCTGGGTGTGCCAAGCCTGCTGCTCTTCCTCGGGCTCGGGATGATCGCCGGGTCCGAAGGGCTGATCGGCATCGAGTTCGAAGACTTTGGGCTCGCACAACGGTATGGTATCGTCGCGCTTGCGTTCATCCTCTTCAGCGGAGGCGCGGGCACGGCGTGGCGTGACATCAGCAGAGTCCTGGTGCCAGGCGTCGCACTCGCCACCGTGGGGGTCCTTCTGAGCGCTGTCGTCCTGGGGGCCATCGCGGCCGCCGTGCTCGGCCTCCCACTGCTCCAGGGCATGCTGCTGGGCTCGGTCATCGCCTCCACCGACGCCGCCGCGGTCTTCTCCATCCTTCGATCCCGAGGCGTCGCCATCGTTCCCCGAATCCGACATCTGCTGGAACTGGAGTCCGGCAGCAACGATCCCGCCGCAGTCTTCCTCACGGTGGGAATGATTGCCCTGATTCAGGGAACAGCAGACGGCGTATTCGACCTCGTGACCCTGTTCCTCGTCCAGATGGGAGTCGGCCTCGTCGGCGGCTGGGTGCTGGCGCGAGGCGCGGTAGCGCTCATCAATCGCCTCCACCTGGAGTACGACGGGTTGTACCCGGCGCTGACCGTTGCGTTCGTGCTCCTCACCTACGAAGGCACGGCGTGGCTCGGAGGCAGCGGCTTCGTGGCCACATACGTCGCCGGGGTCACGGTTGCCAACGCGGAGTTCCTGCACAAGCGGAGTCTGCTGCGGTTCCACGACGCGGTCGCCTGGCTCATGCAGATCTCCATGTTCGTGCTCATGGGGCTGCTCGTCTTTCCGTCCCATCTCCTGCCCGTCGCCGGTCAAGCCCTGCTCCTCGCCGCCGTGCTGATGCTCGTCGCCCGTCCCATGGCCGTGCTTCTGACGCTCGTACCCTTTCGGATGCCAGTACGGGAGATTGCGTTCGTCTCCTGGGTCGGTCTGCGGGGCGCCACACCCATCATCCTCGCGACGTTTCCGGTGGTTGCCGGCGTCGCTGACGCCGAGACCATCTTCAACGTCGTGTTCTTCGTCGTGTTGTTGTCCGTGCTCGCCCAGGGTACGACCATCCCATCGACGGCGAGACGCCTTGGGCTTGCAATGCCGTGGACCGCTGCCAATCAGTACACGTTCGATGCGGTCATCGCTGGGGACGAAGGGTACGCCTTGCGCGAGCTGACGATCCCGGAGGACGCGCCGGCCGTAGGGCACAGCGTCGTGAGCCTCGGGCTGCCACCGGGTGCGCTCATCGCACTGCTGTATCGCGGTGGTCAGGTCATGGTTCCCCAAGGGGGCACCGTCATCGAAGCGGGCGACCGCCTGCTGTTGCTCGTTGAAGATGCCGACTATGAATTGACGCGCGAACGGCTGCTCGGAAGAGAGTGAGAGGCCGGGTCCGGACCGCCGGCCTCAACCCGTGCCGCTGACCCAGGACGGAGGGCCGACGAGCCGTTCAGAAGGGCCACAGGATAGGCGTCAGTATCAGCGTCAGCAGCGCCGTCAGCACCGCAAGTGGAATGCCGGCGCGCGCGAAATCGGCGAAGTGGTACCCGCCGGGGCCGTACACCATCAGGTTGGTGGTATATCCGATTGGCGTCACGAAGCTGGCGGATGCCGCCACCATCACCACGATCGTGAACGGCAGATAGCTCACCTCGAGTCGATCGGCAATGGCAAAGGCCACCGGAAGCATCAGCGCCGCCGCGGCGTTGTTCGTGATCATCTCGGTGATCGTGACCGTCGCCAGATACACCATCGCCAACGCAAGCCAGGGGCTGCCATCTCCGAACAGGCCGACCACGGACGCGACACCGGCGGCGGCCCCGGAGGTTTCCAGGGCAATGCCGAGACCGAACGACAGGGCAATCGTGAGCATCACGCGCACGTCCAGGCCCTGCCGCACCAGATCGCGTGTGACGAATCGCGCGAGGAACAACACGGCAACCGCCAGGAGCGCAGCTTTGAACATGGTCAGCCACCCGGTCGCCGCCGCACCCACCATGCCGCCGAGGACGACCAGTCCAAACCACGCTCTGGTGGGGCTCACGACCTGCGGCGGCCCATGCGGGGTAACGAGATAGAAATCCGGGCTCGTGCGGTGGCGCTCGAAGAAGTCGACACCCACCTCGACGAGCAGGATATCTCCGGCCTGGAGCTCCCAATCGCTCAGCCGGGCGCTCTCGACCCGTTCGCCGTGGCGTGCCACGGCAATCACGGCGGCGTTGTAGCGCTGGCGGAACGTGCCGTCTCCCACACGACGCCCGATCAGCGGACATCGGGGCGACACGAGCAGTTCGGCGAGCTGCCGCTGGGGGTTCTCCCGATCGAACGCATGATCGCGAGCCAGACTCAGCCCCGGGAGCCTCCGGAGTGCCAGGAGCGCAGCCGCGGGTCCCGCGAACACGAGGCGGTCACCGCCCTGCAGCACGTGATCGGGCCGTGGCGCAGGGATCACCTGGCCCGCTCGCTCGATCTCCACCGGCGCCAGCAGAGGGAGATCCGGCACACGGATGTCCGCCAGGCGCTTCCCGGCATGCGGCCCGCCCGGGTCAATCAGGATCTCGGTGGTGAACGTCTGCGGATTGCTGAAGGCCGCATCGACGTCACGCCGGTCCGGAAGCAGCCATCGCGCGGACATGGCCAGGAACACCAGCGTCATGATGGTCAGCGGCAGGCCGATCCGCCCGATCTCGAGGAATCCAATGGGCTGTCGGCCCGCCTCGACGACGAGACCGTTGACTACCAGATTCGTGCTGGTGCCGATCACCGTAATCAACCCACCCACGATCGCCGAATAACTGAGCGGGATGAGCAGCCGCGAGGGGGCAATGCCCGTGCGCCGCGCCCACGCGCGGACCTCCGGGATTAGCATGGCGACGATGGGCGTGTTGTTCAGCACCCCACTCAAGGCCGCAACCGGAACCGTCAGCCGAAGCACGGCCAGCGTGACGCTCGTGGTGGGTGTCAGGAAGTGCGACGTGAGCACGCCGAGACTGCCTGCCGCCCGCAGCGCCGCCGCCGCCACGAACAAGAGGGCTACTGTATGGAGTTGCTCGTTGGCAAAGCCCGCCAGGGCTTGCCGCGGCTCGACAATCCCAACCAGTGTGATCGCGGCAAGAGCCAGTCCGAGTGCCACCTCCGTGGCTGCCCAGCCGCGCACCATGCTCACGAACGCCATCATGGCCGCCAGCAACACGGCCCACGCGTGCCACGACACGGAATATCGCCTCCAGGGTCAGGGAGATGCCGAACGCATAGGCAAGATGCCGAGGCACAATGCACAATGCAGAAGGCAGCGCGAATGCAGAACGCCACCTGCCGGTGGAGCGGGCAGCCCGCCCGTTCATGGTGCATTCGGCTCTGCTCCATTGTGTATTGAAACGCCTGGACGGCTGTACGGCTCCAAACGAGAATCCTGTACTCGTTTGTGGCGAGTTGGCGTCGGCCGTGCAGCAGTCCAGCGGCGCGCAGAGCGCGCCAAGCCGGCACTGCCGACCAGCCAAGGGCTGGCGCCAACGGGATATCAAGGGCGACAGCCCTTGGCTGGTTCGTCACCGTCGCCATGAACTTCTACGAACGCCACATCCTGCCACGCGTCATCCATCTCGCGATGGGCCGGCGGGACCTGTTCGCCTACCGCCAGCGAGTGATCGGCGCGGCCAGAGGGCGGGTGCTCGAGATCGGGATCGGCTCAGGACTGAACCTTCCGCTCTACTCTGCTGACAGCACCCGCATCATCGGGCTCGACCCGTCGCCACGGCTGCTGACCATGGCGTATGCCAGGGCAGAGCAGGCCAGGTGCCCGGTCGAATTGCTGCGCGGGTCCGCGGAGGCAATTCCGCTCGACGATCGGAGCATCGACACGGTGGTGACGACCTGGACCCTCTGCTCGATACCGGACGTCCACCGGGCGCTCGGAGAGATCCGGCGCGTGCTCACTACCGAGGGGCGCCTCCTGTTTGTCGAACACGGCCGCGCACCAGAGCCGTCGGTACGCCGGTGGCAGGACCGACTGACCCCGCTCATGAAGCGCCTCGGTGGAGGCTGTCATCTCAATCGCCCGATCGCAGAAATCATCGAGCGCGCTGGCTTTCGTTTCGACCGGCTGCACACCGGCTACATGCACGGTCCGAAAGTAGGTTCGTTCATGTACGAGGGTGTTGGGGTGGCGGCGTGAGCCGGGCAGGCATGGTTCCGATGGCCGCTGCGTCATCAAGGAATCGAACCGGGAACTTCGCTACAATTGGGGCCGCCCATCAGGGAAGGATGCCACACCGGATGTACCTGACGCCGACTCGCACTCCAGGGAAGGACCTTGCACCTTCAGGGCAGCTCGTGACGCGGGCGGCTGCCCTCATCCTCTCGCTGGCTCTCCTGCTGCTGTCTGCTCCCAGTGTCTGGTCGCAGGGCGCGGCGAGCTCCCCGGTGGCTGCACTCCCGCCAGAAGCCGTCGTGCCGGGCGAGCTCGTGATCGAGCCGCCAACGCTCATCAACCTGGGCTTCGAGTGGTTCATCCAGGGGGATTCGAACCGCAACGCGCAGGTCGCCGTGTTCTACCGCCAGCCGGGCCAGTCCGACTGGAAAGAGGCCCTGCCGCTGCTTCGCCTCGGCGGCGAGCGCATCTATGCAGAATCGCGCGTGGACGTGGTGGTTCCTCACATGTTCGCCGGCAGCGTGCTCGACCTGGAGCCCGACACGGCCTACGAGGTTCGTTTCGTCATGTCGGACCCGGACGGCGTGCATGGAGTGCCGGAACGAACGGTGACGGTCCGCACTCGCGCAGAGCCACAGCCCTATCCGGGCGGGCGGGTCTTCCACGTCTACCCGCACGGGTACACCGGCACGAAGAGCGAGCCGGCGTTCGAGGGCTTGATGTGCGCCTACAACTTCTGGTGCGCCGGTACCGACTGGGCAACGGCGGGACGCCCGCGCGTACGGCCGGGGGACACGATTCTCGTGCACGCCGGTCTCTACCGTTACAACCGGTACGAGTACACGAACAATCCTGCCGTGAACCGGACCGTGCCGCTCGACGGCACGTACTATCTGACGGCCAGCGGCACGGCTGAGATGCCGATCGTGATCAAGGCAGCCGGTGACGGCGACGTCGTGTTCGACGGCGACGGCAACTATGCGCTCTTCGACGTTCGGGCGGCCGACCACACGTATTTCGAAGGACTCACGTTCCGAAATGCCGAGGTCGCGATCCTGGCCGGCACGCAGTTCATCGCGGGTGCGAAAGGGCTCACCGTCAAGCGCAGCAGATTCGAGAACGTCGGCGCCGGTATCTTCACGAACCACTCGCGATCGAGCCACTTCTACGTGGCCGACAACACCTTCATCGGCCGTAACGATCCGGACCACTTGATTGGATGGGCCGGAGCGTTCTGGGAGAAGTTCGACGGAGTCAACGGTCAGGTCTTTCCCCCCCGCATGAGCTCGTACGTGGCGGTGAAGCTGTATGGCCCCGGCCATGTCGTCGCGTACAACTACATCGCGCATTTCCACGACGGGATCAACGTGGAGACCTATGGGAACCCGGATGGGTCGACGGCCAGCGGCCCGGGAATCGTCGACGGGCCGCGGTATCCGCCGCCGCAGTACTGGGACCTGCGGCCCGTGGCCATCGACTTCTACAACAACTACATCACGAACTCACACGACAACCCCATCGAGACCGACGGCAGCATGCACAACGTCCGGGTGATGCGGAACATGTTCATCAACCACCCCTCGCATGCATTCTGCAACCAGCCGGTGCTTGGCGGCCCGGTCTACTGGATCCGGAACATCGCCTACCATCTTCCGGGCGGGTCCACCCGAATGACGGCCGGCTCGGCAGGTGTGCTCTTCTACAACAACACCATCCTGTCCGAGACGTCGGTGGCGGCCGGCTCGAACGCGCACTGGCGCAACAACCTCATGCTCGGTCAGAACACGGCGCCGGCCATCTTCAGCATCAGTACGTTCACGAATTACACGTCTTCGGACTACAATGGGTTCCGCTCCAATCCCGGGACGGCGGTTTCGTTCGAGTGGACATCGCCGCCGCAGGGCGTCGTCGCCGACTTCCCCGGCCCAGGACATACGGCCACACTCGAGACGCGGCGCTTCGCCACGCTCGAGGAGTACAACCGCACTACCGGGCAGGATCGCAGCAGCGTCCTGGTCGACTACGACATCTTCGTGAACGTCACGCCACTGGACGCGCAGGATGCCGAACGCGTACAGCAGCTCTACTCGGCCGAGGATTTCGACTTCCGGTTGAGGTCCGGGTCGGCGGCGGTGGATCGTGGCACGGTACTCCCCACGGTGACCGACGGTTTCACAGGACGCGCCCCAGACCTGGGCGCGCTCGAGCGTGGCACTCCACTTCCCCACTACGGTCCGCGTCCCTGAACCAGCCACTTGGCTCCGCCCCTTGATATCCCCGCTGAGCCCCGCGGCTGGTGGCCTGTCTCTTCTGCCGCGCTTCGCCCGGCTAGGACCGCTATGCGGGCGGGACAACGAGTACCCATTCGCGGTTTGGGCTGCGATAGCGGTCCAGATCGACGTGCAGCTTCTCCACTCGCGCGTACCTCACTGACGACGTGTGCCTTTCACACGAAAGACACACGCGTGTTCGTAAATGGTTGTTGACGCGTTAGTCCAACTGAGATAGAAGAGGCGTCTCTCTCCTCGTCGCGGAGTCCGGTCCAACCGGTCACGCACGTGTGCAGTGCCGTTCATATCCCGACACACCACATGACACAGAGGTGTGCCTCGTCCGATTCCACTTCGGGAGGATTCGTTTATGGCCAAGAAAAGACCCAACCCATCACCCAAACCCAGCGACGAGCAGCGCGTGTCTGCGTCCGTCGACGAGCTCCTCACAGCAGCACTAGCACGCGGAGACGAAAGCCTGGAAACCGGTCGGTACATCATCACGTACAAGGAAGATGTCGGTAGCGAGAGTGTGAAGTCGCTGAAGCAGCAGGGCCTGCGCCTTGCCGACGCACGCGACTTCTCCGGTCAGGCCGTGACACTCGACGCGCTCGGCGACGCTGACGCGTTGATCTTTCCCGAAATCGGGGCGGCCGTGATCGGTGGAGGTGCCTTCCAGGCCCGGTCCATGAGCGTGAACATGGAGATTGCCGAAGACAGCCCGATTGAAGCCATCGAGCCGGAGTACTTCGCATTCGCCAGCGCCACCGAGCAGGACCTGTATCTTCGTGGCTTCCGTCGTGCTGCGGAAGCCATCGAGCAGGACCTGCGCTCGACCAAGGAAGCGGAGCTCGAAGAAGAGCTGGATCCGGCGGTCGTCGGCGCCACCTGGGGCCTGATCGCGTGCAAGGTTCCCCCGGGCTCCCGCCATGGCCACGGGATCAAAGTGGCCGTGCTCGACACCGGCATGGATGTCGGGCATCCGGATTTCGCCGGGCGGTCGTTCACGGCGCGGACGTTCGTTGGGCAGCCCGTCCAGGATCTCAACGGTCATGGCACTCACTGCATCGGGACCTCGTGCGGGCCGAAGGCTCCCGCGGGCACGACGCCCCGCTACGGGATCGCGTTCCGGGCCCCGATCTTCGTCGGCAAGGTCCTGACCAACGCAGGCAGCGGCACGACAGCCAGCGTGCTCGCGGGCATGAACTGGGCAATCGCCAACCGTTGCCCCGTCATCTCGATGTCGCTGGGCGCTCAGACGCCGGTGCAGGCCGCCTACACGGCAGCGGGATCGGCGGCGCTGAGCCGCGGGCTGCTGATCGTGGCCGCCGCCGGCAACGCGAACAGTCAGACCGGGGCTCCAGCGAATTCGCCGACCATCATGGCCGTCGCATCGCTCGACCCGAGCCTGCGGCGATCGAGCTTCTCGAACTTCGGCAAGATCGAGATCGCGGCGCCAGGACGGGATGTCTTCTCGTCGCTGCCTCGGCCAACCCGCTACGGCACGTTGTCGGGCACGAGCATGGCAACGCCGCATGTCGCTGGCTGCGCTGCGCTCTGGGCCCAGAGCGGTGCGTCGCTTCGCGGCATGGCGTTGTGGAGGAAGCTGCAGGCAACGGCACGGCCACTGACGGAACCCGCTACCAGGGTTGGACGAGGGCTCGTGCAGGCGCCGGCGTAACACCACGCGTCCGCCGGAAGTGTATTCCGGCGGACGCCTCCTTTGAATCCGGTCGCGTCATGCCTCAGAAGAACAAGCGTTGGATTGTCACGACCTCGGCGGACCGTGCGATCAGCGACATCGCCAAGGACCTCGAGCGGGCGGGCTTCGTGGTGGAACACGTCAACGACGTCATCCAGAGCATCTCGGGCGAAGCGCCGGACAATCGCGTGGATGCGTTGCGTGCGGTGTCGGGCGTCGTCGACGTCTCGCCGGACCAGCCAATCGACATCGGACCACCCGGGTCGAAGGACACCTGGTAGCACGGCGCTGCGGCGACTCAGCTCAACGTGCCTTCCGCGGTGCCGGCATTCGGCGCGTTGCCAATGCGACACCAGTCCGCGAGCTCCGAGTGGACGGCCATGGCTTCGGACCGAGTGGGGGTCTGTCGCTCTTCTCCGTCGAGCACGCCGCCGAACACGCGCGTTTCGAAGAGCTTCGGCGGATGGCCCGGCTCGAACAGGTTCACGCCGCGAAAGGTGGTCAAGACCGTCACCTGTGGGGTCACCGCCGTGCGTGCGATACCACGGTCGGCGTGCTCGAACCAGCGCGTCCACACCTCCAGGTCGGGCTCGCGTCGCGGCTCTCCCTGTTCGTCGAGCACGAAATATTCTTCGACGGCATGGTCTTCCATGTGGCCTCTGCAGTCCCAAGAATCAGGGTCACGCGACGTGGCCGCTCACCCTGCATGGCAAGTAATGCAATGATGAAGCCACCAATTATCGATATATTCAGGCCATATTTAGGCTCTTCTGTTGAAGACCCAAACGACCGGCAACAAAAGCAGAGCTTGTTGTCAGCCTTTGTAGGTCCTTACCAGTGAGCACACTGTGACGCTCTCGTTCTACAACCGCCGGGTGGACCGGCTTTGGGACGCACGGGTGCGGCATGGGTGGCGCGAGAATCTCACCGACACTCGCGGACGGCGTGAACGGCCCGAATCCATGCGAATTCAGTCAAGTCTCCCAACCGCCGTTCACGGCGTCTCGCCCGCACGGAGTGCGGGCAGGAGATGCTGCCATCCAGCGAGGCGGAGCTGCTGCCGACGTGCTCGGCGGGTGCGCCGAGAGCCCCCATAGGCGGAGCCCTCGCTGGCGATATCATTCAAGCCGTTCGTGACCGGCATTCGAAGGAGGAGCCATGATCGCGCGCCTGTGTGTCTTGAACGTGGCCTTTGCAGTGGCTGTCTCTGGCTCCGTCGCGGCGCAGGGATCCCAGACAACAGCGGCGCAGGCACGCGACGAGGACCGGGCACAGGACGAGCTGCCGTCGTTCGAAGAGCAGGTGGTGGTCTCGGCCTCCCGCACGGAACAACTGCTCGTGAACGCACCGGCCACTGTGAGTCTCGTCACCGCCCAGACGATCGAACAATCGCCGGCGACCAACGTCGGCGACCTGCTGCGAGGTGTCCCTGGCGTGAACGTCGTTCAGCTCTCGGCGCGCGACGTCAATCTCACCACACGCAGCGCGACCTCCACGCTCAGCACCCGGCAGCTCGCGCTCGTCGACGGTAGAACGATCTACCTCGATTTCTTCGGCATGGTCCTGTGGGATCTGGTGCCGGCGAACCTGCACGAAATCAGGCAGATCGAGGTGATCCGCGGGCCCGCGTCGGCCGTCTGGGGTGCCAACGCGATGAACGGCGTCGTCAACGTGATCACGAAGTCCCCGCGCGAGCTGGCCGCGCAGGGAGGCACATCCCTGGTGGTCAGCGCCGGGGGCTTCGGCCGTGCGGTTCCGGGCCGCGACGAGGACCTGGGCGGCATCTTCTCAGTCAATGCCTCGCACGCACAGGCCGTGGACGACCGCTGGGCGTACAAGGTGTCGGCCGGCTATTTCGCGCAGCACGCACTGCCGCGTCCCACGGGAAACATCTCCAATCCCTTCGCTACGCCCTATCCAGCCTACGTGAACACCGGCACGTCGCAGCCGAAGTTCGACGCCCGCGTGGACCGCGAGCTGGCGGCGGGCCAGCGGCTGACGTTCGCCGGCGGCGTGGCCGGCACCAGGGGAATCGTCCACACCGGCATCGGGCCCTTCGACATCTCGAGCGGGAGGCTGTCGTACTTCACCACGCGGTACGAGCAGGGCGGACGCCGGCTGGCGTTCTTCACGAACATTCTCGATGGCGACGCCACCAACCTGCTGGCACGGAGTCCGACCGGCGAGTTCCTCCCGCTGCTGTTCGACACACAAACCTTCGACGTCGAGGCCTCGGAGGTCCGGCTGGCCGGAACGCGCCACGTACTCACGTACGGCGGGAATTTCCGGCACAACAGATTCGACATCTCGCTGGCCCCGGATGGCGACAATCGTACCGAAGGCGGCGCATATGTGCAGGACGAGATGTTCCTCACTCCGTACCTGCGCTGGATCGTTGGCGGCCGACTCGACAAGTTCTCGTCCATCGACCGCGTGGTCTTCTCGCCGCGCACGACGGTCCTGCTGAAACCGGCGCCAAGCCAGTCCATACGCCTGTCCTTCAACCGCGCGTTCCGGGCACCATCGTTCATCAACAACCACATCGATACCAGCATCCTGAACGAGGCGAACCTGAGCGCCATCTCCCCTGCGCTCTCGCAGTTCGTGTTTCCGGTCCAGGCCGCTGGCAATCCAGACCTCGTGGAAGAAAAGCTGACCGCGCTCGAGCTCGGCTACTCGGCTGGTGTTGGGGGCAACGCCCTGCTGAGCGCCGCCGTGTACTGGAACCGGATTGACGACGCCATCTTCTTCACGCAGGCAGGGCGGTACACCGCAGCCAACCCACCCCCTGGCTGGCCGGCGCTCATTCCACCGGCCGTGTTGAACCTGCTGCCCGAACCGGGTCTGCCGTCGCTTTTCACGTACCGGAACCTGGGGCGGACCACCGATAGGGGTCTCGAGCTCGGTGTCGACGCGGTGCTGAATCCTGCCGTCTCGGCGTTCACAAACTACACGTATCAGGCCAGACCCCGCGTCAGCGGCTTCGATCTTCGGGAGGTGAATATCTCGCCCAGACACCGGTTCAACGTAGGACTCAACGCCAGCGTGGGGCGGACGTTTGGGAATCTGATGTTGAGCTTCAGCGACGACGCGTATTGGAGCGACGTGCTGGATCTCCGCTTCGCGGGCACCACGGACGCCTACACGATCGTGAACGGTGGACTCGGGTTCCGATGGATGGACGGCCGCGTGGTGACGAGCGTCAAGGTGGCGAATCTGACGAACGAGGCCGTCATGCAGCACATCTTTGCCGACGTGCAGAGACGTCAGGTGCTGGGCGAGGTTCGCGTCGGTTTTTGAGCGACGACCTCTGACAGGCGGTAGCGTCCGCGCGCTCCTCCACTCCACCGCGCCGAAGAACGCGCGGGCCCGGGCTGAAAGTCCCCCCCGCGCCGTGGCACCGCCGGACGCGGTCGTCGTTCATAGGCGCGCGCCACCGCGGGCACGTGCTGGTCCCGCGTACTCGCGCACGCACGCGAGCACCGTCACCGGCTCCCCGACCCGCCGGAGACGCGAGCCGGCTGAAGACCTCGATACACCGCTTCCACGAACTGGGCTGCAGACCATCCGGGCCCGCTCCCGTACAGCCCGTCATATTCCATCGTCGGCCGTGCGGACTGCACCTGCGCCAGCGTCATGCCCCGATTGATCATGTCCTGCACCCTGTCGCGAATGATCGTGACCATATCGCGGTACTCGACCAGATCCGCCTCGTCGGAAATCCGGCCGTGACCGGGCACGATCATCGTTCCTCCTTCGGTCTTCTCTCCGGAAATGACCAACGCCAGGAGGTCGTTGAGCGCATCGACTACGCCCGTGATGCTTCCGCCCCGCTCGGCATCGATCATCGGATAGCTGACCGTCGAGTACACGTCACCGGCTGCGATGACATCCGATCGACGAAAGAAGACGATACTGTCGCCGTCCGTGTGCGCCGACGGGTAATGCACGAGCTGCACGCCTTCGCCGTTGTAGAAGAAGTCCTTCACCCGGCCTGAAAACGTGGACGTGGGCCACGCTTCCGCGGGCGTCGGCGCCGCCTCGCCGGCCGGGGCGCTCAACCGGTTCAACGTCTCCTCGTGCGCGATGATCTCGGCGCGTGCACCTGCGCC
>CAZDLW010000159.1:0-13025 GCA_964505975.1 uncultured Bifidobacteriaceae bacterium | reverse complement strand
TATTGCTACCGCCAGCCCCTCAAGCTGGTGCGTCTGCCAATTCCGCCACTTCCGCTCGGAGGGTCAACGTAGGAGCGCTCAGGGCGCCGGCTGCTGCACGGGTGCCGGCGCCCGGCCTCCCACCACCGACCCCGGGCCTTCCTGCCCCCACATTGTCAGGATGAGTGCCCCGACGATGAAGATGGCCCCGCACACTGCGGTTGCCCGCGACAGAACCGTCGCGCCACTGCGGGCGCCAAAGGCCGTCTGGCTGCCGCTCCCACCGAACGCACTCGCAATGTCGCCGCCCTTCCCCTGCTGGAGCAGGACGATCAACACCAGCACGAAGCAGTTCAGCACATAGAGCGAGAGAATCGTGTAATACAGCATTGCTCTGTCCGAATGCACCCGTCAGGTCGAGACGGGAGTCAGCTCCCACAGCCCCGTGCGCTTGGCGCGACCGCGGCCGCTCGAACATGCCATTATACCGCCGGGCCGCGGGCCAACGAGACGATCTCGAAAAATCCCTGGACATCCAGACTGGCCCCTCCGACAAGGGCACCGTCTACGTCCTCCTGCGACACGAGATCGCGGATGTTGTCGCGCTTGACGCTCCCGCCGTAGATGACGTGGCACTGGTCGGCCGCATCGCTGCCGTGCTGAGTGCGCAGCCAGCGACGGATGTGGCCGTGGGCCTCCGCGGCCTGGGCCGGCGCGGCAGTGCGGCCCGTCCCTATCGCCCAGACGGGCTCGTAGGCGATGACCATCTGGCCCAGTTGTTCCGCCGTCACCCCGTCCAGGCCCTCCCCGAGTTGACGGTCCAGTACGGCAAACGTCTGCTGCTGCTCGCGCTGGGCCAGCGTCTCGCCGATGCAGACGATCGGCGTGAGGCCGACCGCCAGGGCCGAGGTGAGCTTCCGATTCACCGCGGCATCCGTTTCCCCGAACAGCGTGCGCCGCTCGGAGTGCCCGATGATCACGTACTCGGCCCCGGTCTCGCGAATCATCGGCGCGCTCACCTCGCCGGTGAAGGCGCCTTCGTCCTCCCAGTAGAGATCCTGCGCGGCGATGATGACGTGGCTGTTCCTCGCGGCTTCGGCCGCGGCATGGAGCGCCGTGAACGGCGGCGCAACGACGACTTCGACGCCCGTCACGTCCTTCACGAGCAGACGAAGCTCCTTGACGTACTTCACGGCATCGGCCACCGTCTTGTACATCTTCCAGTTGCCGGCAATCAGAGGAGTTCTCATGTCTTCCGACACTCACACAAGCCGGCGATCACGTCAACACTCGTGACCGCAGCGGCACGCGCCTTGTTCGCTGCACAGGTTGCCACGGGCCGCTGACGCCGACCTCGAGGCCTTCCGAAGGCGCCTTCGGTCACGACGCGTACGCAACGCGCACGCTGCGCCGCCTCCGGGCCGAATGAAGCCGGCCCCTATCGACTGACATCAACCACCGTTCGTCCGTGATGGGCCGCCGTCCGCCTCCGCATCAAGCCCCGGCGGGCCGCTGTAGCCGTGGCGACGGTGGTCAGATGGGCCCGCGGAGCGGCTGTCGCCGCCTCATGCGTCAGGCAGCACCTCCACGCCAGGCAGCACGCGACCGCCGAGGAACTCCAGCGACGCGCCGCCGCCGGTCGAGATGTGCGTGATTCGATCCGTGACGCCAGCTTTCTCCACGGCGGCAATCGAGTCGCCGCCCCCGATGATCGTGGTGCCGTTCACCGTGGCCACGGCGCGTGCCAGCGCCATCGTGCCGTGCGCGAACGCGTCCAGCTCGAACACACCCATCGGGCCGTTCCACACCACCGTCCGTGCGTCCCGAACCGCGCCGGCGTACCGGCTTACCGTATCGGGTCCTATGTCGAGGCCAATCCGGGTGCCAATGGCGGGATCGTCGACGCCAATTGTCTCGGCCGGCGCCCCAGCCTCGAGCTTCGGCGCCACCACGTGGTCGGTGGGCAGCAGGAGCTCGAGACCTCGCTGCTCGGCCCGGGCCATGACATCCCGCGCGGCATCGAGCTTGTCGCCCTCGACGAGCGATCCGCCGATGGGCTTGCCCAGCGCCTTCAGGAACGTGTACGCCATGGCACCGCCAATGAGCAGCCGATCCACTCGCGGAACGAGATTCTCGATGACCTCGATCTTGTCCGACACCTTGGCGCCACCCAGAATGGCCACGAACGGGCGAGTAGGGTTGGCCAGCACGCCGCCGAGATAGCGGAGCTCTTTCTCCATGAGCAGCCCCGCAGCCGAGTCGGGAATCAGGTGCACGATGGCGTGCACGGATGCATGAGCACGATGGGCGGCGCCAAAAGCATCGTTCACATAGGCATCCGCCAGCGACGCCAGTCCCTCCGCGAAGCCGGCTTCGTCTCTTTCCTCTTCCGGATGGAATCGCAGGTTCTCCAGCAGCACGACGCCGCCACGTGAAGCGCCGGCCACGGCCTGCTCGGCCGGAGCCCCGACGCAATCCCCGGCGAACGCCACCGGACGCCCGAGCAGTTCGCTCAGACGGTTCGCGATCGGTCGCAGGCTCATGTCCGGGTCGGGCGTGCCTTTCGGACGCCCCAGATGCGACGCGACGATCACGCAGGAAGCCCCTGCGTCCAACGCATGTGTCAGCGTCGGGAGCGAGGCGCGAATGCGGGTGTCGTCGCCAATCACGCCCTTCTTCAACGGGACGTTGAAGTCCACACGGACGAACACGCGCCGGCCGTCCAGGTGCAGATCGCGAATCGTTCGCTTGGGCATAAGGAACGCGTCACTGCAGTCCGCGGGCCGCGACGGTTCGCAGCAGGTCCACGCAGCGCATGGAATAGCCCCACTCGTTGTCGTACCAGGACAGCGCCTTCAGGAAGTCGCCGTCCATCACCTTCGTGTAGGGGGAGTCCACGATGGAGGAGTGCGCATTTCCGCGGAAGTCCACCGATACCAGTGGATCATCCGATACGTCGAGAATGCCCTTCAGGGGGCCGGCGGCTGCCTCGCGGAACGCGGCATTTACTTCCTCGGCCGTCGTCTTCGTTTCGACCAATACGTTGAGATCGACGACGGAGACGTTGGGCGTGGGAACGCGCATCGCGAAGCCGTCGAGCCGCCCCTTCAAGTCCGGCAGCACTTCTCCCACGGCGGTTGCCGCTCCGGTGGTCGTGGGAATCATCGACAACGCGGCCGCGCGCGCGCGCCGCAGATCCTTGTGCGGAAGATCGAGCAGCTGCTGATCGTTCGTATACGAATGAATGGTCGTCATCCAGCCCTTGCGGATCCGGAATCGCTCGTGGATGACCTTCGCCATCGGGGCCAGGCAATTGGTGGTGCACGAGGCGTTCGAGATGATGTGATGGCGGGCGGGATCGTACGACTCGCCGTTGACGCCGAGCACCAGCGTGACGTCCGGGCCCTTGGCAGGAGCGGTAATGATCACCTTCTTCGCGCCGGCCGACAGGTGCTTGGTCGCCCCGTCGCGGCTCGTGAAGATGCCCGTGCACTCGAAGACCACCTCCACGCCGAGGTCCTTCCAGGGCAGTTGTGCCGGATCCTTCACGGAGAGCACCTGGAACTCGTCGCCATCCAGGCTGATGCCGTCGCCGCTCGCCTGAATGTTCGCCTTCAGGTTGCCGAGCACCGAGTCGTACTTCAAGAGGTGGGCGAGGGTGGCGGCGTTCGTGAGGTCGTTGACGGCAACGAAATCAATGTCGCCGGACCCCAGGGCCGCCCGCATGATGTTGCGTCCGATTCGACCAAACCCGTTGATCCCCACCTTCACGGCCATCGTGTCTTCTCCTCCGGACGTGGCGAAAGCGCCCAAGCGTCCGATTGTACTCCCAGAGTGGATCGAGCCGTCTTCTCGTTGGCCCGTTCTCGCAGCTCATACCGCCCACCGGTGGTGGGTGGCGTGCCGGTGTGCCCCTGCGGCAACGCGACCTACAACTCGCGCGACACGAGTTCGGGCACAACGCATCCGGAGCGTGAGGACCGAGCTGGGTTGCGGGGCCCAGTTCGGGTCGCTGGCTGCAGGCGGAGGATGCGTTTTACCGCGTGAGTCGTCGGGAGCGAGGCGCAGGGGCACATCGGCACGACGACTCGAACACCATCTGCGTCATGTGATAACCGGATGAGCAGACGACGGCTCGAGCTGCGCGCACATTCGCGATCATTGGTGTTGGGGACGCAGCCGCCCATTGCCATCAGCAGTGTCGTTGCGGGCCTGCGGGTCGGCGTGCCGTGCCGCAACGTCAGCCATTGAACCGGCCGCAGCGGCGCGGCTATACTGCGAACAGCGTAACACCCACATTCCCCGCAGGTTAGCGTGTACTTCCTCTACAGCATCGGCATGTCCGCCGCGTTCGTCGCCTTGTCGCCGTACTTCGTGTATCAGGCGATGCGACACAAGAAGTATGTGGACAGCCTCGGACAGCGGTTCGGGTCGCTGCCGGTGACGGTCAACCTCGACGGCGAGAGGTCGATCTGGGTTCATGCAGTGTCGGTAGGCGAAGTGCTCGCGGCGCGTCCGCTCATCGCGGCGTTGCGCTCGCGGTATCCCGAGCTGCGCATCTTTCTCTCGACGACCACGCGATCCGGTCAGCAGCTGGCCCGCCGAGGGGTGGCGGACGTCGACGCGGTGTTCTATTTCCCCTTCGACTGGACCTTTGCCGTCCGCCGTACGCTGGCGCTCGTGAAGCCGCTGCTGTTCGTGATGCTCGAAACGGAGATCTGGCCCAATCTGCTGCGCGAGTGCCGCCGCGCCGGAATCAAGACGGTTCTCGTGAACGGCCGGATCTCGCACCGTTCGTTTCCCCGGTATCGACTGGTGCGTCCGTTCTTCAAGCGCGTGCTGGCCGATGTCGACCGCCTCTGCGTGCAAGGAGAAGGGACCGCCCGGCGCCTCGTCGAGCTCGGGGCCGACCAGACGCGCATCACGGTCACCGGCAGCCTGAAGTTCGACGCGCTCGAGCCAGCAACACCTGGCCGTGGCCGGGAACGCGTGTTGCGCTTCTTTCGAATCTCACCGGGTCGTCCCGTGCTCGTTGCCGGCAGCACGTTGCGGGGAGAAGAGGAGGCGGTGATTCGTGCGTTCAACCGCGTGCGGACCACCACGGTGGGCAGCAATGCGTTGCTCATCCTCGCGGCGCGGCATCCGGAACGTTTCGCCGAGGTAGAAACCCTGTGCCGGGACGAAGGATTGTCGACGGTCCGGCGCAGCGAGCTACCGATCGACAGCGAACCGCGCAGCGACGTCGTGATCCTGGACACCATTGGCGAGCTTGCCCAGGTTTATCAGGTGGCAACGGCGGTCTTCGTTGGCGGCAGCCTCGTGCCCGCCGGCGGACACAACATCCTCGAGCCCGCCGTGTACGGCAAGCCCATTGTCTTTGGCCCGCACATGCAGAACTTCGGGGAGATCGCGGAGTCCTTTCTCGCCAACGGCGCCGCCGTCCAGGTACGCACGGACCGGGAACTGGAGGACGTGGTGGTGGCGTTGATGACAGACCCGGTCCGCCGCGCACGGCTCGGAGCGGCGGCCCGCGCGTTGGTGGACACCAATCGCGGTGCGACGGACAGGACGCTGGCCGTCATCGAGGCGCTGCTGCCGGCAAGCCCGCCATCCCGTGCGGCGGTGGTTCGCCCGTTCCGCGTGATCCATTGAGCGCGCTGGGCACGCTCTACGGCCGCGTGGCCCGCCTGCGGCGAGAGTGGTACACGAATCGCCCGCACCGCCGCCAGCACTTGCAGCATCCGGTCATCAGCGTAGGCAACCTGGTGGTCGGTGGCAGCGGTAAGACTCCTGTGGTGGCGGCCATCGCTCGCATGCTGCTGAGCATAGGCGAACGGCCGGCCGTACTCAGCAGGGGCTACGGGCGGCAGCGCTCGGCCGACGGCGTGGTGGTCGTGAGCGACGGCTCGAACGTGCTCGAGCCTGCCGAAGCCTCCGGCGACGAGCCACAGATGCTGGCCCGGGCGCTGCACGCCGTTCCGGTGCTGGTCTCGTCCGATCGCTACCTGGCGGGCAGGCTGGCCGAGAAGAACTTCGGCTGCACGGTGCTGCTCCTGGACGATGGCTATCAGCATGTGCAGCTTGCCCGGGACATCGATCTGCTGCTGGTGGCGCCGGACGACCTTGCCGAACGCGTGCTCCCCTCGGGTACGCTGCGCGAACCGCTCGATGCAGCACAGGGCGCCGACGCGCTCCTCGTTCCGGCTTCCCTCGCCGAGGCGGGTCGTGTGGGGGCCGCTCTCGGTGTACACCGCGTCTTCAGCGCGACCATCCATCACGATGCGCCGCGTCCGCTGGATCCGCGCAGCACGATCCCTTCGTCCGTCACCGGGAGCCGCGTAGTGGCGGTGGCGGCCATTGCGCGACCCCGGCGCTTCTTCGAGGCCGTCCGCCATCACGGGTGGGATCTGGTGCACGAGCTGGCGTTTCCGGATCATCATTGGTTCACGGCGGGCGACGTGGATCGCATTTCCCGCACCGCGCGGGCCGTCAACGCGAACCTGATTGTGACGACCGAGAAGGACGCCGTGCGCCTGGACGACCTTGCGAGCGATCTCCCCTGGGTTGTGCTGCCCATGTCCGTCGTCATCGAGCCGCAAGATCTCTTCGAGGAGTGGCTCCGCGGCCGCCTGACCGCCGCGCGGGCGCGGGGAGCCGAGGTGTGAGGTCGCTGCGCCATGCGGCGGAGTACGCGGCCGTGCGGACCGTTCGCGCGGGTGTCCGTCTGCTGCCGATGAGCGCCGTACGCACCTGTGGGCGCGCGCTGGGATCCGCGGCCTATGTACTCCACACGCGTCGCCGCCGGATCGCTCTCGACAATGTGGCGCGTGCCTTCCCCGCGAAGACGCCGGCGGACTGCCGGGCGCTCGCCCGCGCCGTGTTCGCCCACTTCGGGGCCGCGCTGCTGGAGTTGCTCGCGTTCACGGCGCTGTCGCACGAGCGGATGCGCGAACTGGTGGAGATCGATGGCGCCGATCACCTTCGTCGGGCGCACGAGCGCGGACGAGGTGTGCTGTTGTTCACCGGGCACTATGGGTACTGGGAGATACACGCAATCGTGCAGGCTCTTGCGTTCCAGCCCATGTCCGTGCTCGCGCGCCCGCTCGACAATCCGCTGTTGGACCGGATGCTCGAAGAGGTTCGCACATCAACTGGCAATACGGTCATCTATCGTCAAGGGGCCATCCGCAAGGTGCTGCGCGCCCTGGCGGACAACCGCGGCGTGGCAATCCTGATCGACCAGCACCTGCATGGTGCCGACGCCGTGCAGGTGCAGTTTTTCGGCCGGCCGGCGGCGACGACGTCGGCGCTGGCGGCGCTGGCATTGCGAACCGGGGCTGTCGTGATTCCCGCCTTCGCGATGCCGCTGCCTGGTGGTCGTTACCGATTCGTGTACGAGTCCGCGGTGGAGCCTCCGCACCCGGACGCGCCGGATGCCATTCCCGTGTTCACGCAACGCTGTACGGAAGTGCTGGAAACATACGTGCGCCGCCATCCGGAGCTCTGGCTCTGGATGCATCGTCGATGGCGCGAGGAGAACCACGCGCGGCCGGATCGAGACGTGTCGTTCGAGAAAGCGGAGGCGGATCTCGGATGATCGGTAATCCCTCGTGCGTGCTCGTCGTCGCGCCGAACTGGCTCGGTGACGCCGTCATGGCGCTGCCCGCCATTGCCGACGTGCGGCGCCGTTTCGCCGGAGCCCGCCTCGTCGTGGCGGCTCGACGCACGGTGGCCGACCTCTTCCGCATGGTGCCGCTCGTGGACGAGGTGCTGCCGCTGCACTGGCGCGGACGCGTGTGGCGGTCGAGAGGGTTCCTTGCCGACGTGGCCGCTCTCCGCGACGCGCGAGCGGACGTTGCGGTCCTGCTGCCGAACTCGTTCGCGAGCGCGTGGCTCTTGACGTGTGCGAGAGTGTCGGAGCGATGGGGCTATGCCACGGACATGCGGGGCTGGCTGCTCTCGCGCCCGGTAGCGCGGCCGCTGGACCGCATGCACCAGGCGGAGTATTACCAGCGTCTCGTTCGCGATCTCGGCATCGACAACGGTCCGCTCGAACCGGTGCTGACCGTGCCGGCGGCGGCGCAGGAGGCCGCTCGCCATCTGTTGCACGGTCGGGGATGGGATGGCGTCCGTCCTCTTGTCGTCGTTGCGCCGGGAGCGGCGTACGGAAGCGCCAAGCGGTGGCTGCCAGGGCACTTCGCTCGCCTGCTCGAGCGGTTGATCGCCGAGCGCGGAGTTGCGTGCGTGCTGGTGGGAAGTGAGGCCGACGCACAGGCGACCGCCGAGGTTCTGGCGTCCGCGGTGGACGGTTCCAGGATGTTCATCATCGATCTTGCCGGCCGGACGACACTCGAAGGGCTGGCGGGGCTCATGTCGGTGGCCGCTGCGTGCGTGTCGAACGACTCGGGGGCCATGCACCTGGCGGCGGCGGCGGGCGTGCCGCTGGCGGCGATTTTCGGGCCCACCAACGAGCACGAGACGGCACCGCTCGTTCGCGGCGGTCGTCCGCTGGCCGTCCTGATCAATCCGGTGCCGTGCCGGCCGTGCATGTTGAGGGAATGTCCGATCGATCACCCGTGCATGACGGGTCTCGAGCCGGCGGTCGTCGCCAGCGCCGTCGGGGCGCTCCTGGAGAGGTGAATGCGTTGATCCACTCGAAACGATTACCCTGTCACAACCGTTGGTGGGGAAGCCGCTGATGGGTCGGGCGGCGGTCTTCCTCGATCGCGATGGCACGCTCATCGAGGAGCGAGGGTATCTCGATCGGCTCGAGCTGCTGGCCATCTTTCCCTGGACCGCAGACGCCATCCGACTGCTCCGGCGCGCCGGCTTCGCCCCGGTGGTCGTCACGAACCAGGCGGCCGTCGGACGCGGGATTATCGACGAGGCCTTTCTCACGCGGGTGCACGGGGAGATCGACACGCGGCTTGCCGGAGCAGGCGCGGTACCCGACGCTTACTACTTCTGCCCGCACGTGCCGGATGCGGCGATCGAGCGATACCGCCAGCACTGCCGGTGCAGAAAGCCTGGTCCCGGCATGATCGAACAAGCGTGCCGCGACCTCGATCTCGATGCGCGTCGATCGGTCATGGTCGGCGACCGCTGGCTCGACGTGGCCTGCGGGCAGGCCGCTGGGACACGGACGGTCATCGTCCGCACCGGGCACGGCGCTCACGAAGTGGACGCTCCACCCCCCGGCGCGCACGCCGACGCCATCGTCGACAATCTCATGGAGGCAGTCGGTTGGATTCTGCGCAGTTGCTCGCGCTGATCGATGCGTCGAAGGGGCGTCAGGTCGTGGTGGTGGGCGACGTGGTTGCCGACGAGTTCGTGTACGGCCGGGTGGCTCGCGTGTCGCGCGAGGCTCCGGTGCTGATTCTGGAGTACGACTCCACGCAAATCGTTCCAGGCGGCGGCGGCAATGCCGCGAACAACGTGGCCGCGCTGGGCGGAGCGGTGACGCTCGTCTCGGTGATCGGCCGTGACGAACCCGGACGCCGGCTGCTCCGTGCCCTGCATCGCGACGTGGACCGGCGCGCGGTCGTGCGCGTGGCGGCGCACACCACGCCCGTGAAGACACGCATCCTCGCGGGTGGCATCCATTCGGCCAAACAGCAGGTGGTGCGCATCGATCGCGGTGTCAACCGGCCAATCGATATGCCGGCACGCGCGGCGTTCGAGCGCCACGCGACGACTGCGGCTTCGGATGCGGATGCGGTGCTGTTGTCCGACTACGGCTCGGGGCTCGTGACGCCGTCGTTCGTCGCGAGGCTGCGGGCGGCGCTCCGGCGTGCCGGACGACGGGTGCCGGTGCTCGTGGATACCCGGCATCAGCTGTTGCGGTATCGCGGCGTGACCGCCTGTACGCCGAACGAGGCCGAGGTGGAGCAGGCGCTCGGGATTCGGATCAACGACGACCTGCGCCTGCTGGAGCGCGCGGGGCGCGAGATTCTCCACCGTACTGCTGCGCGCGCCGTGCTGATCACACGGGGCAGCCGCGGGATGGCCTTGTTCCAGCCATCCACCCCGACGGTGCACATTCCCATCTTTGGTTCCGACGAGATTGCCGACGTGACGGGCGCCGGCGACACGGTCATGGCGACGATGGCGCTGGTGCTGGCTGCCGGCGGAAGCTTCGAGCACGCCGCAAGACTCGCAAACTATGCCGGCGGCCTCGTCGTCATGAAGCGCGGCACGGCAACCGTGTCGGCCGACGAGCTGCGTGCGGCCGTGCGCTCGGACCTGCGGGTGTCATGACCATGTCGATGATCGCGGCGATTGTGCCCGGACGGACATGAAGAGGAGGGTAGAAGCGTGGGAGAGGTACTCACGCGTGAGGATGTGATCGCGCGCGCGGCCGACGCGCGGCGCCAGGGCAGGACCATCGCGTTTGCCAACGGGTGCTTCGATCTGCTGCACGTGGGACACATCCGTTATCTCGAGGCCGCTGCACAGGAGGCCGACGTGCTCGTTGTCGCGATCAACGACGATGGGGCGGTGCGGGCGTTGAAGGGGGCTGGACGGCCGATTCTTCCGGCGGAGGCGCGGGCCGAGATGGTTTCCGCGCTGCGCTGCGTGGACTACGTCGTGATCTTTGCCGAGCCGACCGTTGGCTCGCTGCTCGAGGCCTTGCGCCCCGATGTGCACTGCAAGGGAACGGACTACACCGTCGAGACCGTACCTGAGCGCGACATCGTTCGTGCCTATGGCGGGCGTGTGGCGATTGTCGGGGACCCGAAGGATCACTCGACGCGCGACGTGCTGGCCCGCATTGCGTCCGGGAGCCCGAGTCTCGCGCACGACGCGGCGTCCGCTGAGGTGTCGCCGTCCGCGGATCGGCAGACCTCGCCGGGCGGCCGATCCAACGCGGCGTCGGAGTCGTGAGCATCCGCAATCCCCGCTTTCTCATCGTCCGCCTCGGCTCGCTGGGCGATGTCGTGCACGCTATTCCAGTTGCCGCGGCATTACGCGACCGATTTCCCGAGGCTCGGATTGATTGGATGATCGATCCGCGGTACGTGGAGCTCCTGCGGCTCGTGCCTGTCTTGGACGACTGTGTGCCCGTCGAGCCCCGCGGCGCGTGGTCGCTGTTGTATCGCACGATCCGCGAGCGTCGGGGCGTGCGCTACGACGCTGCGCTCGACCTGCAGGGGCTTCTCAAGTCCGCTGTCCTTGCGCGCACCGCTGGAGCCGCTCGTACGATTGGTTTTTCGCGCGAGCATCTACGCGAGCCGGTCGCGCGCCTGTTCTACACGGAGACCGCAGCTCCGGACGGCGTCGCTCACGTGGTGCACAAGAACCTCGCCCTGCTCCGGTCGTTTGGCATTCGCGCCACGGCGCCCGCGTTTCCGTTGACGATTCCGCATACAACGGTGGCTGCCGCCGTGGCCGACAGGTTCGCGCCGCGCGGCTATGTGCTGCTCAATCCAGGGGCCGGGTGGCCCAACAAGCAGTGGCCCGCCGAGCGGTTCGGTGCGGCGGCGAAAGGAATCTGGACGCGGCTCGGGATGCGGTCCGTGGTGCTCTGGGGGCCCGGCGAAGACGCGCTTGCCGCGGCCGTAGCCGCGGCGTCGGAGGGAGCCGCCGACGTATCGCCCCCGACCACCGTTGCCGATCTCGCCGCCCTGGCAAGGGGAGCCAAGGTGATGGTGGCGGGAGATACCGGCCCCTTGCACCTTGCGGCCGCCGCCGGCACGCCCGTGGTGGCGCTGTTCGGCCCCTCGCGCCCGGAACGCAACGGTCCGTGGGCCCAGGCGGACGTCACGGTGTCGAGGGCGGACAGATGCGTCTGTCTGTACCGCCGCCGATGCCGCAGACCGGTCCCGTGCATCAACGACATCGCTCCCGACGAGGTGGTGAGCGCGGTGGAGCAGAGGCTCTCGAAGGACGGGTCGTAGTCTCGGAGCTCGCTCGAGTTGCGACGGGGCGGGCTCCCGACGACATCTCGCGGTAAAACGCACCCTCCACCCGAGGTCCGCGACCCGAGCTGGGTCCCGCAACCCAGCTCGGCTCTCACGCTCCGGATGCGTTTTGCCCAACTCGTGTCGCGCGAGTCGTAGGTCGCCGCCCCGTCGCAACTCGAGCGAGCTCCGGAGCAGTGTCGGGGAACGGCATTGGATGGACGGACACGCCAGTGACGGAAACGGCAATCGAGCTGACGCGGTCACCCACGTGCGCAGGACGGAGGCGTGCTGAATGGAGAGGCTGAACGCTGTCCTGGCACGCAGGCGGGTCACCATTGGGTTCCTGGTGGCGGCGGTGACGTTCGTGCTCGCGCAGCCCACCTGGCGGAGCTGGATGGCCGGCCTGGCGGTTGCGCTCGTCGGCGAGGCGCTGCGCGTGTGGGCCGCGGGTCATCTGGAGAAGAGCCGCGAGGTCACGCGTTCCGGGCCCTACCAATGGATGCGCCATCCCTTGTATGTCGGGTCCCTGATCATGGCGCTCGGCGTCGTCATCGCATCGCGAAGCCTTGCCGTTGCCGCGATCGCGTCGATCTACATGAGCGCAACCATCGTGGCGGCCATTCGCAACGAGGAGGCGTTCCTGCGGCAGGCGTTCGGGGACACCTACGACCGGTACACGGCGGCACGCGCCGAGCCCATGCGGCGACCATTCAGTGTTGCGCGCGCGAAGCGGAATGGCGAGCATCGTGCTGCGACGGGGCTGATCGCCGGGTTCGGGCTCCTTGCCACGAAGATCGTGCTGTCGCTATAATTGGCTGTTTGCGCGCAGCTGCGAGCGTTCGACTGTGCGGCGGGCTTGCCTCGCCGAAGCCCGTGTGTGCTGTATGGCGCGCAGGCGGGCGGTTAGCTCAGTGGTAGAGCACCGGTCTTACACGCCGGCTGTCACAGGTTCGAATCCTGTACCGCCCACCAGGGCCGACGTGCTTACCAGCACGGCGAGGAAATTGAGGTAAGCTGAGATCGTCGCTGAAGCGCGTGTTCCTTCAGCCCGTCTTGTCGGGGTCGTAGTTCAGTTGGTTAGAACGCCGGCCTGTCACGCCGGAGGCCGCGGGTTCGAGTCCCGTCGACCCCGCCATTCACCCT
>CAZDLW010000158.1:0-13032 GCA_964505975.1 uncultured Bifidobacteriaceae bacterium | reverse complement strand
TGCAAGCGAATCGGTCATGGGTATTCTCGAGAGACTTCGCCCTCATCCCCGGTGGAAACATACTGATCCAGCCGTTCGTGCAGCGGCTGTGTACGAGCTCGGTGCGGACGATGCCGACGCGCTCCGGTCGCTCGCGCGCGAGGATGCCGAGGCCCGCGTCCGGCGCGCCGCGGTGACCCGTCTCGACGATGTGGCGACGCTCGGAGAGATTGCGCGCACGGATCCCGACGAGGATGTGCGCGCGGAAGCCATTCGAGGCCTCGTCGGCCTGGCGGCCGAGACCGCCGACGCCGAGCGCGCCGTCCAGGTCGTGCGCGAGCTGCTGACACTCGGGCGCGGGAAGGACGTCGTGGTCATCGTGCGGGAGAATCCGCATCTCGAGGTGCGTGCCGCGGTCGTGGAGCTGAGCGACGAGCCCAAGGTGCTGAGCGCAGTGAGCCGGCACGCACCGGACGGGACCACGAGGTTTGGGGCGCTGGCGCGCCTGCACGATGCCGATGAGCTGCTCAACGTCGCGCTGAAGGCCGATCACACCGATGTCGCGGTTGCCGCGCTGGAGCGGATCGACGACCTCGACGCGCTTCACGCCATCGCGCAGCGGGCGCGCAGCAAGGTCGCCTCCCGCCGTGCCCGGACGAAGCTTCGCCAGCACGAGGACGCGGCGCATCCGTCGCGGGACGACGTGACCGTGCAGATGAGCCTCGAGGATCGCCAGCGGGCCTTGGACCTGCTGCATCGTGCCGAAGCGCTTGTCACCGTGGCCGAGCCGGACGAGGCGTCGAGCGCGCTCGCACGAACGCGCCTCGGGTGGGCCGAGTTGCGGGCCGACACCGAGCTCGACGAGCCGCTGGTCCAGCGATTCGAGGCGGCTGCGGAGGCGGTGCGCGAGGCGATCGCCGAGCGAGAGCGGGAACGCACCGCCGAACGGGAGCGCGCCGAGGCCCTGGTGCGGGAGCAGGCCGATCGCGTCGCGATCGTGCAGGAGATCGAGACACTCTCCGGCATGGACGGGCAGGACCGGATCGCCGAGCTGAAAGTGCAGTGGGATGCGCTTCCGCCGATGTCGTTCGAATATGCGGCATCGCTGACCCGCCGGTTCCAGGATGCCTGTCGCGCTTTCGAAGACCGCGAGCGTCGTCGCATGCTTGCCGAAGCTGCGGCCGGTCGGCTCGAGACGCTGGCCACGGAGCTCGAACAGCTCGTCGCCTCCGACCAGAAGATCGAAGAGATCGTCGCCCGGTGGCGTGGTCTGCGGCGGGATGCCGACGTGTTGCGGGAACATGCCGAAGCCAATCCCCAGGCTGCGGAGCGGCTCGAGCGCGCGGTTGCGGCGCTCGAAACGAGGGAGCAGGAGCAGCAGCAGATCCGTGCGAGGCAGGAGCAGGACAACCTTCGCCGGCTGCAGCAGCTCTGCCGGCAGCTCGAAGCACTGGCGGCGAGCGAGCAGATCTCGCTGAAGGCGGGTGATCGGGCGCTGCGCGAGGTTCGCACGGCCCTCGACGGTCGCGTGCCGCTGCCGTCGAAACGGGACCGGCAGGAGATTCAGACGCGTCTCGAAGAGGCGCGCGCTCGTCTCGCGCCGCGCGTCCAGGAGCTGCGCGACGCTGACGAGTGGCAGCGGTGGGCCAACCTCCAGGTCCAGGAGGAGCTGTGTCGCGAGATGGAGGCAATCAGGAGCGAGGAGAACCTCGAGCTGGCGGGCCGCCGCATGCGAGAGCTCCAGGGACGCTGGAAGCAGGTGGCGCTGGCACCCCGCTCGCAGGGTGAAGCGATGTGGCGCCGCTTCAAGGCGGCCCAGGACGAGGTGTTCACGCGGACGGCCGCGTTGTTCGCGGCGCAGACCGAGGAGCGTGCCGCCAACCTGTCCCGCAAGCAGGCACTCTGCGAACGGGTGGAAGCGCTTGCCGATTCGACCGACTGGGTGAAGACGGCCGCCGCCATCCAGCAGTTGCAGGCCGAGTGGAAGACCATTGGTCCGGTCACACGCGGTGCGGAGAAGACAGTCTGGGAGCGCTTCCGCAAGGCATGCGACCACTTCTTCACCCGTCGGCAGGAGGACCTCAGGCAGCGCAAGGACGACTGGGCGGCCAACCTGGCACGCAAGGAAGCGCTGTGCGCCCAGGCCGAGGCGATCGCCGAGTCGACAGACTGGGATCGCGCCGCGTCGCAGCTCAAACAGCTACAGGCCGAATGGAAGACGATTGGCGCCGTGCGCAAGTCGAAATCGGAAGCCGTGTGGCAGCGCTTCCGTTCGGCGTGCGACCGGTTCTTCGATCGATACAAGCACCGGGACCGGGCGGCGTTGCAGGAGAAGGCGGCCGCCCGAGATGCGGTGATTCGCGATCTCGAAGCCCTGCTGCCCGACGCGTCCGCCGATCCCCCGCCACCGCCGCCGGACCTGTACAAGATGGTCCAGGACGCCCGGATCCGGTGGCAGCACGCGCCGGAGCTGCCGCGGACCGTGCAGCAGGATCTTGCCGTTCGATACCATCAGGCCCTCGCTCGGCTGGTGGCGGTGTGGCCGGTTGCCTTCGTGGGGACCGAGCTGGACCCGGAGTCGACGCGCAAGCGCATGGAGAAGCTCGTCCATCGTGTCGAAGAGCTGGTGTCGGCCCAGGCGCACCGGGCGGCGCACCTGTCCCCGGCCGAATTGCTTGCGCAGCAGTGGCGGGAGCGACTGGCTGCCAACACGATGACCGGGGGCCGCAGTGCGGAAACCGAGGAATCCCGGTGGCGCATGGCCGAACAGGAGCTCCGGAGCGTCCAGGCGCAGTGGATGCGCCTTGGTCCAGTGCCGCCGGAGGTGGCCGGACCGCTCAACGAACGGTTCCAGCGTGCGTGCCGGCGCTTGCTCGATCAGCGCCGGCGGGCGTCGTGATCCGCGGAGAGGACCGCTATGATGCGCTGTGTCCTCGGTGTCGTGGGAATGGTCCTCGCGCTGGCGGCGTCCATCCTCGCGCAGGCGCCTCCACCCGCGAACGTTCCAGCGCCGCCGGCGCTCTGGACGATTACCGGCGATGTGGCCGCACCCGAGAGCGCCTATTACCACGCTGCATCCCAGTCGATCTTCATCTCCAACATCAACGGCCCGATTCTCGAGAAGAACGGCCTCGGCTACATCTCGCGGCTTCGTCACGACGGCACGGTCGTGAACATGAAATGGGTGATCGGGCTCAACGCACCAAAAGGCCTGCGCAGCGCGGGCGACACGCTCTGGGTCTCGGATATCGATGAAGTGGTGGGTATCGACATCGCCAGCGGCCGCATCACGTCTCGCGTGCAGATTGAAGGCGCGCAGTTCCTCAACGATCTGGCGACGGCGCCGGATGGCACGGTCTACGTCTCGGATTCCCAACTTGCACGCATCTACGCGGTGAAGGATGGGCGCGCATCGGTGTTCGTCGAGGGTTCGGAGGCGATCGAGCAGCCGAACGGCGTACTGGTCGACGGCAACCGCCTCATCGTGGGGTCAATCGGGCCTGGTGGGATGGGTGGAGGCCGCGGCCGCGGCGCGGGGCCTCCGGCTGGCGGGCGGCTGTTCGCCTTCGACCTGATGACGAAGGCGCGAACGGTCGTCACCCCGGAACCGGTGGGAGGGATTGACGGCATCGAGCCCGACGGTCGCGGTGGCTATCTGATCACCGACGTGTTCGGCTCGCGGCTGGTGCACGTGACGCCGCAGGGTACCGCGCGCACGGTCCTCACGTTCCCGGCGGCCGGTGCCGACTTCGGGTACATTCCGGAGCGCCGCATCGCTATCGTGCCGTTTCTGTTCGGTAACAGCGTCTCGGCCTATGACCTCAGCGGGCTGGTGCCGTAGCTCTCACCTACTCCCCCCTCCCCTGCCCCCTTCACCCCTCCAAGTAGGTGTAGCCCTGAAGGCCATCCTCGTAGAATCGGAGGAGACGGCCGGCGCCTTCGTAGTCCACCCGGCCTTCGCGAACGGCCGTTTCGACGTCCGTGCGAAGCTTGCCGAGCAGGGTCTCCGCATCGAACTCCACGTAGTCGAGCACCTCGCGCACCGTGTCGCCCTTGATGAGGGCATCGAGCCTCGCCACGCCGTTCTCATCGAGGCTGACGTGTACCGCGTGCGTGTCGCCGAAGAGATTGTGGAGGTCGCCGAGGATTTCCTGATACGCCCCGATGAGGAACACGCCAAGGTAGTAGGGTTCCCCGTTGAGTGAATGAAGCGGCAGCGTCTTCTTCACGTCGCGGCGGTCGACGAACCGATCCAGCTTCCCGTCCGAGTCGCAGGTGATGTCGCCGAGCACCGCGTGCGTGGTCGGCTTCTCGTTCAGCCGGTGAATCGGCATCACCGGAAACAGTTGTTTGATGGCCCAGCTGTCCGGAATCGACTGGAACAGCGAAAAGTTGCAGAAATAGGTGTCGGAGAGCTGTTCGTCGAGATTCTGCAGGTCCTCCGGGACTTCGGCCATGAACTGTGTGAGCCGCTGGAGCTTGGTGCAAATCGCCCAGAAGAGATTCTCGGCGATGCTGCGCTGCTCGAGCGGAAGGTACCCGCCGTTGAACAGGCTGAGTGCCATGTCGAGGGCCTGTTGCGCATCGTGAAACGCCTCGAGCGCGTTGCGAGCCGTGATTGTGTTGTACGTCTCCACGAGGTCGACGAGCGGCTGCTCCCATTCCGGATTCGCGGCGCTCGGCACCTTCTCGACACCGAAGCCCGAGACGCCGAGCACGTTGAATACCAGCGCGCTGTGGTAGGCCACTACTGCGCGGCCGCTCTCTGAAATGATCGTCGGGTGCGGGACGTTCGCGTCGTCGCACACCGTCTGGATGTGGTACACGACGTCGTTGGCGTATTCCTGAAGCGTGTAGTTCATGCTGGATTCGAAGTTGGTCTGAGAGCCGTCGTAGTCCACCCCGAGCCCGCCGCCAACGTCCATGAACTGAAGACCCGCCCCGAGCTTGGCGAGCTCGGTGTATACCCGTGCGGCTTCGATGAGCGCCCCCTTGACAATGCGGATGTTGGTGATCTGGCTGCCGAGATGGAAATGGAGGAGCTTCAGGCAGTCCTGCATGTCGCGGGCCTTCAACTCCTCCAGCCCGCGCATGATTTCAGTGACCGTGAGCCCGAACTTGGACCGGAACCCCCCGGACGACTGCCAGCGACCGCTGCCTCGTGCGGCCAGCTTCACGCGAACGCCGATCTGTGGCCGAACACCGATCTTCGCGGCCGTATCCAGGATGAGGCCCAGCTCGGTATATTTTTCGACGACCGGAATGATGGTCCGACCGATCTTCTGGGCCAGCATCGCCGTTTCGATGAACTCGGCATCCTTGAATCCGTTGCAGACGATCGGAGTGTCGTTGTCGGCCAGGGCGATGACGGCAAGCAGTTCCGGCTTCGAGCCGGCTTCCAGCCCGAACCCGTACGGCCTGCCGAAGTTCAGCACTTCCTCGACGACCTGGCGCTGCTGGTTGACCTTGATCGGGTATACGCAGTGGTAGCTGCCCTGGTACTGATGCTGGGCGATCGCGGCCCGAAATGCGGCCTGGATGTCCCCGAGGCGATGTCGCAGGATGTCCGTGAAGCGAATGAGCACCGGAAGGCTGATGCCTCGCAGCTGCAGCCGGTCCACGAGCTGTTTGAGATCGATCCCGCGTGCGGGATCCTTGTCCGGGTGGATCTGCACGTGCCCGGCGGCGTTCACGGAGAAGTAGCCATTGCCCCAGCGCGCAACTTCGTACAACTCGGCGGCGTCCTGCACGCTCCACGTTCGCGTGGTCGATGTGGTGGTGTCGACCTGTGCGGGACGGCCGTTGGTGATCGTGCTCATGCCACACTCATGATAAACACACTTCAGCCCCCGCGTCTGCAGTCTTCTCGCGACCATGAGCGGGGCTTGTAACGTGGGCGTCACACGGCACTGGTGTGCGACGTCGCAACCTCGCCTGTCGGTGTCCTGGGTGACAGAGTCTCCTGCCGCACTCCGTCGGGCAGGACGCCTTGAACGGCCGCACGCGTTTGAATGGATCCGCGGCCGCTCATGCGGCCGCGGCTATGCCGCGGTGGCACGGGGAGTTCGACACGTTCGTACACGTTCGGGCCGTGCAAGCACGGCTGGCGCTGGACCCGCGTGTGCGGACTGGAGAAGAATGGAGTCGTCACCGGTCGCGCGGCATGGCGGGTGGCGGTGGTACGTGCGCGGCCGTTCTCGGCGTCGACGGACGCCCTTGCGGGGTTGGCCCGAGCGATTGGACGCGTGACGCGTGTCGATGGACGTGCTGGATCGTGCCGGCGGAGATGTTTGTATGAGCGAACGTATGCCGGCGATCAGGGTGCTGCTGCTCCCGAAGGACACGAACGCGTACGGCACGATCTTCGGCGGCGTAATCCTCTCGCACATCGATCTGGCATCGGCGGTCGAGGCGCGACGTGTGGCGGCGCACCGATACGTGACGAGAGCCATCCGGGAGGTGGAGTTCCACGAGCCGGTGTTTCTCGGGGACATCGTGAGCTTCTATACGGAGACGCTGCGCGTCGGGCGGACGTCCATCACCGTCCGGGTACTGGTGGAGGCGGAACGGTGGGGGATGGGAGAGGCCGCGGGGCCGGCAGGTAGGGATGGCGAGCGTGTGAAGGTGACGGAGGCGGAAGTCGTGCTCGTCGCCATCGGCCCCGACGGGCGTCCGACGCCGATTCGGCTGGAGGCGCAGCGGGCATGACGTGCTGGACGGCTCGACCCTGATGTCGCGATGAAGTGGATCAGCACGCGCGGCGCTTCGCCGCCCGTTTCGTTCATCGACGCACTGTTCGCTGGCACGGCGCCGGACGGGGGACTCTATATGCCCGGACGTCTGGAACCGCTGCCGGTCGAGACGTATGCCGCCATTCGCGGGGCCGGGATCGCCGAGATCGGTACCCTGGTGGGCGGGCATCTGTTGCGGGACGAAATCACGACCGAGGCCTTGCGGCCACTCGTGCGCGACGCGCTCAGTTTTCCAATCCCACTGGTCCAGGTCACCGACAGGGTCTGGGTGCTCGAGCTGTTTCACGGCCCTACGCTCGCTTTCAAGGACGTAGGGGCACGTATGCAGGCGCGGCTGCTGCACTACTTCACCGACGGTACGCCGCTCACGATCCTGGTGGCGACCTCGGGCGACACGGGCGGTGCCGTGGCGCAGGCATTCCATCGCGTGCCCGACGCGCGTGTGGTGGTGCTGTACCCGGAAGGGCAGGTGAGCGACGTGCAGGAGGCGCAGATGGCGTCGCTCGGCGAGAACATCACGGCGCTCGCGGTTCGCGGAACCTTCGATGACTGCCAACGCCTCGTCAAACGGGCGTTTGCCGACGACGATCTGCGCAGGCACGTCTGGCTCACGCCCGCGAACTCGCTGAATCTCGGCCGGCTGCTGCCGCAGGTCTTGTACTACTTCACGCTGACGGCGTGTGAGTGCCCGATCGTCTCCGTGCCGAGCGGCAACTTCGGAAACCTGACCGCCGGCCTGATTGCCAGGCGCATCGGCCTTCCGGTCAGACGGTTCGTGGCGGCAACCAATGTGAACGACGTCGTTCCGCAGTACCTGCGCTCCGGGGTGTACACCCCGCGGCCTTCGGTGCACACGGTGGCCAACGCGATGGATGTGGGCGCGCCCAGCAACTTCGAGCGCATGCAGGCCATGTACGGCGGTGATCTGGAGCGTCTTCGCCGCGACGTGGTCGGGGCCGCGTACGCGGACGATCGGGTAGTGGCGGAGATCCGAGCCGTCTACCGACGGCACCGCTACCTGATGGATCCGCACAGTGCAATCGGATGGCTGGCGTTACACGACGCGCTCGCGGAGGCGGGTCCCGACGCGGTCGGCGTCTTCCTGGCCACGGCTCACCCGGCGAAGTTTCGCGAGGTGGTGGAGCCCGCGATCGGTGAGCCCGTGCCCCTCCCGCCGGCGCTCGCTGATCTCCTGACGCGCCCGCGCCAATCGATATCGATGCCGGCGGAGTACCGGGCGCTGGCCGAACTGCTCCGGGGATGAGCCCGGACGCGCCTGCATCCCTCGAGCTGACCCGCGATCGGCGGGAGTCACGTAAGATGGCGTGGATGCCTTCTCTCGAGACCTATCGTCCGGGATCTGGAGCGCCTCCCACGCGAAACGTGGTTCCGTCGCGCTACAGGTGGGATCTCACTGCGATTTGCGGCAGTTGGGACGAGTGGCTGACCTCGTATCGGCAACTGGAGGCGGCGGTGGAGTCGTTCCGCCAGCTCCAGGGGACATTGGCGCGGGGCCCCGATGAGCTCCTGAACGCGTTTCATGCCATGGACGGCATGGGCGAGCTGAGCTACCGGGTCTGGTACTACGCCTCGCTCCAGTACGACGAGGACCAGCGTGACAACGCCATCAATGCCCGCCGCCAGCAGGTGCAGATCCTGTTTGCCCGGCAGCAGCAGGCGAGCGCCTGGTTCAATCCCGAGCTGTTGGCCATCGCGCTCGAGACCGTCAGAGGCTGGATGGATCGGCACGAGGCGCTGGCGGTCTATCGATTCGCCATCGAGAGCCTGTTCCACGAACAGGAGCACGTGCTGGACGAACCGGGCGAGCGGCTGCTGTCCTACGCCGGACGTTTCAACAGCGTTCCGCACGACTGCTACGCGGCGATGACGACGGCCGACATGCAGTTTCCGGTCGTCACCCTGACCACGGGCGAGCAGGTCACGCTGACCTACGCACGCTACCGGGCGCTCATCGAGACGAGCCGGCACCAGGGGGATCGGGCGACCGCCTATCGGGCGTTCCATCAGTCGTATGCGACCCACGAGAATACCTACGCAGCGCTGTACAACGGCGTCCTGCAGCGCGACTGGTTCCATGCCCGCGCGCGAGGGTATGCCACGACGCTCGACGCCGCCCTGCATGGGAACAACATCCCGACCTCGGTCGTGGAAACCCTGATCCGCGTCACCAAAGAGGGTGTGGAGCCCTTGCGCCGCTATCACCGGCTTCGCCGGCGTGTACTGCAGGTCGAGACCTATCGGTTGTTCGATGTCTCGGTGCCGCTCGTCGAGTACGACGCGAGATACCCGTACGACCAGGTGGTCGCGTGGATCGTGGAGTCCGTCGCTCCGCTCGGACGCGACTACCAGCAGCAGGTGCGCGAGGCCTTCGAGGGCCGGTGGGTCGATGTCTTCGAGAACGCCGGCAAACGGAGCGGCGCCTACTCGGCGCCGGTCTACGGGGCGCACCCGTACATGCTGCTCAACTACAACGAAACGCTCGACGCGGTCTTCACGCTGGCGCACGAGATGGGGCACTCGATGCACACGCTGGCGTCGCATCGCGCACAGCCCTTCGTCTACGCCGGCTACACGATTTTCGTGGCCGAAGTCCCCTCCACGCTGAGCGAGGCGTTGTTCCTCGATTTCATGCTCGATCGTGCGCGGAGCCGGGACGAGCGGATCGTGCTGCTGCAGCATGCCATCGACAGTATCGCCAGCACTTTCTACACGCAGGTGATGTTCGCCGACTTCGAGCTGCAGGCGCATCGACTCGTCGAGCAGGACCAGCCGGTCACCGCCGAGGTCCTCAACCGCACGTACGCAGCCCTGCTGCGGGAGTACTACGGGGACGTCATCGACGAGGAGGTCCTCTCGCGCGTCACCTGGTCGCGGATCCCCCACTTCTTCAGTACTCCGTACTACGTCTACCAGTACGCCACGTGCTTTGCGTCCACGGCGCGGCTGATGCAGGACGTACGCGCGACGGAGCCAGGACGGAGACAGAACGCCGTGGACCGCTACCTTGCGTTGTTGAGCGCCGGCGGCAGCGAGTACCCGATGACACTGCTGTCGCGCGCCGGCGTGGACTTGAGCCAGCCGGACACGGTGCGTGCCGTTGCCGCCGAGCTCGACCACCTCGTCGCCGAACTCGAACAGCAGCTGTGAGTGAGCGCGTCTCGTTGTGCAATCCCGTGGGGCACCGGACACGTCGTTGCGCCGCGTGGGCCTGGGTCTGTGGTGGGGATGTGCAGGGCATGTCGCGCCCGCGCATCCAGCGCGTGCGCGTCACGCGACGCCGGATCGCGAACGATCTGCAGTACGACAGCGTCAGCGGTATGCTCGGATGGCAGCTGCGGTGGATCCAGCGGCCCGGCAACGACTCGTTGGTCGTCCACGTGCACAACTGGCAGGAATTCGAGGAGGCGGGTGTGCGGCGCTTCCAGACGCTCGACAATCGGGCCGCGAGCAAACTGGTGTACACGTTGCGGTTCTGATGCCCAGGATTGCCGCCGGTCTCGTGATGTATCGCCGAAGCCAGGGTGAGGTGCAGGTGCTGCTGGCGCATCCAGGGGGACCGCTCTGGGCGCGCAAGGACGAGGGCGTCTGGACGATTCCCAAGGGCGAACCGAACGAGGGCGAGGATCTGCTGGCGGCCGCGGAGCGTGAGTTCGCGGAGGAGACCGGCATCGAGGCCCGCGGCCCCTTCGTCAGTCTCGGGCAGATCGTGCAGAAGGGAGGCAAGGTGGTGCACGCCTGGGCGTTCGAAGGCGATTGCGATCCCACAACCCTTCGCAGCAACCACTTCAGAATGGAATGGCCCCCCAAGTCCGGCCGATGGCGTGAGTTCCTCGAGATCGACCGCGCCGACTTCTTCCCGATCGAGGCGGCAAGGCGGAAGCTCCGCGCAGAACAGGCTCCACTGCTCGATGCGCTCCTCCGTCAGTTGCAGCGCCACGACAATGGCGTGCTCCAGCGGCGGCGGAATGGGAATTCCGGCATGGATGGATCCGCCTGATCCGCCGGGCGGACGCAGAGGGTATCGCGGTGGGCTCGTGCACGGCGTCAGCCCACTACCCGTGTGGGTTGACCGGGCGGGCCGGGTCTTGTATCATTGCATCCGGATATACGGATAGATGGTCACCATCCTCGACCACATGTCGGCGCTGTCGGACCCGACGCGGTGCCGCATGCTGCTGCTGCTCGAGAAGCACGAGCTGACGGTGTCGGAGCTGTGTGCGGTGTTGCAGATGCCCCAGTCCAGCGTCAGCCGGCACCTGAAGACCCTCGCCGACGACGACTGGGTCACCTCGCGGCGGGATACGACCAGCCGGTTCTACAGCATGCCGGTCGAGGACCTCGATCCGGCGGCCAAGCGGCTCTGGCCGCTCATCCGCGAGCAGGTGGCCGCCACGCATGGCGCCAGCCAGGACGATCGGCGGCTGCGTGGCGTCCTGGCACGACGTCGCGCGAAGTCGCAGGAGTTCTTCGCCACCGCTGCGGGAGAATGGGATCGGCTCCGCCGCGACCTCTTCGGTGAGCACTTCTCCCTGTGGGCGGTCCTGGGGCTGATCGATCCTGCACTCGTCGTCGGGGACCTGGGTTGTGGGACGGGACAGTTCACCGAAACCGTCGCACCGTACGTGCACCGGGTCGTCTCGGTCGACGCGTCGGCGGACATGCTCGACGCCGCGCACCAGCGCCTGAAGGGCGCGCACAACGTGGAGCTCCGGCAGGGAGAGCTCGAAAATCTCCCGATCGACGCGGGTGATCTGGACGTGGCGATGCTCTCGCTGGTGCTGCATTATTCGCCGGCGCCAACGCGGACGTTGTCAGAGGTTTCGCGCGTGTTGAAACCAGGCGGGCGCGTGCTCGTCGTCGATATGCTGCCGCACGATCGGCAGGAGTACCAGCAGCAGATGGGCCACGTGTGGCTCGGATTCACCGACAAGCAGATCAACCGGTTTCTCTCGGGCGCGGGTTTCAGCGACGTGCGTGTCCGGGCGCTGCCGGTCGATCCGGATGCCAAGGGGCCGGCGCTGTTCGCGGCGGTCGCCGCCAGGCGATAATCGGCCCGCATGCCGGGCGCATGCGGGGCGCTCATGTCACGCAGAGCGGTGCGAACTCCTTCGAGGGCTTCCAGAGTTCCTGGATCGGTCGAAGGACGGTCGCCGCAGGAGAAGACAACATGGCAACTGTTGTGTCCGACAAGATGCACTCGTTCGAGGCGGCCGAGAAGGCGGGGCGCTCGCCGTACAAGGTGGCCGATTTGACCCTTGCGGAGTGGGGACGGAAGGAGCTCCGGCTGGCCGAGGGCGAGATGCCCGGCTTGATGGCCATCCGCAAGCGGTACGCCGGGCAGAAGCCGCTGGCTGGCTCGCGCATCATGGGCAGCCTCCACATGACGATTCAGACCGGTGTCCTCATCGAGACGCTGGCCGAGCTCGGGGCGGACGTGCGCTGGGTCTCGTGCAACATCTTTTCGACCCAGGACCATGCGGCCGCCGCGGTGGTGGTGGGCAGGCCGGAAACCGGCGGTACGGCGGAGCATCCGAAGGGCATCCCCGTCTTTGCGTGGAAGGGCGAGACACTGGAGGAGTACTGGTGGTGTACGACCGAAGCGCTCGTGTGGCCGGATGACCAGGGTCCCTCGCTGATCGTGGATGACGGCGGCGATGCCACCCTCTTCGTCCACAAGGCGTTCGAGTTCGAGAAGGCCGGCAAGGTCCCGGCGTTCAACCCGGAAACCGACCCCGAGGAGTGGGGCGTCATCCTGAACAAGATCGGCAGCGAGCTGAAGGCGCGCCCGAAGCGGTGGACCTCGATCGCCCAGGGGATTCGCGGCGTGAGCGAGGAAACGACGACGGGCGTGCACCGGCTGTATCAGATGCAGGAGGCTGGCACGTTGATGTTCCCGGGGATCAACGTCAACGACTCAGTGACCAAGAGCAAGTTCGACAACATCTACGGATGCCGGCACTCCGTCATCGATGGCCTCAATCGCGCCACGGACGTCATGCTTGGCGGCAAGGTCGCGGTGGTACTGGGCTTTGGCGAAGTGGGCAAGGGCTGCGCGCAGGCGCTGCGCGGGCAGGGCTGCCGCGTGGTCGTCACCGAGATCGACCCGATCTGCGCGCTGCAGGCGGCCATGGAAGGCTACGAAGTGAACACGCTCCAGGACGTGGTGTCGACCGCTGATATCTTCGTCACCGCGACCGGCAACTTCAACATCATCACGGCCGAGCACATGTCGAGGATGAAGGACAAGGCCATCGTGGCCAATATCGGCCACTTCGACAAC
>CAZDLW010000157.1:0-13140 GCA_964505975.1 uncultured Bifidobacteriaceae bacterium | reverse complement strand
CCTTCTGTGCGTACAACACCGGCATCGGCTGGCGGAACATCATCGAGAAGATGCACATGACGGCTACCCTGACGAAGTGGTACGAAGATCATGGGCGGCACGAGATCTTCGCCGGCAACAAGCACGTGCCACTCACGAGCCGGGAACATACGCTCGAGCTCAACGCCGACGCCGTGGCGGCCGGGGCGCAGACCGACCTCGACAAGCTCGGCGTGGCCAAGAACGCCCGTGAAGAAAAGCTCGCGGCACGCAAGCGGGCGCAGATGTCGCCGGAGGAAATCCAGCATCACATGGAGATGGAGCGGCTGTACCGGCAGCAGGTGCTCAAGGAGCAGCCAACCATCCAGATTCAGGGGCTCGGCGCCGGCGGCCACAAGAAGCAGGACGTCCAGGCCGTCGTGCACAAGGACGTCGTGTAGAATCTCGATCGGCCATCTTCGTTCCTCGGCCCGCAGTCAGTCTTCGACCTGAAGGAGGTCGGCCTGCGCTGCCCATCTGGTTCCCGAGGAGTGGTCTTTCGAGCGCCCGCCTACCGGCGCACCAGGGCACGGCCGACGACGCGGGCATTGGTCCGTGCCGGTTTCATGTGCGCCGTCCTGTCCCTGGCCACGCTTGCTGCTCCCTTTAACTGACCGCGGGCTCCGCGCCGCCTCACCGGTTACCATTCCGTCATGCACCTCGAAGGACGAACGGTCCTGGTCACCGGTGGCGCCTCCGGCCTCGGCGCCGCAACCGTGGACGCCATCGTCGAGGCCGGCGGGCGCGTTGTCATCGCGGACGTGGACGACCGCACCAGGACGCCACGCCAGTTGGTGGACGACAGCGCCGTCCGCGTCGTGCGTGCCGACGTCACCGACGAAACGGCAATCGAGCGTGCCATCGATGTGGCCCGGCGCGAGTTCGGTGGTCTTCACGGCCTGGTCAACGCAGCCGGCATTGCCGTCGCCGAGCGCGTGCTCGGAAAGGAGGGCGTGCAGCCCCTCGCGCACTTCATGCGCGCCATCCACATCAACCTCATTGGTACCTTCAACGCCATCCGCCTGGCTGCGGCCGCGATGTCGACCAACGAGCCGAACGACGCCGGAGAGCGCGGCGTCATCGTGAACACGGCCTCGGTGGCCGCCTTCGATGGCCAGATCGGCCAGGCCGCCTACGCCGCGTCGAAAGGGGGCATCGTCGCGCTGACGCTGCCGCTCGCGCGCGAGTTCGCGCGGATCGGCATCCGCGTCATGACCATCGCGCCCGGCACCTTCGACACGCCACTGCTGGCCGGACTGCCCCAGGCTGCCCGCGAGTCCCTGGCGCAGCAGGTTCCGTTTCCGCCCCGGCTCGGACGTCCGCCGGAATATGCCGCGCTCGTCCGGCACATCTTCGAGAACGAGATGCTCAACGGTGAGGTCATTCGACTGGATGGGGCGATTCGCATGGCGCCGAAGTAGTCGGCGTGCTCCCTGAACGCGACGCGGCCACGGGCGATCCTCATCGTGGATTACACTCGGAGTCACATGCTGACCGCCATCACCGGCGCCCTGGCCGGATGCTTTCACGTCTTCTCCGGCCCGGACCACCTGGCGGCAGTGGCACCCCTGGCTCTCGAAGACGGCAGACGCGGCTGGCGTGTGGGCTGGACATGGGGGCTGGGTCATGCATCCGGAGCCGTCCTCGTCGCTGTCCTGGCCGTCCTCGTGCGGGAGTGGCTTCCATCTGTCGAGACGATCTCGGAGTGGAGTGAACGGCTGGTTGGCGCAGCGCTCATCGCGCTTGGCGTGTGGGCACTGCGCCGCAGTCTCCGCCTCCGAAGCGCCGTGCACGTGCACGGGAGCTTCGCCCACGACCATCTCCACGTGCAGGCTGGGCCTCGGTGGCTACGCCGGCTGGGACACGGGCATGCCTCGTTCTGTATGGGTGTGCTCCACGGCCTGGCCGGCAGCTCGCACTTCCTTGGCGTACTCCCTGCGCTGGCCATGCCGACGCGTGGAGCCTCGCTCCTCTATGTCGCTGCCTTTGGCGCCGGCACCGTGGTGGCCATGACGGCGTTTGCCGCCTGCCTCGGTGTGGCTGGCACACGCACGGATGCACGCCGGACCACTCACCGGGCCATGTTGACGACCACTGCCATCCTGGCGATTCTGGTTGGCGCCGTGTGGCTGATTGCGCCTCCCGCGTCGTAGGCTCGCGGGCAGCACACGGAGGCCCCACGATACTCCGCCGCGGGCGTGGGCGAATCAGGGGCGCGTGTCGCGCACGGCCTGCGATTTACCGGATTCGAACAACCCGATTGCCTGATGCATCTGTGCCGGCCGATCGCCGCCGAACGTCGGCTCCAGCCCCCGTCGCGCCGCGCGCGTGGCCGTCATGAGGATGCCATGGCCGGCCGCGGCCTCGGGCGGCACGGGCATCGCCTGGAGCGTCCGTTCGAGCACGGCCACGGTCTGATCCAGCGCGGCGAGCACCTCGGGCGACGCCGTGGGCGCAGACAGCAGAAATGGCACGACTTCCTCGAATCGATCGATCGCGGCGAGCAGCGGCTCCACCGATGCGCCCGGCGCTGGCGATGGTGAGCGGCCGGGATCTCGGGCCGCCATGGCGGTCGCAGTGGGCGGCTGGCGCGTGAGAGGGACAATCTCGCCGGCGACCGATGGCCATGTGAGATCGACGTACACGCGCCGTCCTTCGACGCGCACATCCGACCGCACGAACGCGGGCACCGAGAGCTGCGCGCGGAGGAGCATGTCGGGCTCGCTCCGATCGACACCGTGGGATGCACCACCCGACGTGGATCCGTCAATCGACACGCGCTGAACCAAGTGGACACCTTCAGGTGCACTCCAGGTTCTGGACCGGACTGGACCCGCAATGGGACCCGCTTCCACTTCCACGACGGTGTCGCTCACGCGGCGAGATGCGACGCGTCGCGGCGTGTCCGGCAGCTCGAGCGCCAGCGCTACGCGCCCTGGTGCGCCAACGAGCACTACCGCCGGCATGTCCGACAAGACCGCGATGGGCACGGGATCGCGCGTGACATGACGCAGGCTCGCATCGATGGAGAGGCGCGCACTGGAGAAGCCGGCCGTCGAGAGCCGGTGCAGTGTCCCTTCGGCCTCATCGAGCGAGACGTACGGTCCAACCATCACCTGATAGCTCGGCATGGATCGCCCGGCATCCTGCCGCGTGGTGGCGAACGCGGGAAAGCCCATGTCCTGGAGCCGGCCCATCACAGTGCCTGCCGCATCCGCGCTTCGAGCCGATGCGGCCATGACACTGAAGCTCGCACCCGTCACGAGCGGCGAGGCACGTACCTGCACCCAGGGCCAGCGCGACGGGAGCATCTCCGCAAGCACCGTGCGCGGCGTCCAGAGCCATGCGCCGGCGGCCGCCCCGAGCGCCACCAACACGGCGGCCATGCGGGCCAGCTGCTGTCCGACGCGCCGAGGCGGCAGGTACGCCGGTGGAAGGCGTGGGGCGGGGCGGCGGTTCACCTGCCGCATCGCCTGCCGGCGAATCAGCTGATTGAGCTGCTCCTCGCTGACCATGAGGAGCGCGTACTGCTGCTCCGCGGCCACCTCCGGATCGCGCCGCCGGTTGAGGCTCAGCACACGCATCCCCTGAGATCACCCACCGACAGCAGCACGCGATGGCCGTCAGGCGCGCGCAGGTACAGCCGGTCGCCCACGCCGACACCATGTTCGCAGACGCTGCGCGCCGGGAGTTCGATTGCGGCGTGCGCCAGGGGCTCTATGGCGATGCGCCATGGCTTCAGCTCCGGCACCACCTTCAAGGCGCGCCCGTCTTCGTCCACGAAGACCAGATCAATCGCAAACTGCATGAACATCGTGTGGATCGCGACACACGGGGCCAGGATCAATGCGGCGGATGCATCGAATGTCTGGCGGCCGAGCAGACCCCTCCGTCGAGTCGCCCGCGTCGTCGCGATCTCGAGGTCACACGCCACGGTCGTGTCGGTCCGTTGATGGACGAGCCTCAGCGTCGAGACAGGATCACGTCGTCCCATGAGCCACCCGATCGCGTCGTCGACGGCGACGCGATATCGGCGCCACGTCCTTGTCCGTATCCCCGACGAAGTATGCAGCGCACGCGGCATCCAGGAGCTCGCGGGTAATCGTCGGCGTGATGCCTCGATAGCGGCACAGCGCCGTCACCTGATCCAGGAGATCGCGCGGGTGGCAGGCCCGCAGCGGGCGGCCGGCCGGGGCGTAGTGGCGGCGCTGCAGGTAGGCCACAATCACCGGGTGGAACCGGAGGTCGCGCCGGCGGCAGTTGAGCTCGAAGATGCGCGTGAACTGCTCGTTCGTGGGGTTGTCGACGGCGATCTTGTACGGGATGCGCCGGAGAAACGCTTCGTCGGCGAGCGAGGTCGGATCGAGGTTTGTCGCGAACACGACGAGGACGTCGAACGGCACCTCGAACTTCTTGCCGGTGTGCAGCGTCAGGTAGTCCACGCGGCTTTCCAGGGGAACGATCCAGCGGTTCAACAGGTCCTCCGGGCGGATGCGCTGCCGCCCGAAGTCGTCCACCAGGAACACCCCCCCGTTCGCCTTCAGCTGCAGCGGTGCCTCGTAGAAACGCGCGAGCGGGTTGAACGTCAGGTCGAGCATGTCGAGCGTCAGCTCGCCGCCCACGACAACGACGGGCCGCCTGATGCGCACCCATCGACGATCTCGCGCCGGGCCGGCGATGACGCTGGACACGTCGGGCTCGTCGGCATCGAGGGGCTCGTGATTGATCGGGTCGAACATCGCGATGATGTGCCCCTCGATATCGATGGCGTAGGGCATGTACATCTCGCCCCCGAGCGCTCGTCCGAGACCCTCCGCCAGGACGGTCTTGCCATTGCCCGGCGGCCCGTAGAGAAAGATTGCCTTGTTCGCGTTCGCGGCCGGCCCGAGCTGTTCGAGTACCTCGTCGCTCACCACCAGGTGTGAGAAGCCGTCGCGCAGCCGGGCCCGATCGAGAAAGCGGCGCGACGCGTCCAGCTCGCGCATGCGCGCCACATAGCTCGAGAGCGGCACTGGTACGGCGCCGGTATAGTGGCTGATCGCGAGGTACTGCAGCGCACGTTCGCGACCCAGATCGGTGAGCGCGTACCGGTACCCGGCACCAGCCGCTCCGGCAGCGCCGCGGACCTCGACGAGACGCTCGGCGCGCAGTCGCTGCACGAGCGGATCGAGCAGCGAGTAGGGCAGGCGCAGATGGTCGGCCATGGCCAGTCCGGTGGCCTCGCCCCCGTACAGCGTCTTGATCAGGAGCTGCTCGATGCGGTCGATGCCAATGCCGACCTCCTCGAGCGTTGCGGGCACCTGTGGCGGCGTCATTTGTTCGCCAGCGGAAAGAGGACTTCCACGAACTTGATGGCGGCGGGTCCGATCGTGACGACCCAGATCGCCGGGAAGATGCAGAACACCAACGGGAACACCATCTTGACGCCGGTCTTCGCCGCCGCCTCTTCCGCGCGCTGGCGGCGCTTGGTACGCAGCGTGTCGGAGTGCACGCGCAGCGACTGCGCCACGCTCGTGCCGAACTTGTCGGTCTGGACGAGCATGGCCACGAGCGACGACAGGTCGTCCACACCGGTGCGTTCGGCCAGATTGCGCAGCGCCTCCGACCGCGCCTTGCCGGCACGCATCTCGAGGTTCACGAGCCGCAGCTCCTGCGACAACTCCGGGTGCGCTGCTCCCAGTTCCTCCCCGACACGCTGCAGGGCCTGGTCCAGACCCAACCCGGCTTCGACACTGACGACGAGCAGATCCAGCGCGTCGGGCAGCGACAGCCTGATGCGATGCTGGCGCGCGGCCGCCAGGCGGGCGAGCACCATTGGGGGCAGCACGTATGCCACCGCGGCGACACCGAGGGCCACGAGCAGGTTGGCCCGGCCGAAGATCGGCGTCGAAAGCGCCACGAACGCGGCGATCGTGCACCCCACCCTGAGCCCGATGAAGACCGGCAGAGCCTCCGCTCCCCGGAATCCTGCGCAGATGAGCCGCTGCTGCAGCTTCGGGCGCTCCGACGACGAGGTTGGCATCACGCCGCCCAGACGCTTCAACGTCCTCACGGCCACGGGACGAAGCGCGGAGGTCTCGCCGACCGGCACATTCGGCAGCCCGGTAACCTCGCCGAGCCGTCGCTCGATGGCCAGGGTCGGCCGGGGCATCAGCGCCATGGCGGCCGCGGCGACCAGCAACGACACGAACAGGAACGCCAGAACCGGCAGCAGCAGCGTCACGTCAGACCTCGATCTTGATCACTCGGCGGATCCAGATGTAGCCGATTGCCTGCATCACCATGGCCGCCACGAGCATCGTCTGTCCCATACGCTCGTAGAAGAGCTGCCGCATGTGATCCGGATTGATGAACGAGAGTGCCAGCCCGAGCGCGGCGGGAAGCGCCAGCAGCACGTATCCGGTGAACCGCCCGTGCGCAGTGTGGACGCGCACCTGACGCAGGATCTTGAAACGCTCGCGAACAACGTGCGCCAGGTTGTCCAGGATCTCGGCCAGGTTGCCGCCCGTCTCGCGCTGGATGGACACCGCGGTCACGAAAAAGCGGACGTCGACGAGCGGCACGCGCTCGGCCAGTTGATTGAGCGCATCCCGCAACGGCAGGCCGAAGTTCTGCTGATCGAAGCTCTTGCGGAACTCGGCTCCCACCGGCGCCGGGAGCTCTTCGGCCACCATGCCCATGGCGCTCTGGAACGCATGGCCGGAACGCAGCGCGCGTGACAGCAGATCGAGGGCCTCTGGAAACTGCTCCTCGAATTGCTTGAACCGCGCGGCGCGCTTCAATTTCAACCAGGCCAGCGGGAGCAGGCTTCCAACCAGTCCGGCCGCGAGGGCCGCAACGGGCTGCCGCATCACCCACAGAGTCACGAGTCCCGTGGCCAGACCCGACGCGACACTCGAGAGCACGACGGTACCGGCCGTGGTCCGGACTCCCGATTGTTCGATCAGTCTGGTCAGCGACGGGCCTGCCCCCGTGCCGCCAATCAACCGGTCCACGAGCGGGAGTGGGCTGGCAGTCTGCTGGGCCAGCAGCGTCACATCCTGACCGTCTTCACGCACCGAGAGCTCGCGCAAGCGTCGCTCCAGCCGGCGCTGCTCGAGAAGCGCCGGCAGCCGCATCGCGGCCACGTACAGCCCCATGCACAGGCTCGTGACCACGACGAAGACGACGAGGGCCGGCAACATTACCGGACCTCCCAGACGCCTTCGAACATCTCCGTCGGGAGGTTGATGCCGGCGGCCTTCAGGCGTTCCGCACACTTGGGCCGCACACCGGTGGCGCGGAAGCGCCCCAGGACTTTTCCTTCCTTGCTGACACCGGCCTTCTCGAAGACGAAGATGTCCTGCATCGTGATGATGTCGCCTTCCATGCCCGTGATCTCGCTGACGCTGGTCACCTTGCGAGAGCCGTCGGCCAGACGCGTCTGCTGCACGATGATCTGGATGGCCGACGAAATCTGGTGGCGCATCGCGCGTTCCGGCAGGTTCGTCGTGCCCATGGCGATCATCGTCTCGATGCGCGTCAGCGCATCGCGCGGCGAGTTGGCGTGTACCGTCGTCAGCGAACCGTCGTGTCCGGTGTTCATCGCCTGCAGCATGTCGAGCGCTTCCTCGCCGCGCACTTCGCCGATGACGATGCGGTCCGGGCGCATACGAAGCGCGTTGACGACCAGTTGGCGCTGGCGGACAGCGCCCTTGCCCTCCACGTTCGCCGGGCGGGTTTCGAGCCTGGCGACGTGCTCCTGGTGCAACTGCAGCTCAGCGGCGTCTTCGATGGTCACGATCCGCTCGCGTGAGGAAATGAAGCTCGACAACACGTTGAGCAGGGTGGTCTTGCCGGCACCGGTGCCCCCGCTGATCAGGCAATTGAGGCGGGCGGACACGCAGTGTGACAGGAACTCGAGCATGGGCGCCGTGAGCGCGCCCAACGACACCAGGTCCTGTGCCCGCAGCCGCTCCGCCGGAAAGCGGCGTATCGACAGCAGCGGACCATCAACGGCCAGGGGCGGAATGATCGCGTTGACGCGGGAACCGTCGGCGAGCCGCGCGTCCACCATCGGCGAGCTGTCGTCCACACGCCGTCCGATCCGGCTGACAATGCGGTCGATGACTCTCAGCAGGTGCGCGTCGTCCTGAAAGGTCGCTGTGACCCGCTCGAGAAGGCCCGCGCGCTCGACGAACACGTTCCGGTGCGTGTTGACGAGGATGTCGTTGATCGAAGGGTCGCGCAGCAGCGGCTCCAGCGGGCCGAGCCCGAATACGTCGTCCAGCACCTCGGCGAAGAGGGTCTCGCGCTCGCCCAGGCTCAGCGGCGTGGACTCCTCGGCGAGCAACTGGCCGAGCAGCGTGCGGATCTCTCCCTCCGCCCGCGCCCGATCCACCTGGGCGAGCGCCTCGAGATTCAGCCGGTTGAGGAGCTTGCGATGGACGTTGGCCCTGAGCGCCAGGTACTGCTGCCTGGGCGCCTGGCTTCGCGGAGGCGCAGGACCGCCGGGAACCGGGCGTGGCGGTGGCGTCGAATGTGTCGCGATCGAAGGGGCTGCGGACATCGATGTTTACCAGAGCGAGGCGAGACGTTCCAGCCGAAGCGGGCCCGTGCGCCGGTTCGCCTCTCCACCGGCGTCGTTACCCAGATTGAGCACCCGTCGCGTGAAGCTCTCGAACTGCGACGCGAGCTCGGTATTGCCTGCGAGCGTGAGCGGAACGCCCGAGTTCAAGGCGGCCGAAACCGTGCGGTAGTCGCTGCAGAAGGTGTGGTAGATGCCGTGGCCGAGCGCGTTCTGGATCTGCGCAAGCGGAATCGGATAAGGCTCGGCCGCACGATTGAGCAGCACGCGGACACGTTCGCTCGAGGCGCCGAGCTGGCCGATGCGATCCAGCAGACGCTGTGCGTTGCGCACCGACGGGACATCCGGGTTGGCCACCAGACAAATCGTGTCGGCGGTGTACAGCGCCGACACCGTGCAGACGTTCATCTGCGCGCCGGCGTCGATCACGATGTACTCGTACTCGCGGCCGAGGAGGCGAAACACCTCTTCGAGTGCGGCGGTGTCCCCGCCGCCGGGTCGGTCGAACAGGTCCGAGGAGGCCAGAATCTCGAGGCCGGACTTGTGCTTCACCACGAGCTCCCGCAGGAACTCGGCATCGAGCCTGTGCAGGTTGTCGAGCGCATCGAGCAGCGTGTAGCGGCTGCGTACGCCAAGGAACAGCGTGACCTCGCCCAGGCCCGCCTTCAGATCCACGATCACGGTGGGCCGTTTGCTCGTCCGCACGAGATCGACCGCGCAGTTCACCGCCATCGTCGTCGTACCCGCACCGCCCTTGGCACCGAAAAAGACAATCGTAGTGGCGTGCGACTGAGCCGACGGGAGCGCGGCTCGACGGCTGGCCGTACGCTGCAGCGCCTCGCCGACGGCCTCGGGCGCCGGCGGCCAGGCGAAGTATTCGTTGGCGCCGGCGCGCATGGCGCGGAGGATCAGATCCGGACTCGCGTCGGAGGCGAGGAAGAAGATCGCACCGGCCGGGTCCGCCGCTCGAAGGCGTTCCACGGCACCCAGTGCCGACGCCGGGTCGTGACGGCCGTCGACAATCGTGAGGTCGGACATGGCACCCCGGCCGGACCGTTCGTCGGCCACCATGACCTGAACCGACGTGGACCGGAGCAGAGCACCCACCTCGCGGCGGAACGGCTCGTCTTCGCTGAGAAGGGACGCGATGAGTCGTGTCATGATTACTGCACCAGCCGAATGACCCTGGCATACGCCCCGTCGGGCGCGGGACCCAGGTTGGAATCAATGGTGCCGATGAGCGGCACGACGCGCCCGTACACCTGGTTCCCCGTGCGCCCCTCCACGAAGAAGCCGATCCAGTTGACCACCTTCAGCGTGGCATTCCGACCAGTGGTCATACCGCTCTGATAGAAGTCCGGGTCGTAGAGCGGAATAGGAAAGACCCGCGGGCTCCGCCCGTGCGGACTCACGACCGACCGCGTGTTTGCATCCCAATACGCATTGGGGTCTTGTGCTATCAGATCGTCGATCCCGTGGTTCGTCGGGCCGACCATGTTGCCGGGCTCCTGCTGAACAATCGTGTTCAGGCCAACCGCACGCTGATTGCACCCCTTGATGTTGTCCTCGTAGTAGTTCGCCCCGATGTCATCCGGCATCTTCCACGAGTAGTACATCGTCGGCTCGACGTTGCCTCCTGTGCCGGCACGAAGCACGAGTGGCAGCCCGCGGTCTCGCACGGGGTGGTAGCCGTTGTATCCGGGGTCGCTGGGTGGAACGTACACGTCGGGATTCGCGATCACGTTGCCATGCTGGTCGTACCGGTCGAAGGTGCTGTTGCCCTGGTGCTCGACCCAGCGATCGGGAATGATGAACGGCCTCACGCAGGTCACGGCGTTGGCGGGGGCGGCGCGAGCGGTTGCGGTGGCAGCTATGTCCACGGTGGTGATGCCGAACACCGGTCCGATAAGCGTGGCCACGGGGTTGCTTCGGCCGGACGTACGGAACACGTCCACCTTGACGCGGTCGGCCTGACCATCCGGGCTGACGGGAAACGTGACGTCTGCGGGGCCCACCGAGACCGTCTCGCCCATGACGATGTTCTCCATTGCCGTGCCGATCGCGCTTTGCACGGCCGGGCCGCCGGCCGAGCGATCGTCCCAGTCGTTGAAGACGAGCGCCGTGGCCCCGGCAATGGCACCGGCATCCGCGGCGTTCTGCGCCTGTGCCCGCGCGGCCATGAACATGCCCACGTCGATGGCCAGCGTGGTGGCCGCAAAGAAGGCCATGAAGCCGACGCCAACGAACACGAAGGACATGCCACGCTCATCGCGCTGGAGATGCTGCCACCGGCTGATCATGTCTGGCTCTTTCATTGCGAACGCCCCGCACTGCGCATGATCCGCTCAGCGGACCGGGCGCGCCTGCCGGGCTACGCTCCATGCCTACTGCACGCCCTGCCTGGCCAGCTCCGCCTCGTAAGCGGCCTCGGCCAGCCGCAACTGCGTCTCGGCCTCGACAAGGGCCTGCTGGCGTTCCCCCTCGCGCTCGGCCTCGGTGAGGTCCGTCTCTGGCGACGACGGCCGTTTCGCGGCCTCCGCGTCACGCTTCGCCTGCTCGCGCGCCAGCTTCTCCAGCCGTTTCCGTTCGGCCTCGGCTCGCTTGGCTTCTTCCTTCCGGGCCTTCTCTGCTTCCTTCCGCGCCCGCTCTGCCGCGGCCTTGTCGCGCTTCGCCTGCTCGCGCGCCAGTTTCTCCAGTCGCGCCTGTTCCTGCTTCTGCCGGCGCGCCTCTTCCTCGAGCTGCTTGGCCGTCAACGGTCGCGCGACGCCAACGGACGGCGTGTCAACGGAGTGAGGTGTGGTCGCGGAAGAATGCACGCCGGCCAGTGGCGGCTCCGGCGCGCTCAGTAGCCCGTTCGCAGTCTGCCGGCTGTCGGGGACGGGTGCCTCATGGACTTGCGATCCTTTCCCGGCGACGAGCGCTGCCTCTTGTCCTCGCGCACGCTCTTCCTGCACGGCGCGCTCATAGGCCTCGAATGCCCGCTCCACCGCCTCACGCTGCTCCGCGGTCAGCCCGGGGATCAGCTCGTCCACGGCCCGCGACTGTGTGAACGCCGGCGGCGGTGGCACGTGCGATCGGTCTTGCGGCACCGAGTCGAGGAATCGCTCCGGATACCGGGGAAGATCGGGCGTCACACCGGGAGAGCTGTCCGGCAGGATCTCGGGCGTGATCATGACAACCAGCTCGGTCTGCTCTTTCTGAGCGGCCTTGCTCCGGAAGAGGTATCCCAGAATCGGGATGTCGCCGACCCCGGGAATCTTGCTCATCGTGGACTGCATCTGGTTGTTCATGAGTCCGGCAATCGCGAACGTCTGTCCGTTCCGGAGCTCCAGCTCGGTCTCGGTGCGCCGCGTGATCAGCGCCGGAATCCGGAAGCCCGAGAGAATCACCGCGTTGCCGAAATCCAGCGTGCTGACTTCCGGCCGTACCTTGAGCTGCACGCGGTCGCCCACGACGGTCGGGGTGAAGTTCAGCCGGATGCCGAACTCCTTGAACTGAACGGAGATGGCGAGGTTCGCGCCAGACCCCTGCGCCACCGGGATTGGGAACTCGCCGCCCGCCAGAAAGCTCGCTTCCTTGCCGCTCTCGGCAACCAGGTTGGGCTCCGCGAGGCTCTGGAACAATCCGCGCTGCTGCAGCGCGCGAACCACGACGCCCAGGTCGTAGCGCTGATTGAAGAAGAAGAGATTCAGGAAGTCGCTGAAGTCGATCTGGCCGGAGGCACTCGTGACCCGCGATCCGAATTCCTCGCTGGCCTTCGTCCATTCGAGCTCCGAGAATGTCGGAGCGCCGAACTGCTGCGTGGACGTGCGGCCAATCGTGTTCCTGACACCGTTTGGACTCGTGAAGAACGATGCACCGAGTTCGGTGAGGGCGCTCCGGCTCACTTCGGCGAACCGGACACGGAGGAGCACCTGCTGCGTCGATGCCTGCTGCACCTGCAGCAGGGACACGACCTCGTCCCGCTTCTCCACGTACCCCGCGGCGACACTCATCGCCTTCTCCATCACCTCTGGGCTCGACACCGTGCCCGAGAGCACGATCTGCCGGCCGGTGCTGTGGACCTGGATCGGCTCTCTCGGAAACAGCTCGCGCATCTGCTCGTCCAGGCGCGCCAGGTCGCGCTGGACCGCAATTTCGTAGCGCGTGATCGTCCCGTTCCGGTCCCAGACGAACATCGAGATGGACCCCGGGACCTTGCCGTGCACGAGCAGTTGAGTGGACCCGGTCACGAGCGCATCTGCGATATCCGCGCTCGTCAAGGACACGCGGGAGATCGGGCTTCCCACCTCGATCAGCGTGGAACGCCCGACGAGCAGGCGGACATCGATGTTGCCCGTGCCCGACGCCGCAGGCCCGTCAGCAATCGGCGGCGCGGGCGCGGTGGCGATGTGAATCGGCGCCAGCTCCTGCGCCTTCATCGGCATGGCACCGAACACGCCGATGATGAAGATGCCGAGAATCGTGTGAATGGTTCGCATCGCGGCTCCTGACCTACTGGGTCACGACTTCCTGAACCCGTTTGTCGCCCCTGATCACTTCCACGGTGGGGGCCG
>CAZDLW010000156.1:0-13154 GCA_964505975.1 uncultured Bifidobacteriaceae bacterium | reverse complement strand
GCGGATTCGGTAAAGAAGCTCCAGTCCAGCTCGCTCCCGGGATAGAGCGGCGACCAGATCCGCTCGTTCGTACGCGGGTTGATCGGTCCCGAATAGATCCTTCGAACCGCCTCGACCTGGGCCGTCGTCAGGCAGTCGGCGCCGTCGCCGGAGGCGCACTCGATCTCCTTCGGATCGAACACACAGCGAGTCGGATCCTCGATCAGTCCGTCCTTCACGCCGTCCAGCAGGTCGCACCGGTCCAGAACGGCCCGGTGAACGATCTCCAGCTTGGCCGCCGGCAGAATCGCGGCGCCGTCGGGATGCGTGACGAGCCAGAGCCAGAGCTGCCCGAAGATCTGACGCGTCAGGTGAGCGGCGTGGCCACCGACGACGACACCATCGTAGTCGGACGGGTACTTCTGGACCTCGTGCAGCGCGGCTGCAGAGCCGCCGCCGCACTCGATCATGTACGAGTACCGTGGTGCGGTGCCGTAGTACGCCGTGGCGAGCGCCTTCCCGGCGACCGTCGTTTCGTGCATGGCGCGCCCCGCGAAGTCGATCACTCTGTCGGGCACCAGCATCCAGGCGAGGTCGCCACCCTGATGACCGGTGTCGGTGCTGGCCACGGCGAAGCCGTCGGTCAGGCCGACTCCCATGGCGTTGTAGTTGATGACACCGCCAAGGCCGTTCGGGCTCGTGCCGCGGAAGTGCCCATTCCACTCCGCGATCGGCAGCCACAGCTCCATGCGAATGTCGGAGGAGGGCGACGGCGTCAACCTGGCCGCCACGCGGCAGAACGCAGGCAAGGCACTGAACGGGGGGACGCCGCGTCCGCCGTTGTACCCGAGGCCGAGTCCGGCCGTGTTGGCCGTGACTCTCCCGGGAACCGCCGGCACCGGTCCGAGTGTACCGGCCAGCGCAGACGATCCGCCGCCGCCCTGCGCCGCGGGATTCACCGGTACGGCGAATGCGCCCGCGCCGACGACCTGCGCCAGCGTGATCGTCGTGTTCGGCAGCGAGACGGACGCCAGCCGTTCGCACTCCGCAGGCGTTCGCGGCGTGCCTTGTGCGAATGCAGTTCCCGGCGCCAGCAAGAGGACGAGGACCAGCACCGAGCGCATATCGTCTCCTTTCGTCACCGTGGTCGGGCCGACGTCGCGGCTGTACGGGGCAACAGGACGTACCGCGCCGAAATGCGCCGACCAGGCACGTGCGGCCACGGCGCGGACGTCGGCCGCGACGGACCGTCCTGAGACAGAGCCCCGGCGCCGCCGCTGCGCACGCCAGTGCACGACTACCGCAACTACTGACCCCGGCCTCCGGGCGCGGCGCCTTGCCCGCGACCGCCACGACCACCCCGGCCCCCGCCGCCACCGAACGTTGGATACGGTTGCGGATTGACGAGCAGCCGATCGAGGAAGAGATCGATTGATGCCGCCATCACGTCGATGGCGTCGAAGGCACTGTTGTCGAAGGCATGGTCGGCGCCCTGAATCAGCGTCAGCGCCGCGGGGACGCCGAGGCCGTTGAGCTTCGTCCAGAAATCGACGCTCGACTGCGCCGGCACCGTGTTGTCTCCAGCCCCGTGGATGAAAATCGTCGGCGCGAACGTGTTGCTGATATAGGACGTCGGCGATGCCGCGGCAATGTTCTCCGGCGTCGCCTGTCCCTCCGGAAACAGGCCCGTGGCCGTCTGCGCACTGGCCAGCGGATAGACACCGATGCAGGCATTGACGTTGGAGCTGACGCCGGCGTTGCCGCCGTCGCCTTCGAACTCCTTCCTGCCGTTGGTGCCGGCCGCCATCAGCGCCAGCATGCCGCCAGCCGAGTACCCGGCGACCGCGATCCTGTTGGGCTCGACGCCGAGGCGGGCGGCATTCGCACGGGTCCAGCGGATCGCGGCTTTGACGTCGTGAATCTGCGCCGGCCAGGAGCCCTGGCTCTGGAGACGGTAGGTGGCCGAGATGCTCGTGTAGCCTCGCGCCCCGAGCGCCTTGGCGTCGTTGATGATGTAGCCGGCGTTCTTGTTGCCGACGAAGAATCCGCCGCCGAAGAGGTGAACAATCGCCATTCGCCTCGGTGTCACGCCTGCGGGAGGCTGGTAGACATCGAGCGCGAGGTCCAGGCTCCCGCCCCTGCCGAACACGATGTCCCTCTCGGCCCGCAGGTCGCCGATGTCCGGGGCTGGTCCCTGAGCACGCGCCGTGAGCACCGTGAGCGCCGGTGCCGCGGCCAGTGCACTCGACGCCGTGATGAATCCCCGCCTGGTGAATCCTGCCATGCCTTGTCTCCCTTCACGCGATCTGATTGATGACGACGGAGCGAATCATAATGCAAAAGGACGTGTCTCCGGCGCTCGAGGCCGCAAGTGCGGCTCGGGGCGATGCACGAGCGGCCGCGCAATCATGGCCGAGGCCGCTTCAACTCCTGAGCCAGATGCCGCACCACCACGATGCGCGCTGCGCCGAAATCGTCGGGGTTCTCGGTGAGCATCCGGAAGCGCCCGTCGGGCGTCACCGTCGTACTGAGGTTGCCGCTGTGCAGGAACTGGGCGACGGCGGACGCCCAGAGGACCTAGCCCAGGTGCTGACCATCGGGCTGCGCCCTGCGGCGCTCGGAGACCACCTCATGCGGCCTTCCGGGTCACACAGCGACCATCAGCGGAGGGAGAGCAGGCGGACGTGACTGGCAACCAGCCGCGCGCTCGGCGCGGACATCACCCCTCGACCCCGCTCGGGGTCGTCCTGAGCGACGGTCGAAAGACAGGGGCGGGCCCCGTGGCTGGTCTCAGGCCTCGCCCCGCGCCGGATAATCGTGCTTCACGGCAAAGTCGATGGCTGTCAGGATCTCCGCGAAGTGCGGCCGTGCAAACGGCATCGAGGACACGTTGCTCCAGTAGAGCGTGCCGTCAGGCCGGATGAGAAACAGACCTGGCTCCGAGAACCGGGCGGGTTCCTCGATGCCAGCGCTCGTCTTTCCCCGGCTCGTGGAGATGTAGAGACCCCAGGCCCGTGCGTCCTCGAGCGGGAGCGCATAGGCCAGATTGATGCGTTCCAGCTTCCAGTCCGACCGCGTCTGTTCCGCCCGCTCGCGCGTGTCGGCACTGCCCACGACCACGCGCACGCCGCGGCGCGCAAAGTCCTGCAGCATTCCGTCGAGCTCTGTCAGGTACTTGCGGCACACCGGGCAGTGATACCCGCGATAGAACACCGCCAGCGTGAAATGCTCGGCGGCTGGATCGGGCAGGTGGGCCGGCGCCCCCTCCAGCGTCGGGAGCTCGAGCGGCGGCACCGGCCGGCGTGGGATGAGTGCCATATCTGGTGCTCGTCAGATGGAACAAAACCGCCGCGTTGGACGCTCATCGCCTGGAAGGCGTGGGCTCAAACCTGGCACATGGGACCTGAACTCGCGCGCGTCGCGCCGCTCCCGGACCCAGTCGTCGTTCACAGGCGCGCGGGTGCACGATAGCACAGTCGGCCTTCATTCACCCGATTCATCTCCCGCGCGGCCTCATGTAATTCGCGAACACGAACTCCGCGACCGATCTGCCAACCTCCTGGCCCGCGTCCTGATCGAACCGGTAGTGAATGCCGCCGTAGATGCGGGCCATCGCCTCTTCCTCGGCGGCCTCCCAGAGTGCCGCATGATGTCGGGCCCGCCGGATTGACGCCAGGTCACTGTCACCAGCACGTTATCCGTGCCGCAGGCAAGCTGGAGCGCCCGCGCGGCACTCGCGCCGATCGTCGCCAGGTATCGTGAGCTGGGGCATCAGCGTGGCGTCGCCCGCCAACTGGAGCTGCTCCTCCTACTGCGCCGGCCGCCAGCATCGCGACGCCGCAGCAGTCCGGTTGCTGTGTGCGGCGGCGGCGATACGGCAACGGATCGGGGCGCCAGCACGGCAAGCCGAGCGGGACAGACTGGATGAGACGCTCGCGCACGCCAAGACGCGACTGGGGCCCAATGCCTTCGCCAAAGCCTGGAGCGACGGGCGCACGATGACGCTCGACGCGATCGTGATGGCGGAAAGGAGCGCGCGCTACTGATACTTCTGCGGATCGATAGTGAACGGAGCCGCCCCCGAGGAAACGCTCGCGATCGACGGGCGTTCGTCTGGAGCGCCTGCTGGTCGGCGCCGTCATCAATCAGCCGCCCGATCACCGCACTCTGGCCAGGACCGCATCGAGATAATTGAACTCCACCCGGCTCGGACGAGCCGAGAGCGGCACCTCCACGTCCACGGTCTCGGCGTCCACCCAGACCTGGTGCACGAGCGGGGGCCCATCAGCGAAGTGCACTGCCACGGGAACAGGCATCCTGAACCCGGCAGGCACGTCTTCCTGCGCAATCGTGCCATGCAGGACGTACGTCCCATCATCGCCGGGGTCAGGCGACACGCGAAGCGCAGGGCGATACGTCGGCACGGCAACCCCGTACACCCATTGATCGAAGAACCACCCCATGGGCTCGCCGAACGCTTCCGACACGGCGTCCTCGAACGCGCGCGTCGAGGCCACTCCGTGCATGTACTCGACCGCGAACCGCCGCATCATTTCGCGAAATCGTGTGTCCTCCCCCGTCTCCGGATCCAGCAGCATCGCCCGCAGCATATGGAGGACCAGAGCGCCCTTCTCATAGACGATGAGACGGTAGTCGAACGGCGTCTCCCCGGAGCGCAGACGAACGCCCGCGACGAGCGGGCCCGACCGCGCACCCTGGCTCCGGCGAAGAGCGGCCGGCTGGAAGCCGTAGCGGCGGCCGCCCATCGCCTGCGCCATATCGATTTCTCCGAGAACATCCCGCCGCCAGGCCGACAGGATCTCGCGGAACTGACGGTCGTTGCCGAGTCCCGCCAGCACATAGAGCGCGGCGCTGTAGTGCGCGAATCCTTCCGACAGCCACTGGTCGCGGTAGTGCTCCCATCCAACGCCGACGCCCCACCACTGATGCGCGACTTCGTGCGAACGGAACAGCTGCGCTTCGCCGGTGTGCAGCTCACCAAACGCCTGATACGACAGCAGCACCAGGCCGGCAAACGCCTGCCCACCGGCTGCCGGCGTCTCGGTCACGAGCAGCGATCCGAACGGATACGGTCCGAAATAGTCGCGGTACATCCCGAGCGATCCGATGAGATCGTCGGTCGTTCTGGCGGTAATACCAGGTGAGAATCCAAGGTGACGACGACTCTCGAATACCTGGACAGGCAGGCCATCAACGGTCTCGACCTCCGTGACGTTGAAACGGCCCACGTGAAACGAGGCGAAGCGGGCTGGTGTTCGCTTGACATAGCGGATGATTCGCATGCCACCCTCGATCGAATCGGCAACTCGATCGCCGCTGGCCGCCACGTCTTCCCGTCGCGGGACGCGGAAGGTCAGATAAAACCGGCTGTGGCGGCTGTCCGGGTGTCCCGGGATCCAGTAGAGCGTGTCGCGCAGGACGAACTCGTCACGTGTCCGCAGCCGTTCGACAACTTTGCCCTCGTACGCAATCTCGACGATGAACGGTTCGTCTGGCGAGAACAGCCGGGGCAGCGCCACCGTGACCCAGGGCTCGAAATGATTCTCATCGAGTCGACGTGCGCGACGCTCCTGAACAGCGTGAACGCGTTCCCCGATCGGAGCCACCGGACCGGTCCTCGCCTGTTGGGGTCTGCCAGCCAGGAGGTCGAGCCCCTCGTCCGACGGTACGGCCTCCGCGCCGCCAACCGTGAGACCGGCAGCGTCCACGTCCTCCGCGGTGCGCCAGCGAACGTCGGTCACCTCGAGCAGTGGAGAAATGCGCAGTCGGAGTGCGCCCAGGTGCTGCAACGGCTGGATGAGTAGCGCCGCCGTCCCCTTCACCTTCCCGGTGGAGTCTATCGACACGTCAGCGGTGACGAGCGGCACCTCTGCGCGCGGCTTCCAGCCCTCGCGAGAAGGCTCTAGCGGGCGGACCGGCAGGCCGAGATCGACACCGGTCACTCTGTCCGCGGGCCGCTCCACCGAGGCCGGATCGATGGCGAATCCGGCCCACGGATCTGGAATCTCGGCAAGGTCGAAGTCGCTCGAGACATGGAAGCCCATCAAGACCTCGCTGGACTCGAGCCGGCGATCGTAGCGGGAGAGTTGAACTTCCTCGAGGTTCCGGGGCTCGATTTCCACGGTCAGCCAGCCGCGCCGGTCGCTGTCCACGAGGGCCAGCGCATACCGGGCCCTGCCATCCGGCTTCGAGGCGCCAACGGCGTCGTCGAGCAGGTCTGCGAGCACGCGACTGTCGGCGTTGTACAACTGGCGCCGGAACAGCTCGTCGTGCCGTTCCTCGTACACCGCCTCGGCGCGGTCACGACGTGTCTCGGCACGTACGGCCATCGCCTGCACCCGCTCCGCCAGGTCGTCGTCGCTGAAGCGAAGCACGAGCCGTGAGAACCGCTCCTCGAGCAGGTCGCTCTTCAGATGCTTCTTGAGTTGCTGATGCTCCACGGCATCGGGGGGATACGCGCGGATCGACCCGCGCCCCAGGAACACGGCCCCCGTGACTCGACCACCGGCGGGCTCCAGCAGAAAGAGATCACCTTCGTCCAGAGTGATGTCGAAGCGATCCAGACGCAGCAGGCCCTGTTCGATGCGTCCCGCTGATGCAAGCCGGGCCTTCCGCAACTCGTCGTACACGGCCAGGGGTTCGAGCGGTGTCTCCGCCGATGGCTGTGGCTGCCCGGCGGCCGACGTGCGCGACGCGCCTGCGATGTGCGACAGCGCAAGCACCGCAGCAGCCGAGCAGAGTGCCACCGACAACGCACGGATCGATGGACGCATGGTCGATCCCGGCCCGACAATCATGGCGGTAGTATAGGTCCCGCACGGGCATTGCCGGTCCTGGTTCCTGCCTCGTAACAGCGCACGTGACCACGAGTCATCCCGGCGCTTGCTCGAGCGCCCTGGTAAGTGTGCGAGTGACGGTCGCGCGCCTCTCAGGGTAGTCTTCCAGCCATACTCGACACCCACATCCGTGGGAGCCTTTCGGTATTGGAGCACGACATGATGCGATACGGGCGTCCCGTTATCCTGATCGAGTTCGATCACCAGACGCCCGTCGGACTCCGGCACCTGTATCCTGCGCGCCCGTTCCGAGAACACATCCACTCGCTGGTACGGACGCCGAACGGCAACGACTACGGCAAGGATCTCCGGCGGCAGCACTACGCCGCCCACCCCCACGGTGCCGTGGTGCAGCCCGCGGGCAGCCCGCCCCCTGAAGACCTACTGTTCTTCCGTCGCGTTCTGCACGGGCCGCCGCGGACGAACGATCCCCTTCTTCAGATCCTCTTCGAGTGCCCGGTCTTCTGCGCGCTCGGCGCTGAGGATGTTCGGCAGACCCAGGTTTCCTTCATGGCACTCATAGGGAAACATCCGGAAGCCGGGAGGCTGCGTCAACTGCAGCACCATCGTCCACGGACGCGTGTACGTCTTCGGATCGTCAATCGTCACCTCGTAGTCGAGCGTCACCTCGTCTACACGGCGGAGTCGCTCCACCAGTCGTAACGCGTCGCTGTGACGGACTCCCGCGATCGCAGTCCTGTCCGTGAAGTTGCTCGTCTCGATGACCAGCGTGTCGCCCTCCCAACGGCCGCGCGCGTCACCCATGTACAACTGCGTGCTTCGAGCCAACGCCGGGCGACCATCGAGAGGGATGATTCGCGTATCGTGCACCATCTCGTAGCTGATGGCGACGACCCCCGGGCCTTGCACGATTGTGACCCCATTGCCGTAAATCGCGGGTCCCATAGACCCGACGACGCCCCGCGTGATGCACCGGTCGTACAAGGTGAAATCCTCGAATCCGTGGAACGGCCCTTCCCCGAAGCTGCCCCGGTTGCGCGCCGCCCGGCGCTGCTCGCCTTCAGGCGTCAGCGACGGAATCTTCCCGTTCGGTGGATCCACGACGAGGGAGGTCTGCCTGAACGTCCGCGTGCCCACATCGTTGCGGAAGGCACCAACGCGATTGGCTTCTCGCCGTCTCGTCTCATCGTCCTGGGCCTGGCGCCTGGCGAACTCTTCGTCGGTCAGATACCGTCGCGTCCCCAACTCGTCCGGGCGCTCCCTGGGAATCCCGCGCATGTCATCGGTAGACCAGACGCCAGCGAAGTCGGGATCGCCCCACGGCGTCCGAGCGGCCGCTCCCGTCGCCTCCGCCGCCACAGCGGCCGGGAGTCCTCCACCCTGACCGGACGCTCCGGCCGGCGTCCCAAGGATCAACACAACCGCTGCGGGCGCCATTCCTGTCACCAGCCATCGCCACGTCATCTTGCCTCTCCTTTCAAACGCACCGCGCCAGTCCAGTCCGATCACGTTCCGGCAGTCTCCCGTCGGGCGCATTATAGGCTCGATTCCGGCCCCGCGGTCGCATGCAGCGAGCGGCAAACGGCGTGTCGGCCACATCGGTCCAGAGCCCCCGCTTTTGCCCCTCCGCTCCGCGTCCACGGTCGCGCTGGCGGCGCGGACGCCGGCCACTCGGACGAGTCCGTCCATCCCGTCCCAAGGCGTGCGATGATATGGCGCGTCTAAATAAGGAGAACAGACCTGTGTTGAGAACGCTTGCTCTCGTCGTGCTGTGCGCCGGGTTCCTGACTGGACATGCCCTGGCGCAGGATGCCAAAGCGGTCATCGCGAGCGCGCAAAAGGCGTTGGGAGACGTGAGGGCCGTCACGTATTCGGGCTCCGCCAGGGAGGTGGCCTTTCAGCAGTGCGGAGCGAACGCCGCGGACATGCAGTGCAGAGGGCTGCACGATCCGATGCGCCCGATCGCCAACTACGTCCGCGTGATCGACCTGACGGGCCCGACATCCCGCCATATGGGAACGACCAACAACATCGGCGCCGGCGGCTCGACGACGGTGACTCCTGGAACGTTCTTCCAGCAGGTCACGCCGCAGCAGGCCGACGTGTCGCAGGCGTGGGCCGGCTCGCTGGAGCTCTACATCACTCCCTGGGGCTTTCTGAAGGGCGCCGCCGAGAACAACGCAACGGCGAGCCGCCGTTCCGTGGAGGGCCGGAACTATACGGTGCTGTCCTGGAGCCCCGCGGTGAAGGCCCCCTCCGGAAGGGACTATGTCGTCAATGGCTACGTGAACGACCAGAACATGGTCGAACGCGTGGAAACCTGGCTCGGCGAGAACATCATGGGCGACATGCACATCGTGGCCTCGTACACCGGGTGGAAGGACTTCGGCGGAGTCATGGTTCCCGCGAGAGTCGTCCAGACGCGTGGTGGATGGCCGTTCTTCGAGGTCACCGTGACGGCGGCGAGGGCAAACCCTGCGGATGTCGCCACGATCGCACCTGCGCCGGCGCCGGCCGGTGGCCGTGGCGGCGGTCCCCCGGCGGCGGCTGGTGGTGGAGCGCCGGCTCCGCTGACAGTGACGTCCGAGAAGCTCGGTGAGGGGCTCTACAGATTGACCACGGGACAAGGCAGCTACGATTCACTGGTCGTGGAGTTCAGGGACCACATCATGATGCTCGAGGCCGGCCAGAGCGAGGCACGGGCACTGGCGTACATCGCCGAAGCCAAGCGGCTCGTCCCCAACAAGCCGATCCGCTACGTCGTGAACACACACGCGCACGCCGATCACACCGGAGGGTTGCCCGCCATGGTGGCCGAGGGCGCCACCATCGTCACGCACGCCAACAACGCGTCGTTTCTGGAGAAGGCGCTCAATACTCCGAGAACGCTCCTGAACGACACGCTCGCGAGGAATCCGAGGAAGGCGATTATCGAGACCGTTCCAGACAGAAGGGTCTACTCGGACGGGACGCGCACGGTCGAGCTGTACCACACGTGGCCGGTTCCGCACTCCGACGGTCTGATCGTGGCGTACTTTCCCAGTGAGCGGATCCTGTTCCAGGGAGACTTCTCGCTGCCCGCTCCAGGGCAGCCCGCCAACGATCACGTGAAAGCCCTTGCGACGGTGCTCGACAACCTGAAGCTGGACTTCGACCGTTACATCAACGTCCATGCGTCCGCGGCCCCGCAGACGAGGGAGGACTTCCGGAACGCCGTGGAAGCCCGGCGCCAGGCGGACGCACAAGCCCAGAGGTAACCGCACGACACACCGAGACATCACCCGCTACCCGGGAATCGTGCAGGGGCGCGGTTCCCGGGCCGTTCCCTTCCTTTCCGCAGGCCAGGTCTCTGCTCGCCTGCCGCCCACTGGGTGTGCCACACCCGATCGATCTGGATCGACGCCCTGGGTCAGCACGCGCATCGTTTCCGTGTCGGAGTGGGCGCCGCGATTGCTCCGGCGGCGTTTCCGTCGCTGCAACTGGCTGTCCGCAAGATTTCGAGTAGCTGCCTGAGCCCGCGTTTCCGCGGCTCCGCCTCAAGTTGCCACAAGTGCCATCGCCGCGCTTGCGGAGCCGGCGGGAATCAGGCGCGGGGTCAGAGACAACGGGCTGCATCGCGGCTCGACCGGGACGGTTGCCGGCCCCGCCGCGTTCATTCGTGCCGTAGCGCGAGCATCAGGTCCGTCCATGCGGCGCTGGGACGGGACGTACGACGCCAGCAGCACGATCACGAGGAGCACGCCGGCGGCGGCGAGAAAGCTCATGGGATCGGTGGCCGTCACTTCGAACAGCAGGGTCTCGAGCCACCGTGTCACGGCCAGCGCCGCCGCGGTGCCGCCCATCCCGGCGACCAGCGACGACCGACCCGGGCAGACGAGGATAGCCCGTCCGATGCCAGTCGAGCGGCGGGGTCGATTGCTACTTGAGTTTCTCCGAGAACCGCTCGCCTTCAGCATAGATCTCATCAATCAGTACCGCCGTAGGCACCGATTGACTTGCTGGCAGGACAGTGATACGTCTCTGACCGCCAATAGCGGCCTACTTGGCTGCGCCTTCGTGTTCGCGCACGATTGCCGGCAGGCAGCGCATATGCGTGCCTTGTGCCGGTCGTCGCTCTGGTGGGCCGGGGAAACGACCGCGAATGTCCCTCGATAGTCAGGAGAACCGAAATGCATCCGATACGAGACAAGAACAAGTACTTTGGATTGATGTTCATGAAGATGAGCCAGGAATACTTCTCGCTGGGTAGGGATGGCATTCGAGATGTTGCTAGCCAACACAAGAAAGATCTGGCGAGTTACGCCGACAAACTGACCCACATCGCTACTACGGGTATGGACGCGCGATATGACCAGATAACTCTCATCGAAGCCGACAGGTTGGAGGAGATATATAACGCCGTGGTCGACTTCAGAATGGGTGCTAAGGCGAAGTTTATTGAGATAGTCGATGTCGTCGTCGGGATAAAGGCAGAATCAGGCATCAGGAAGCAGGGGTCGCCTCAGACCTCCACATAAAGGCGCGGGAGCCGGGCGATTTGGGTCTGGTCTGCCGGGACTCGAACGCGCGGGGAGCCGGTTGAGCGCGCCCCTCCACCGGGTGCGGCGAACATCTGCCTCTTCGAGAGCCGCTGCATCCGGATGCGCGCAATTTCCTCCCGCGCTGACATTACAGTGCTACACATTCCCTCCGACTCCAGGAATGGCGTACGTCCCCAGACGGGATCGGCGAGCAGGGCCTCCGTCACGACGCGCGGCGAGATGTAGACATCGTGGCCGAGATTGACATCGAATGCGATCTCGACGATTTCCCGCTGGAGACGGGCTCGCTCGCTGTCCTGGGCACGCATCACCACGAGGATGTCGATGTCCGACTCGGGGCCGATATCCGTGCAGAGCCGTCTCACGAATTCGCGAATGGCCTGCTGGCGACGGCTGTCGAGTGACGGCATCTGCGAGGATTATACGCAGTGCCGGCCAGTGCGGTCTTGCGCGACCGGAATTCGAATGCAGAACATCAGGAGGTCGAGACGCCGGGAGCTGCGCCGGGCAGCGCAGCGCTCATCCGCAGCGGTCGGCTGTATGCGGCCGTGTGCCAATCAAACCCTGTGCCGCCGGCGCTCAGCGGGTGCATGCGTGGGTCGTCCAGCCGTGGCCCATGAGAGTCCTGAACGGGCCCGAATCCTTTACGAATGCGTCGAGTGGTTCCATTCCACTCATGCCGTTCGACGTCTCGCCCGCGCGCCGACGCGCTCGAGGGCGCCTTGCGGGATGCCCAAGGGCGAGCGCGGCCCACACACGCAGGAGCAAGTATGCCGCCTGCAAGGAGCCGCGTGTAGGTGCGACACACTATAATCAGGCGCTCACCAGTCAGACCAGTCGCGAGGACGAGACCGGCCAGCCCAGAGGGGTCGATGGCAGATGACGTGCCGCCGGCGTACTACGACGCCATCGCCGCCGAGTACCGGCGCTCGAAGAGCCTGCCGTTCCGGCTGCATATCGAAGCGCATACGCTGTTCCGCCTCGCTGGCGACGTGACCGGCGCGCACGTGCTCGATCTCGCCTGCGGCGAAGGCATCTATACGCGCGCGATGCGCCGGCATGGCGCAGCCACCGCACTGGGGGTGGACGTCTCGAGCGCCATGGTCGAATTGGCCGAGGAGAGCGAGCGCGCCGATCCGATCGGCTGCCGCTACCAGGTGTCCGACGTCGCCGACCTGCCGGTTCTCGGGTCGTTCGACATCGTGCTCGGCGTCTATCTGCTGAACTACGCGCGCACTGCCGACGAGCTTCGACGATTCTGCCGCGCCATCCGCGCCAACCTCAAACCGGGTGGCCGCCTCATCGGCTTCAACGACAACGTGGAGAACCCGCCCGAACGTTACGACAGCTACCGGCCATACGGCTTCGTGAAGTCCACCACGCCGCTCCGCACCGAGGGCGCGCCGATTACCTACACGCTCTTCAATCCCGACGGCGGCGAGTTCCGCATCGTCAACTACTATCTCGCCCCCGCCACCTACGTGGCCACATTCCAGGATGCGGGATTCCGCTCGTTCGAGTGGTGTGGGCCGTGGCTGTCGGAGGAGGGCCGGCGCGCGTATCCGGATGGGTACTGGGATGCGTTCCTCGATGCGCCACCTGTCATCGGACTGCAGGCCGAGCGGTGACGGAGGGCGCATGAGCAGCCACACGGCGATCGGCACGGCGAGCGACGCAGGCATCGACACGACCAGTCCCCTGTGGAATCCCGACCTGGCGCCGACGGCGCCCCGGCAGCGCACGTGGTCGACGTACGACTTCGCCGCGCTCTGGATCGGTCTGAGCGTGGTGATCACCACGTACACGCTGGCGTCCG
>CAZDLW010000155.1:0-13237 GCA_964505975.1 uncultured Bifidobacteriaceae bacterium | reverse complement strand
ATCGTACGCCGCTCGACGCCGCGCTGAGCAGCCGGCGCGACCGATCGCATCTCGCAGCGCTCCTCCGTCAGATGATGGGCAGTGCACCCAGGTCGCCCTGATCGCACGCACGTTCGCGTCGGGAGGCGGCCGAATTCTGCCCTCTTTGGGGTGCAACCAAGTGCCGCGGTACGCAGGCTGATCGATACCCAGATCGGCGCGCGCGTCCGACCGCGAACCAAGTGTCCAGAATTGGGCACAGCGCTCGACGATTGAGTCGTCGCCGTGTCCGCAAGTTATTGAAGGAATTGGCGCGCCCTGCAGGACTCGAACCTGCGACCTCCTGGTTCGTAGCCAGACGCTCTATCCAACTGAGCTAAGGGCGCTTGGGTGGACGCGACGGGCCGTTTCAGGCCCAGGGCCACTCGCGCGGCGGCGTGCAAAACACAACTATAGCACGCCGCACCCGACCGGTAGTCCGGCGCCCCCACGCCCATGGCACACGCGCTGAGCTGAGGCATGTGGGCATCCGCGGCGGCAACGATCTATCATCCCTGTTCGGGCGATTGAGACCGACACGAGGACTTCGCAGTACTACAGGAGGCCTTCGCATGCCAGTCTATGAGTTCGTCTGTCGAGACTGCCACAAGGCGTTCGAGGTCGTTCACCCGATCTCGCATGCCCATGGCGCCGACCTCGAGTGTCCCACGTGCGGCAGCAAGAACGTGGATCGCACGTAAAGGAGCGCCATGAAGGAGTACGAGACGCATCACATTCAGCTCGATCGCGAGATGGTCGAGTTCCTGGAAGCGGCCGCGCGCGAGTACGGCTTTACCGACACCGGCAAGGCCGTCCGTTGCCTGATCAACTACGCTCGCGAGCAGGCGGACCAGCGCGACGTTATCTTCGGGGAAGTCCGCTGCCTCGGCTGCTGAGCATGGGAACCACGGGGGTCAAGTGGAGGTGGTGAGAGAAGGCTCTGGGAGAGACGCCATCGGACGGCCCGATACCTTCGTGCCTGGAGACTGAACCCCTCGGAGCCTGACACAGCCTTCTTCCCCCCTCCCCTCCCCCCTCTCCCCCTTCGCTTTATGTCAGACGCTTCACACCGATCCGGCGCGCCCGACGCCGTTGGCTGCTTCGTCCTGACGGTGAGCGACACCCGCACACCAGCGACGGACTCGAGCGGCCGCGCGATCCGCGAGCTGCTCGAAGCGGCGGGGCATCGCGTTTCCAGCCACGCGATCGTCCGCGACGAGCCCGACGAGGTATCGTTGCAGATCCGCGAACGCCTGGGCCGTCCGGACGTGCAGGTCATCATCACGACCGGAGGCACGGGGATCACCTCGCGTGACGGAACGTTCGAGGCGGTCGATCGGCTCCTCGACAAGCGCCTCGAGGGGTTTGGCGAGCTCTTTCGCGTGCTCAGCTTCGAGGACATCGGACCTTCCGCCATGCTCACCCGGGCCACAGCGGGTACGATTGGCCGGACCGCCATTTTCGTCCTCCCGGGCTCCGAGAACGCCGTGCGCCTGGCGATGACACGGCTGATCGTGCCGGAGCTTCGCCACGTGGTGCAGCAACTGCAACGATAGCGAGACCACTGTGAGACCGTTTCAATCGACCATCCCGCTGGACGAGGCGCGCGCGATCATCGACGGCGTCCTGCAGCCGCTGGATCGCACGGAGATCGTGCCGCTGTCCGACGCGAACGGCCGGGTGCTGGCTCGCACGATCGTGTCGACGGTCGACGTGCCGCCCTTCGCCCGCGCGGGCATGGACGGCTATGCCGTCCGCACGGAGGACACAGCCGGCGCGACGCGAGAGGCCCCGGCTGTCCTGCGGTGCGTCGAACGGATCTTCACGGGCCATGTGCCGACACAGGTCGTCGGACCCGGGGAGTGCAGCGAGATTGCCACCGGCGCGCCAATGCCGGCCGGCGCCGATGCGGTGGTGATGGTGGAGGATACGGACGGAGGCACCGGTCACGTCCGGATATTCACCCAGGCCCGTCAGGGGCAGCAGATCGGCCAGCGGGGCACCGACATCCTGAGCGGTCAGGTTGTACTGGACCCGTCCACGCTGTTGAATGCCAGCCGCATCGGCTCGCTGGCCGCGCTGGGGCTTGCGAACGTGCAGGTGTACGCGAAGCCACGGGTCGCACTGCTCTCCACGGGTGACGAGATCGTCGATCCCGGCGAGCCGCTCGCGCTCGGACAGATTTACGATATCAACCGCTTCACCCTGGCCGCGGTGGTCCGGGACCATGGCGGCGTCCCGGTGCTCTATCGAACGGTCGGGGACACGCTCGATGCGCTCTCGCGCGCCGTCCACGACGCCCTCGAGCAGGACGTGCTCGTGTTCTCGGGCGGCAGCTCCGTTGGCGAACGCGATCTCATCCTGGACGTCATCCAGACGCACGGAGAGCTCCTCTTTCACGGGATTTCGGTGAAACCGGGCAAGCCCACGGCACTGGGCCGCATCCGGGACAAGCTCGTCTTCGGCATGCCGGGCTACCCAACCTCCTGCCTGTCCAACGCCTACATCCTGCTCGCCCCGGCGTTGCGCCGCATCGCCCGGCTACCCGCTCAGACAACACGATCGGTCACGCTGCCGCTCGCGCAGCGCATCACGTCCGTCAAGACACGCCATCAGTTCTATACGGTCAAGGTCAGGGACGGCGTGGCCTTTCCGGCGTTCAAGGCATCGGGCGACATCACCAGCATGTCGCAGGCGGACGGCTATATCGAGATCCCGGCCGGCACCGACACGGTGGAGCCGGGGACCCTGGTGACGGTCACGCTGTTCTGACGCTGCCGCCTGAAGAGTACGCTGTACCGGGGGCCGGGCATGCTGGGCTTGCTCCGGATGACATCGCGCGGAAAAACGCGCCCTCCACCCGAGGGAGTCGACCCGCGCTGGTCCGTGACCAGCGCGGTCGTCACGCTGCGGGCGTGTTTGCCTGCTCCCGATCGCGCGAGTCATAGGTCGCGGCGCCCAGCATGCCCGCCCCCCGGTACAGCGGTTCGCGGGACCAATACACGTGAGTGCCGTTGAAGGCCCGCATGCCCGAGTCCACACGCTCTGACGGTGATCCCCAAACGGAAAGGGCAGGCTTAGCGTACGGTGACTCGTGCGGCGCTGCGAAGCTGGGGCCGGGGGTCGCGAGACACCGGCCGTCAGAACAAGCTAGACGCCACGCGCGTGGCCATGGCCACCCAGGGGCCGGGATAGACGCCCATCGCCACGACGCCAATCGTGCAGGCGCCAATGGCCACGCCAAGCAGGGCGGGTACCGGCAGCGGCTCATGCCGCACGGGCGCCTCGATGTACATGCGCCGGGCCACGAGGAGATAGTAGTAGAGCGCAACCACGGTCAGCACCGCGCCAAGGAACACCAGCCCGTACATGCCGCGCTCCACGGCCGCCAGGAAGACGTACAGCTTGGCCCAGAAGCCCGCCACGAACGGGATGCCGCCGAGCGAGAGCAGGAAGATCAGCATGGCCAGCGCGAGCGCCGGAGAGCGCTGGGCCAGGCCACGATAGGCGTCGATCTCCTCCGACTCCTCGGCGCGCGCGACGGCCTCGACGACAAAAAACGCGCCCATGTTTCCAAACAGATAGGCCACCAGGTAGAAGAGCACCATGGCCACGCCCGACGCCGAAAGTGCCGCCAGGCCTACCAGCATGTAGCCGATGTGCGCAATGCCAGAATAGGCGAGCATCCGCTTGATGTTCTGCTGCGGGATGGCCATGAGGTTCCCGGCAACGATCGTCAGACCAGCCAGCACAGCCATCACCGGCATCCAGACGAGCGCGGCGGCACCCACGCCCTCGATGTACAGACGGATGATCACGATGAAGCCCGCGGCCTTGGGCGCCACCGACAGCCATGCGACGAACGGCGTGCTCGCGGCCTCGTAGGCGTCGGGCGCCCACATGTGGAACGGGAACGCCGCAATCTTGAAGCCGAGCCCCGCCAACAGCAGCGCCATGCCGACCATCATCAGCGGGTGCCCGTCGGCGAGCGCCGCTGGAACGGCCGCAATGTCGGTGGTCCCGGTCACACCGAACACGAACGACATCCCGTACGCGATGACGGCTGCCGACACCGTGCCGACGAGGAAGAACTTCAGCGCCGCCTCGGAGGCCACCGCCTCGCGCTTCAAGAAGCCGGTCAGCAGGAACAGCGGCACCGACATCAGCTCGAACGCCACGAACAACAGGACGAGATCGCGCGCCGAGGCGAGCACGAGCATCCCGAGCAGCGAGACCAGCAGCGCGAAGTGGTACTCGCCCGACCGCCGACTGAAACTGTGGTGCCGGAGCGTGAGCGACCCGAGCAGGCTGAGCGCCGCCGACGCGAGAAACAGACGCTTGGCGAAGAGCGACAGGCTGTCCTGCACGAACGCCCCGCCGAACAGCGACCGCCCCTCCTCTGCCGCGAACGTCAGCACGAATACCACGAGCAGACCGGCCCACGTGACCCACCCAATCCAGCCGCCGGGCCGGACCAGCCCTCCGACCAACGCGACGGTCGCCAGCGCGAACAGCGCCAGTTCCGGAATCAACGGTGTCCCCAGATCGAACGTCATCCCTACCTGACCACCAATCGCTCCACGAGCGGCACGGTCGCGGTATCCACTGGAGCAATGGCGAGATCCGGCGCCACGCCGAAGAGCACGATCACGAACACGAGAATGCCGAGCGCGGCCCATTCGGGTCCTCGCGCATCGGGCAAGTTCTGGAAGCTCGGGTCGGCACTCTTCGGCCCCCAGAAGATCTGCCTGGCCACCCAGAGCACGTAGATGGACGTGAGATACGCGCCGGCCACGGCCGGGAACAACCACCAGGGATGCGCCGAGCTCCAGGCACCCAGAAACGTCAGGAGCTCCGCGACGAACCCGGCAGTGGCCGGGAGGCCCAGCGACGAGAGACCGGCAATCGTGAACGCGGTGGCAATGCCGGGCATCATCGCGCCGAACCCGCCCATCCTCAGGATCTCGCGCGAGTGCGCCTTCTCGTAGACGAGCCCGACGAGCGCGAAGAAGAGCCCCGTCATGACGCCGTGTGCGAACATCTGGAAGACCGACCCGTTGAGTCCGTTGACCGTGAGCGTGGCCGCGCCCAGCATCACGATGCCCATGTGGGACACGGACGAGTAGGCCACCACGTACTTCAGATCGGTCTGCGCCATCGCGCTCAGCGCACCATAGACGATATTGATGCAGGCGATGGTGCCGACGAGCCACGCCCAGTCAACGGCCGCCTCCGGCAGCAGCCCCATCCCGAGACGAACGACCCCGTAGGCGCCCAGCTTCATGAGTACGCCCGCGTGCAGCATGGAGACGGCGGTGGGCGCCGCCGCATGGCCGTCTGGCGACCACGTATGGAGGGGCCAGATGCCGGCCAGGATGCCGAAGCCGATGTAGAACGCCAGGAACACCCACGTCTGCAGCGCCGGATCGAACCGGATGGTCTCGAGCGCGAGAAACGAGAACGACTGCGATCCCCCCGCGGCGAAGAGCGCCAGGATTCCAACCAGAATGAAGGCCGACCCGAACAGCAGGTACAGGGTCAGCTTCATCGCCGCGTACTCCTTGGTGCCGACGCCCGTGCGGCCCATCGCCCATCCGAAGATCCCCTGCGGCCGCACGTGGCCCGACGAGCCCCAGATGCCGATGAGCAGATACATCGGCAGCACGGCAATCTCGTAGAACAGGAAGAAGATGAACAGGTCGAGGGACACGAAGACCCCGTAGACCCCCGTCACCAGCACGAGCAGGAGCGCATAGAACTCCTGGCTGCGCTCGCGGATCGTCCACGAGGCGAAGACGCCCGCGAAGATGATGATCGAGGTGAGCAGCACCAGGAGCGCGCTCATGCCGTCCACGGCCGCGAGATACGAGATGCCCAGCGAGGGCACCAGCACGACTTCCTCGTGGAACTGGAACCCGGCGGCAGCACGGTCGTAGGCCGAAAACACCCACAGTGACGCGACGAGCGACACGCTGGTCCCGGCAACCGAAACCCAGCGCACGAGCCCGGGTCGCCGCCGCGCGAAGAACATGATGACCAGCGCGCTCACGAACGGCGCGAACGTCATCACGGAGAGAATCGGGAAGGCACTCATCCCACAGCGGTCCTCTCTACACCACGACCCAGCGCATCCAGATCACCAGGGCCAGCAGGCCAATTGCCACGGCGTAGACGTAGTCCTGGGCACGACCCGTCTGCATCCGGCGCAGCGCGTCGGCCGCCGTGCGCGTATGCGCGCTGACGACGTTCAGCACGCCGTCCACGAGATATCGATCGACCCATCCGATGGCCCGCGACGAACCCATCACCGCCCCGCGATAGATCGCCTCGAAGACGTCGTCTATCCAGAAGCGCGCGAGCGCCGCGCGGTACACCGGGCCGAACATCGACGCCATCCGATCCGGATCGAGCGCCCGGCGCTGGTACATCAGCCACGCCAGCAGGATTCCTGCAGCCGTGGCACCGACGGCCGCCATCATCAGCCAGCCCGGCACCACGTCGGGCTCGATGGGGCCGAGACCAGGGATGCGCCCGACGGCCGTCGAATAGATTCCGACGGCTACGGACAACGTCGCGAGCAGCCACAGCGGCCACAGCATCGTGGCCGGAGGATCGTGCGGGTGCACCGTCCGATCGTGGTCACCGGAGGACGTCGACGAGGCCAGCGCGGCACCAACGCTCCGCCCCGCGTGCAACCCGACGGCCGGCGAGCTGAAAAAGGCGAGGAACGTCACGCGAAACATGTAGAACGCCGTGAGAAACGCCACGATCATCAGCAGCATGAACGGCCCGGCCAGCCCGCCTGCCCACGTGACGCCCAGAATCTCCTCCTTCGAAACGAACCCTGCGAAGAACGGCACGCCGGCGAGCGACAGCGTGCCCACTCCGAAAACAAGAGCCGTCTGAGGCATCGATCGGGCCAGCCCGCCCATCCGCGACAAATCGTTGCTGTGCACGGCGTGAATGACGGCGCCCGCCCCGAGGAAGAGCAGCGCCTTGAAGAGTCCGTGGGTGAGCAGATGGAAGAAGCCGGCCACGGCGACGCCCGCGCCGATGGCCACCATCATGTAGCCGAGCTGCGAGACCGTGGAGTAGGCGAGCACCCGCTTGATGTCGTCCTGCACGCATGCGAGTACCGCCGCCAGCAGCGCCGTGATTGCCCCCACCCACGCAACGAGCAGGAGCACTTCGGGCGTCAGTGCGAACAGCCAGTCCGTGCGATACAGCAGATACACGCCCGCCGTCACCATCGTTGCCGCGTGGATCAGCGCGGAGACGGGCGTGGGGCCCTCCATCGCGTCCGGCAGCCAGACGTGCAGCGGAAACTGCGCCGACTTGCCCATGGCACCCAGGTAGATGCAGAGAGTCATGATCGAGAGTCCGGCCAGCGGCAGGGCGCCGCTCTCAGCGAGGCCGCGCATCTCGACGAAGTCGAAGGTACCCGTCTGCTGCCACAACAGGACGATGCCGATGAGGAGTCCCACGTCACCGGCCTTGGTGATCCAGAACGCCTTCACCGCTGCGCGTGCGGCGGAGGGCCGTTGGTACCAGAACCCGATCAGGAGGTACGAGCACAGGCCGACCAGCTCCCAGCAGATGAAGAGCTGGACGAAGTTCGGCGCCAGCACCAGTCCCATCATCGAGAACGCAAACAGCGACTGGTACGTGTAGTAGCGGCCGAGGCTGGGAGGCGCCTCCTCACTGAGATACCCGAGCGAGTACACCTGCACCAGGAGTGCGACGAGCCCGACGAGAACGAGCATCATCGTCGAACCGGCGTCGGCAAACACGCCGACGGTCGCCAGCACGCGTCCCTCCGCGGGCAGCCAATCCCACAGCAGCCGCGACTCGGCGGGACCGCCGCCGGACACGACGGACGTGGCAAGAATGGCCGCGGCGAGCGACCCGGCCACACTCGCGATGGAGAAATAGGCGGCAGGGCGTCCCGAGCGGCGCAGCGGCGCCGCCACGGCGAGCACGAGGAACGCGAGCGCAGGCAGGAGCAGCGCGATGAGACTCAGCGTGCCTGCGTCGCGCGTCATCCCTTCAGCAGGTCCAGGTGATCCGCTGTCACGGTGCGGCGGGTGCGGAAGAGGAGAATCACGATTGCCAGTCCCAGCGCCGCCTCCGACACCGTGATACAGATCGTGAAGACCGTGAAGACCAGACCTGCTACGTCGCCGCTGAAGCGGGCAAACGCCACGAGATTGATGTGAACGGCATTGAGCATCAGCTCGATGCCGAGCAGAATCCCAATCGTGTTGCGGCGGGTGATGGCGCCGAAGAAGCCGATGCAGAACACCACCGCGGCCAGCGTGAGATACGCCTGAAGACCCATCTAGTCCTCAGGACGCGCGAAGTAGAGGGCGCCCAAGAGCGCCGCCAGCATCAGGACCCCGAGCAGCTCGAACGGCAGAACGAATCTGGTCAGCACGGCCTCGCCGATGGTTCTCGTCAGATCGTCCGGGGGCACCGCTCGCACGGCGGCCAGGGGTCTGGCGGCGATCGCCGACACGATGACCACCAGCAGCGCGCCGGCAACCACCGTGCCTCCGGCGAGACGGCGACTGGTCTGGGCGATGCGCTCCCCCACCAGCCGTTCGGTCACGACGATGGCGAAGACCACGATGGTGACGATCCCCCCGGCATAGAGCAGAAGCTGCACAGCGGCAATGAACTCCGCCTCGAGCAGGAGGAACACGCCCGCAGTGGCCGTGAGCGCGAGCGCCAGCCACAACACGGCGTGAAACAGGTTCTTCGTCAGCACCACCGCAAGTGCCGGCCCGACGAGGAGTACCGCGAGACACCAGAAGGCTACGACCTCGGCGCTCATTCGCGGTTTCTCCCCCTCCCGCCATGATCGTCGCCGGCCACAGCAGGGATTGCCTCGCGACTGTCGCCGCCGGCTGCAGGCGGGTGTGACCGTCCCGCTACCGTTCCAGTAGGTTTTGCCGGTTCATCCCGGCTCGTCGCCGTCTCACTGCGCGCCCCCTCCGTTTGTACCGTGGTCTTGGGACGTGGGGGTGGAGGCGGAGGCTTTGGTGGCGCCTGCATCGTGCGCAACTGTGTGCCGGTGGCCCAGGACGGCTGGTGCTGGAGCCCGAGCGCGTGCAGCCTGTCTTTGTCCAGCAGCAGCTCGCGACGGTCGCTGGTCGACAGGTCGAACGACTTCAGCATGACGATGGCGTCGGTCGGGCAGACCTGCACGCACAGCTCGCAGAACTCGCACGCGTAGAGCTCGAGCGTGAACGTCTTGGCGTAGTTCCGCTTCTCCGCCTTGAGCATCTCCACCTTGATGACCGCGGGCGGACAGACGTACTCGCACAACCGGCACCCGATGCACGCCTCTTCGCCATGCTTGTCGTAGACGAGGGCGAGAAGGCCGCGGTAACGGTCGGGATAGGGCCGCTCCACGTCGGGATAGTGCACCGTCACCGGCTTGCGGAGCAGGTTCTGGAACGTGACGCGCATGGCGCGCAGCACGGCCCGGACCATCACCAGAAGATCCGTCGGCCTGGCGCTGTCTTGCCCGCCGTGATGGCCGTCACTGCCCGTCAACGGCGCCGGAGATCCGGCATCGCGGCTGCCACCCGGCATCGAGGAAGACGCGACGGTGCGGAGGTCAGATGCAGCCACGTCGCTACGCGCTCCTCCAGACGACCACGAACGCCGTGCACACCAGCAGGAGGAGCGTCGCGGGCAGCAGTCCCTTCCACGACAGCGCGAGGATTTGATCCACGCGAATCCGGACGAAGCTCCATCGCACCCATGTCACGAGCAGGAAGACGAACAGCGCTTTCAACAGGAACCAGACAGGTCCCAGCCATTCCGGGCCCGGGCCGGCCCATGCCCCGAGGAAGAGCAGTGCGCCGAGGAAGGACGTGCCCACGATGTGCGCGTACTCGCCGAGCTGAATCAGGGCGAACTTCATGCCCGAATACTCTACCCGGAACCCGGCGACGAGCTCGGACTCGGCCTCGAGAATGTCGAATGGCGCTCTGTTCTCCGCAGCCACCGCCGAGACCAGAAACGCAACGAACGCGAGCTGTCCGATGACGGGATAGAACACGAACCAGAGTCCTTCCTGCGCGGCGGCGATGTCCGACAGCCTGAGCGAACCGGCGAGCAGCACCGGCGTCAGCGCCGAGAAGATGAAGGGCAGGTCGTAGGAAATGATCTGGTTCACGGCGCGCATGGCCGAGAGCAGCGCGTATTTGTTGTTGGACCCCCAGCCCGCCATGAAGAGGCCAACGATCTCCATGGCAGAGACGGCGAGGAAGAACAGGATACCGATGTTGAGATCGGCCACGCCGAGGCCCGGGGCGAACGGAAGCGTCGCGAAGATCAGCAGGCACGGCACGAGAAAGACAATTGGCGCGAGGTTGTAGACCGGCCGGTCGGCCGCGGCCGGCACCACGTCCTCCTTGATCATCAGCTTCACCGCATCGGCGATGGGCTGCAGCAGCCCGTGCGGCCCCACCCGATACGGGCCGACCCGCGACTGCAGGCGCGCCGCGAACTTACGCTCGAGGAGCGTCACGTACGTGACGATCAGGACCACCACGTTGAGCACGATGAAGCCGGCGAGGAAGGCGGCCACCCAGTCGGGCATCAGCGATCGACCTCTCCGAAGACGGGATCCACCGAGCCCATGATCGTCACCACGTCGGCCACTTTGTGGCCGGGGAGGATGTGCGGAAGTACGGCGAGATTGGAGAACGAGGCGCCGCGCCACTTCATCCGGTAAGGCGTGGCGCTGCCGTCCGACACCATGTAACACCCAACCTCCCCGCGCGGACCTTCGACCGGCACGTAGGCCTCGCCCTTCGGGATCCGAACCTGTGCCACGGATTTCAGCCCCGGGCGAGAGGAGATCGGTCCTTCTGGCAGACCGTCGAGCGCCTGTCGTGCGATGGCGAGCGACTCGCGAAACTCGACCATCCGCACGCGATACCGGGCGAAGCAGTCACCGGCCGGCTCCACCGGCACGCGAAACTGGAACTCCTCATACGAAGAATGAGGACTTGCGCGACGGATGTCGTAGGCCAGACCCGATCCGCGGAGCAGCGGACCCGACACGCCCACCTGCTGCGCCAGTTCGGGCGAGATCACACCGACGCCCCGCGCACGGGCCAGGAAGAAGGGGTTGTCCTCGAGCATGCGCTCGTACTCGCCGATGCGGTGGCCGATGACATCGAGGGTCTCGCGGCACCGCTGCGCCCAGCCGGCGGGAAGGTCGTAGCGGGTGCCCCCAACCTGGTAGAAACCGTAGAGCAGGCGCGCACCCACCAGTGCCTCGAAGAGGTCCAGCACGAGCTCACGCTCGCGGATGCAGTAGAGGAAGATGGTGGCGCCACCACCAAGAGCGCCACCCATGTCCATGCACCAGGTGCCGAGCCAGAGCAGATGCGACGCCACGCGCTGCAGCTCGGCCACGAGCACCCGGAGGTACTGCGCGCGCCGCGGCACCTCGATAGCCCCGATGACCTCGGCCGCCCGAACGTAGGCGAACTCGCTGGTCATTGCCGCCACGTAGTCGGACTTCGAGGCGATGGAGGGATATTGCGCGTAGGTGAGCGTCTCGGCGAGCTTCTCGTGACAGCGGTGCAGGTAGCCAATCACCGCATCGACGCCCACGACCGTCTCGCCCTCGAGCGTCAGGATGGCGCGGAAGACCCCATGGGCCGAGGGGTGCTGCGGCCCCATGTTCATCGTGAGGCGCTCGCCTCCCGAGTAGTCGACCTCGACGCGGCTGGCAGCAGCCTTTTCTGTCGCTCGAGCGTCTCCGGCGGATCCTGACTGGAGCGGAACGGTCATCGGTACGGAGGATGCGGCGTGTCGACGGCGTAGGATTTCAGCAGCGGGTGCCCTTCCCAGTCGTCGGCCAGCAGGATGCGTCGCAGATCGGGATGCCCGTCGAAGCGGATGCCGAACATGTCATAGCATTCCCGCTCCATCCAGTCGGCGCCGCGGTACACGGCCGTCAGCGACGGGCACACGGAGACCGACGGGCCGAGACCGGCCTTCATCAGCACCGAGACGTTGTCATCGATGTTGTCCAGCTTCGCGATCACCTGGAGCCCTTCTTCCTTCCAGTCGACAGCCGTCGAGAAGGAAAAGAACCGGCAGCGCAGCACGTCGCGGGCAAACTGCGCGAAGGGCAGCCACTGCTCCACGGCCAGGGTGACGGCGAGGAGACGGCCGCGGGACACACCCGCCTCCACCTGCACGTCCTGAAACCGATTCTCGATGAGCGCGCGGGCCTCCTCGTACGTCATCGCCGTCGATCACCAACTATGCGGTCTCGCCCGCCACGCGACGTAACGGGCACAAAATTCTCGTTCTGGGCCGCATAGCGTCCAAGACCATCGCGACCCGGACGGGCGGGACATCGTCTCGCATCTAGTCGACCCTGTCGTTCGGCGGAGGACGCTGGCCCGTGCGCCGGAACTGGGCGATCTGCTCCTGCAGCAGCAGCAGCCCGTTGAGGAGCGATTCCGGCGGCGGCGGGCACCCCGGCACGTACACGTCGACCGGTATCACCCGATCGACGCCCTTGACGACGTGGTAGCCGTGGCGGAACGGGCCCCCGGAGTTGGCGCAGGAGCCCATCGAGACGGCCCACTTCGGATCCGGCATTTGTTCGTAGATGCGCTCGAGCATCGGGGCCATCTTGATGGTCACCGTGCCGGAGACGATCATCAGGTCGGCATGACGCGGCGACGCCCACGGCACCATGCCGAGCCGCTCGACGTCGAACCGTGAGGCAAAGGTCGCCATCATCTCGATGGCGCAGCAGGCCAGCCCGAAGGTGACGGGCCAGACCGACGACTTCCTGGCCCAGTTGAAGAAGGCGTCGGCAGCCGTCGTCAGAACGAATCCGCCGGGAAACTTGTGGACGCCTTCGGTGACGGACTCGAACAGCTCCGAGTGCTTGTCGCCCGACGGGCGTCGCTGGCGGATCTGCTGGATCTCCTGAAGATCCTTGATGTCTTTCCAGATGGGCGCCGGGACCACGGGGACGGGTGGCTTTATTGCCATTCGAGGATGCGCTCCCGGTACGCATAGAACCAGCCGAGCGATAGAATCGCCAGGAACAGCAGCATGGCGCCGAGCCCCCACACGCCCAGGTCTCGCAGCGCGAGCACCCAGGGGAACAGAAAGACGGCGAGCGCGTCGAAGACGATGAACAGCAGCGCGACCAGGTAGAAGCCGACCG
>CAZDLW010000154.1:0-13418 GCA_964505975.1 uncultured Bifidobacteriaceae bacterium | reverse complement strand
CCGACCGCCACGGCTGCGCACGGTGCCACGTCAGCCGGTTCGCCGGTCAGCCGTTTCGGATCCCACGCGACCGCGCGGAACGGATCGAAGTCTTCCACCGGCGTATCGAACCGCTCCTGCAACATCTCGGCAAAGCCGTCCACACGTGACGCTCCGCCGCTCAGCATCAGGCGATCGATGCGGTCGGAGGACGCCGTGGCCTTGAAGAAGTCGAACGTCTTCTGTATCTCGAGGAGCACGTTCTCGCTCACGGCCCGCAGCACGGGCTGGGCGTCTTCGAACGTCGCGCCATCGACGGGAATCCCCTTCTTGAGCTGCTCCGCCGATTCGAACGGGAGCTCGAGCTCTTTCTGCACGGCCTCCGTGTAGGCATTGCCGCCCATCGAGATGTCCCGCGTGAAGACCGACTGGTCGCCCTGAAGGATGTTGATGTTGATCGCGCTCGCGCCGGCGTTCAGGAGCACCACGACCTCCCCTGGCACCAGTCCATAGTTCGTCTCGTACGCGTTCTGCAGTGCGAACGCGTCCACGTCCACGATGAGGGGCGTCCGGCCGGCCTGGGTAATGACTCCGGTGTAGTCGGCGATCTTCTCCTTCTTGGCCGCGACCAGCAGCACCTCCATGCTGCCCCGCGAATCGGATGACGTGCCCGGATCCAGGATCTGGTAGTCCAGGTTGACATCCTGGATGTCGAACGGGATGTACTGCTCGGCTTCCCAGTAGATCGATTCGTCCAGCTCCGACTCGGTCATGACCGGCAGCACGATCTTCTTGACGATCACCGCATTTCCGGAGAGGGACGCGCACACGTCCTTTGCCTTGAAGGCGGGATGCGTGTCGAACAGCCGGCGGATGGCGGCCGCCACGGCGCCCGCGTCGATGATCGCGCCGTCGACGATGGCGTCGGCCGGCACCGGCTCGATGCCGAGGCGGCGACGCGGTAACCCTTCCCGGAGGGCTTCAGCTCGACCGCCTTGACGGAGCTCGAGCCGACATCCAATCCGACGACCGCCTTTGTTCTGCCGAACAGAGCCACGCGTTTCTCCCGGGAGCCGAACCGTTTCGTCGTCGCGTTCGCGGCAGCGCCGGTGCGTCCCTCGCCGGCATTCGCGAACACCCAACGCGCGAGGCGCGACCCGCCGTCGCGACAGCTCCGGCGCGCGCGCGGACCTCGCGCAGACGTAGACTGCCTGACGAGCTTGTTATCGGCCGATTCCGGCTCGACAACACGTCGCGTCGGGCTGTGTAGCCGCAGGCACGGTTGGACAGAGCGGGAAGGCCGCAGGTAGAAGCCGCCGCGCCGGTCGTCAGCTTGACAGTCCCGGCAACCCCCCGTATCATTGGGGTTTGCGGCGGCTGGCGTATGTGCGCATGGAGAGGACGAACGACGTCCGGACCTCGACGCCACGCGCGGTCGCTCGGGCCGATTCGGCCCGGAACTCGAGAAGAACCAAGCAAAGGATTCCCCCAGTTCATGCGTACGTTCGTGGCGAGCGCCAGGCGCACCAACATGCGCTGGCACCTCATTGATGCGCAAGGCCAGGTATTGGGGCGTGTGGCCACACTGGCCGCGCGGCTGCTGCAGGGCAAGCACAAGCCCGTGTACACCCCGTTCATCGACACCGGCGACCATGTGGTCATCACCAACGCGGCAGCGGTGCGGCTCACGGGCCGCAAGGACGAGCAGAAGATCTATCGCCGCCACAGCGGGTACGAAGGGGGCCTTCGCGAGGAGCGCGCGGTCGACGTGCGCAAGCGTCGTCCCGTCCGCCTGGTGGAGGAGGCCGTCCGGGGCATGCTGCCCAAGACCAAGCTCGGCGACGCGATGTACCGCAAACTGAAGGTGTATGCCGGGACCGATCACCCCCACGTCGCCCAGCAACCGAGGAAGATCGAGGTCGCATAACTTTGGCCACTATCGAATACTACGGAACCGGTCGCCGCAAGACATCCACTGCTCGCGTTTTCCTCCGCCCCGGTAAGGGCGCCATCACCGTCAACCATCGCGAATTCGATCAGTACTTCACGACCGACGCGTTGCGGACGCAGGTGCGCCGGCCGCTGCTGATTACCGAGACCGGCGACAGGTTCGACATCCTGGCAACCGTTGGCGGTGGTGGAGTCACCGGGCAGGCCGGGGCCGTGCGCCTCGGGATCACACGCGCACTCGTGGAGTTCAACGCCGAACTGCGAAAGCAGTTGAAGAAAGACGGGCTGCTCACGTCGGATTCACGCGTCAAAGAACGCAAGAAGTACGGGCTGGCCGGCGCGCGGAAGCGGTTCCAGTTCAGCAAACGTTGACGAAGGGAGGGATCTTGTCCGGGATTGCGATCAAGGACCTGCTGGAGGCTGGCGTCCATTTCGGTCACCAGACGAAGCGGTGGAACCCGAAGATGAAGGAGTACATCTTCGGCGAGCGGAATGGTATCTACATCCTCGATCTGAACAAGACCGCGAAGAAGTTCCGGGAGGCCGAGGAATTCATCACGAACCTCGCGGCCGGCGGGCGAACCGTGCTCTTTGTCGGAACGAAGCGGCAGGCGCAGGACGTGATCGCCGAGGAAGCGCAGCGCTGCGGGATGTACTTCGTCAACCAGCGGTGGCTCGGTGGCCTGCTGACCAATTTCACCACCATCCAGCGCAGCCTGGGCCGGCTCCGCGACATCGAGGCCATGGCCACCGACGGCCGCTACGATACGCTCTCCAAGAAGGAAATCGCCCGCAACGAGAAGGAGAAGCGGAAGCTTCTCAAGAACCTCGAAGGCATCCGCCTGATGGGAAGACTGCCCGATGCCGTGTTCGTCGTGGACACCCGCAAGGAGAAGATAGCCGTCGACGAGGCCCGTAAGCTCAAGATTCCCGTGATTGGCGTCGTGGACACCAACTGCGACCCCGACGAGGTCGACTACGTGATTCCGGGAAACGACGATGCCCTGCGCGCGATTCGGCTGTTTGCGTCGCGCGTGGCCGAAGCCGTCCTCAGCGGACGTGGCATGCGGGAGTCGCGCCTGGCCGAAGAGGCGGCCACACAGGCCGAAGAAGCGGCGGCCGCGGATGCATCCGCCCGTCTCGGCCGGGTCGTCCGGCCACAGCGGCGTGAGGTGACGCCCGCCGGCGCGTAGCGCCACGCGGCCGGATTCGGGCGCCGGCCTCGGCCGGCGCTTTGTGTGTACGGGGGCACTAGTGAATCCCCGAATATCGGCAGACGTGAGGAACTGCCGCGGACTCCAGGCTGACGGTGCCGCTCGGGTCCGGCTTCACTGAGATGACACTACTATGCCGACGATTACAGCGGATCTGGTGAAACAGCTGCGCGACAAGACCGGCGCGGGCATGATGGAGTGCAAGGCGGCGCTGACCGAGGCCGATGGCAGCATGGAGGACGCCGTTACGCTCCTCCGGAAGCGGGGGCTTGCCCAGGCGGCCAAGCGAGCGGGGCGGACCACGGCTCAGGGCGTCGTCGGCAGCTACATTCATCTGGGTGGCAAGATTGGTGTCCTCGTGGAAGTGAACTGCGAGTCGGACTTCGTTGCCAGGACCGAGGATTTCAACAACCTGGTCCACGAGATCGCCATGCACGTTGCCGCGGCCGATCCCCGGTGGGTGCGCCGGGAGGACGTTCCCGCCGATGCCATCGACAAGGAGAAGGCAATCTATCGCGCGCAGATGGAGAAGGAAAACAAGCCGGCCCACGTGATGGACAAGATCATCGAGGGGAAGTTGGGAAGCTTCTACTCCCAGTTCGTCCTCCTCGAGCAGCCGTCCATCCGCGACGGCAACGTCACGGTTGGTCAGCTCGTGGCCCAGGCCAGCGCCAAGACCGGCGAGAACATCCAGGTCAAGCGATTCGTTCGATTCCGGGTGGGTGAAGGGGCCGAAGGCTGACGCCCGGGAACACGTCAGGCAGAACGCGTGACTCGGGCGCCCCTCACGGTGTTCATCGGCGGCAACCTCGATGAACGCGATCGAGCCGTACGAATGGCGATGGCTGCCCGGAGGGCCGATGTTCTCGAGCTGCCGCCTGCGTGCCTCTGGCCATTCGAGCGCCAGGTCACACCGCAGGCTCTTCCACCCGGACCCGTGTCGCTCGTGGTGCGCAACCTCCACGAGGGCTTTCCCGCGGGCCAGACCCCCGGGACACGGCTTGTGCTCACGCAGGCCTCCTATCAGTTGCAGCGCTGGGTGGACTGGCTGGGCATCCACCCGGGCGCTGCCCTGTTCGCAGACGCACACGGCGAGGATCTCGGTCGCCTGGCGCCCGAGGCGTTCACGGGTCGTGGGCCGTGGGGGCACATCGAGCTGATCGAGGTACCGGAGGCAACCGGAGCGGTCGGACACGACCGCCCGATGCCCGCCGGTCCCGCATGCGAGCTCGCCCGCGCGTTCTCCACGGGCGGACCGGAATCGCGTGCGGTGGCCACAGCTCGGGCCGCTGACAGCGACCCTGGCAACCCGGCCGTCCATCTCGCACTCGCAAGTGCCTGCATCGAACTTCAACAACTGGACGAGGCACAGCTCTCAATTGCCCGGGCGCTCTCGCTTGCACCGGACTGGGAGGCCGTCCATTTCGAACAGGGCAAGCTCTGGCTGCGATTCGACGATACGCAGCGGGCGGCGGCCGCGTTCGCGGAGGCCGGCCGGCTCATGCCGAGCTTCTCTGCAGCGTTCAGCAACCTCGGAGCGGCCCTCGGTGAGACGGAGCGGCCCGAGGAGGCTATTACTGCGCTGCGTCAGGCGCTCCGCTTCGATCCACGTGGGTACCCGATCTTGAACAATCTCGGCGTGACATACCGGGACCTCGGCCTCCTCGACGACGCCGAAGCGGCCTTCCGGCAGGCCGTCGCGTACGCCCCGGCATTCGTCTTCGCCTATTACAACCTCGGGTACACCCTGTTCCTGCAAGGTCGGTTCAGCGAGGCACTCGCTGCGTATGAAGAGGGGCTCGCCAGAGACCCGCAGAAGAACCCACGCCAATCCGCCAGAATCGGCGTCGTCCGGGCAGCAACTGGTGAGCTCGATCGCGCACACCGCGAGCTGGAGGACAGCCTCTCGCGCATGCCGGTGGAGATGCGAGCCGATGTCGTGGGGGAGGTGGAAAGCGCGCTGATGGCGCTTTCCACGATGTCTACGGCCGACTCAGAGGGAATGACCCGCCTGCTCGACGCGATTCGACGCTACTCGACGTAGGTGAAGCCGCACTGATCGCAGGTCCAGGTATCGCCCTGCTTGTACATGTTGCCACCGCACATGTCACAGATGCGATACTCGCGGCCGTCGGCATCGATGAGCGGCTTGGGCTTACGTTCCTCGGCCTTCTTCCGCTCCTCTTCTTCCTGCTTCCTCTTCTCGGCTTCTGTCGGGGCGGGGCGAGCCGGTGACTCCTGCGCTCTGGCCACCACGGGCATCAAGGAACCCAACCCCACCGCGGCGGCAACAATCGCCGAACCTCTCAGGAATCCACGCCGGTCCAGCGATTTCGTCTCGGCACTTCGTTTGGACATTCTGGTCGCCTCCGCTAGCCTCGATCCTCGCCTCCACCGCGCCCGAGCCGTCGGGTCGAACGGCCTATTCATGCGAACGGTCACGTTTTTCAACCGGTCGTTCAAGGCGTTTCGCCCGCATGGAGTGCGGGAAACATACTCACCTGGCGAGGCGGAGCCCCCGGGAACATGCTCGCGGGTCCGCGGCGCAGCCTCGCTGGCCTCTTGATTATGCCCCGCACCACCCCAACCGTGCAACCACGGGAACGCCGACGCGCACCATCGCCACCATCGGACCGCCACGAACATCGGACGAGAACGCTCGGCCGCCCTCCCACGGCAAGGCCGGACCTGACAGCCCGTGGTGACGCACGAGTCGGGGGCATCCCGGCAATGCCACGGCCATGTGGCGCGGATGCCTCTGGCGGCGCACGCTATAATCGCGGGTCGATGCCCTCCGACGTCCCCCCGTCCCATACCCCGGTGTACAGCCGCGTTCTTCTCAAGCTGTCTGGCGAGGCCCTGATGGGCGACCAGCAGTTCGGGGTCGATTCAGCGGTGGCGGCCCGAATCGCCCACGATGTCGCCGAGATCCGGAACCTGGGCGTCGAGACAGCCATCGTCATCGGCGGCGGAAACATTTTCCGCGGCCTCGCCGCAAGCGCGCGCGGCATGGATCGCGCAACAGCCGACTACATGGGCATGCTCGCGACCGTGATCAACGCCCTGGCGCTTCAGGATGCACTCGAGCAGCACGGCGTGGTGACACGCGTGGTCACTGCCATCGAGATGCGGGCGGTGGCGGAACCGTTCATTCGGCGCCGTGCGATCCGCCACCTGGAGAAGGGGCGGGTCGTGATCTTCGCCGCGGGTACCGGCAATCCGTATTTCACGACCGATACGGCGGCGGCGTTACGCGCCATGGAAATCAAGGCCGACGTGATTCTCAAGGGGACCAAGGTGGATGGTGTCTACAGTGCCGACCCGCACGTCGATGCCCGGGCCACCAAGTATCCGACGATTTCGTATCTGCAGGTGCTGGAAAAACAGCTCAAGGTCATGGACGCCACGGCCATCTCGCTGTGCATGGACAACAAGCTCCCGATCGTGGTGTTCGACCTGCGTCAACCCGGCAGTGTCAGGCAGGTCGTGCTCGGCGAGCCCATTGGAACGACCGTGAGCGTGTAGTCGTGCGTTGCGTCGAACTGCCGGGCGCGGGCAGGCAGACGCACCACGTTCGCTGGTGGTGAGCCCCATGGATTTCAACGAATTGAAAGGCATGTTCGGCGAGGTCAGCACACGGATGGACGGCGCGATCGAGCGTGTCCGGCGAGACATGGCCGGCGTGCGTACGGGTCGTGCGTCCGTTGGCATCCTCGACACGGTCCACGTCGATGCGTACGGGACCCGAATGCCCGTCAATCAGCTCGCAACGCTGTCGATTCCCGAACCGGCCCTCATCGTGGCGCAGCCATTCGATCCCGGATTGGCGACGGCAATCGAGAAGGCCATTCGCGCGTCGGATCTCGGGTTGAATCCGGCCAACGATGGCAAGGTGATCCGGATTCCAATCCCGGCACTCACCGAGGAGCGGCGCAAAGAGCTGTCGCGTCACGTCCACAAGCAGGCCGAGGAGGGACGCAACGCCGTACGTCAGGTGCGCCGCGATGCCAACGAGCGTCTGAAGAAGCTGCTGAAAGATCACAAGATTTCCGAGGACGACGAACGCAGGGGTCTCGATCAGATCCAGAAGCTCACGGACGATCACGTGAAGATGATCGACGAGCTGCAGAAGAAGAAGGATCAGGAACTGCTCGGCCACTGATCCGAGGCGGGGGCCGGCTCCGGTCGCCAGCCGGCCAGCGGCGGAGCCACCGCCAACATGCTCGCAAAGCCGAGGCGGAGCTCGCCGGATCTCTACCCGCCGAAGGAAATACCCAGGGCGCGTGCCGTCGTCACGAGATCGTAATCCAGCGGAACCAGCTTGATCTTCCCCACGACCTCTTCGATGGGGATCGAAACGAGATCGGGTGGATGGTTGGCGACCATCGTGCCGAACTGGCCCTCGAGGAGGAGCTGCACCGCCTTGCCGCCAAAACGTGTGGCAAGCGTGCGATCGAACGCAGTCGGCGTGCCTCCGCGTTGCAGGTGCCCGAGGACCACATGGCGCGTCTCTTTGCCTGTCAGTTGCTGGAGCTCCCTCGCACATCGCGCCCCGGCACCACCCAGCCGTTCTACGTGACCGGCGCTCCCCTCCTCGATGACGGATACGTCCCCATCCTTCGGTCGTGCACCCTCGGCGACGACCACGATACTGAACCGTGCGCCCCAGGCGTCCCGATCGCGGATGCACTGTGCCATCTGCTGGACGTCGTACGGGATCTCCGGGATCAGGATGACGTCGGCGCCACCCGCCACGCCGCTGTGCAATGCAATCCACCCGGCATACCGGCCCATCACCTCGACCACCATGATCCGGCGATGCGCTTCGGCGGTCGTGTGGAGCCGATCGATGGCGTCGGTGGCGAACCCGACCGCCGTGTCGAACCCGAAGCAGCTCGTCGTGCCGACGATGTCGTTGTCGATGGTCTTTGGCACACCTACGAGCGGAATACCCCGCTTGGAGAATTCGTAGGAGATGGCCAACGTGCCGTCCCCTCCAATACACACCAGCGCGTCGAGTTTCGCGCGCTGAAACATCTCCAGAACGCGTTCCGCGTAGTCGAACGTCCCCTCGGGAGTGCTGATCGGCTTCGCAAACGGGTTGCCGCGATTGACGGTGCCGAGAATCGTTCCCCCGCGGCGCAGGATGCCCGTCACGTCGCGCGGAGTCAGCACCCGCGACTTCTCTGGGTAGATGAGGCCATCGAAGCTGTCTTCGAGACCGAGAATCTCGAGGCCGGCGTTGTACCCCGCTTTCACCACAGCACGTATGACCGCGTTGAGGCCAGGGGCATCGCCGCCTCCGGTGAGCACGCCAATCTTCTTCACAGTGGGCATTCGTGGGATGGAACCTCGTCGCCGTATCCGGAGGCTCGCACCAGATCGGCGATTGTCAGGGGACTGAGTGCGATTGAGTATAGCGGCATTGGAAGCGGCCGCTCGCAACACGTGTCGTCTTCGCCAGCGGATCGGCACAATCGGTTCTGTTTAATCCGGTTCTCTCAGCTCAATGCCATCAGCTGGTGGCGAGGTCGTGCCGACGTGCCCCTGCGGCGACGCGACCTACGACGCGCGCGACAGGATCGGGCAAAACGCATCTGGAGCGTGAGGACCGAGCTGGGTTGCGGGACCCAGCTCGCGTCGCTGGGTATCGGTGGAGGATGCGTTTTGCCGCGCGACGTCGTCGGGAGCGAGACGCAGGGGCACGTCGGCACGACCACGGGCCACTGCGTCCGGCTGTGGTACACTGAGCGGTCGTGTGCCGCGCGTAGTTCCTCATACGCCGGCCTCACGGTATCCACGGGTCAGGGCGGCTAGCTCAGCTGGGAGAGCGCTGCGTTCGCAATGCAGAGGTCAGGGGTTCGATCCCCCTGCCGTCCACCAGAATTCTTCATTCAATGGAACTCGTTGGCGTGCTCATTGCCGCCGGCGTCGCGGCCTGGGTCTACTCCGACGCCACCAGACGCCAGGCCACACATCCCCTGCTCTGGGGAATCGGCACCTTCCTTCTGCTCATCGTCGTGTTGCCCGCATGGCTGCTGACGAGGCCGCCGCGGCCGGAGACCACTGGTGAGCTCAAGCGCTGCCCGTACTGCGCGGAGCTGATTCAGCCTGCGGCCACAGTGTGCAGATACTGTAGACGGGACCTCGGCGGCACGTGAGCGCGGCGACAGTGGGGGCGGCGATCCGTCTCCGCCGCTCACCTTGTCGAGGCGTCGGTGGACTCGCGCTCGAACGTGAGGTAGATGGGCGACGCACCAAGCAGCAGCAGCAATCCGAACGTCCCCCATCCCGCCCGGTTGATGGCAGTGAACCGCGCGTGATCTCCTGGCTGCAACACCAGATCGTGCGTCTTCCAGAAGAGCGTGTTATGGGCACGGACCCGATGGGGGCCTGCCGGGACTTCGCACGTGATCGACTCGCCGTACCGCAACACCGCCATGTGTTCTCCGTCGACCGCCACGAACACTTCACGAAATCCAACATCCAGGTGTGACTGCCGCACCACGGTGATGCACGCGACGTAGCTGGATTGGCGACGGGTCTTCAGCAGATCGGCTCCAACATGGGTCGGGCCGCCGCCATCCGGAGCGGTGCGCCCTTTCAGCAGCAGCGGTGCTGGATCCAGCCAGGTCAGAGACGACATCGCGTCATCGTAGCGCGCCTTGCAGCCGGTTGTACCAGGCGGTTTCGCCCGCCGCCCGACCGCACACCGATGCGCCTCTGGTAGACCTCCATTCAGGCGGGCGGTTCCCGCCGGCACTGGACCGTCAACCCGACTTCCATGCACAATGCATACAGCACTCGGCCGCCCGACCGCGCTCGGGCATCACGCACCTCAGCCGCTTTCTGGCCGCTCATTGACCACCTCGCGTATTCCCTTCGGACGAGCCCATCTGATGGCCTCTTCGGCCATTCGCCACGCCCGCGAGGCCGGGCTTCCGTTCTCGTCAATCATTCCACTGGGCAGTCTGCGGCGGTACGCACCGGACGTTGGCGATGTGTCACTCCTCGCCACAGCCCCACCCAACCGTCACGAGGAGATCCTGACGGCGTTCTCGGGATTGACGCTCACAACCCGAGTCACCTCCAGGGCCGCCTCGAACGTGACGGTGGTCACGAAGCGCGGCGAGGTGACGCTGCACGTCACGTGTCCGGAACAGGCTGGCGCCGCGCTCGTCTGGCACACGGGATCGCGTCGGCACACGGACGCGCTGCGAGCACGCGCCGAACGCCTGGCGCTCCGGTTGCAGGATGGACGGCTGGAGGATGCAGCCGGACGGGCGGCGGAGGCCTCGACGGAAAGTGCCGTGTACCAGGCGCTCGACCTGCCGCCCATTCCGCCGGAACTGCGCGAGGGGGACGATGAGATTGAGGCGGCCGAGCGTCATGCGCTGCCTCGACTCGTCTCGGCCATGCACATCCGCGGCGACCTCCACCTGCACACGGATTGGAGCGACGGCCGTGATTCGATTGAGGAAATGGTGCTGGCTGCCCGGCAAATCGGATACGAGTACTTGGCCATCACGGATCACTCCGAGCGATCCTGGGCGTCTCGGAAGCTCTCGACCACCGACGTGGCCCGGCAACGCGAGCAGATCGACGAGGTCCGCGCACGGGTTGGAAACATCCACATCCTGCACGGCGTGGAAGTCGACATCATGCAGGACGGCTCGCTCGACTTCGGCGATGCACTGCTCGAGCAGTTCGACATCGTGATTGCGTCGCTGCACGACCACGGTGGACACGGCGGCGCCCGCCTGACGGAACGGTATCTCAGGGCCATCCGGCACCCGCTCGTGAACATCATCGCCCACCCGGCCAACCGGTCGCCTGGCCTGTTCGCGGGCTACGACGTCGATTTCGAGCGTCTTTTCACGGCCGCTGTCGAAACAGAAACAGCACTGGAGATCGACGGCGCACCCGGCCACCTGGACATGGACGGGACGCTCGCCCGGAGGGCGGTCGCCCATGGCGTGACCGTCGCCGTGGACAGCGACGGCCACCGGGCGGACGCGCTCGAGCGGCAGATGCGATTCGGCCTCGGAACTGCCCGGCGCGGATGGGTCGAACCCCGGCACGTGCTCAATACGCGGACCGTGGAGGCCATCCGGGACTTCGTGGGCAGAAAGCGCAACCGCCGCTGATGTGCCGGCCATGCGTTCATCGCCACCAGCGGAGCGGTCTGGATGTTATCCTCGTCTTAGAAGGCTGAACCGCATGCGTACCTCGACCGTTCTGTTGATCTCGTGCCTGACACCGACACTGCTCGGGGCCCAGGCGGCACCGGCGCCCGATGCCATTGCCAGGTCTCTCCAGCAGCGATACGAAGGCATTCGTGACTTCTCGGCGGATTTCGTCCATGTGTACCGCGGCGGCGTGCTCCGTACCGAAACCCGAGAGCAAGGCACGGTGTCCGTCAAAAAGCCCGGACGGATGCGCTGGGTATACACGACGCCCGAACGGAAGGAGTTTGTCGCGGACGGAGAAAAGATCTACTCCTACATTCCCCAGGACCGGCAGGTGCACATCATGTCCCAGGATCAGGCCAACACTCCTGCTCTGTTCCTTGCCGGTCAGGGGGATCTCGTACGAGATTTCACCGCAGGACCGGTGGACAACCCCGCCTCGGACGCCGTGGCCGTCAAGCTCACTCCTCGCGTCTCAGTACCCGAGTACGACTACATCGTCATCGCTGCCGACCCGAAGTCGTTTCAAATCCGCGCGTTGACGGTCTTCGACAGCCAGGGCGGGGAATCGACGCTGACGTTCTCCGGTATGCGGGAGAATCGCGGCATCGCCGACCGGGAATTCACCTTTCGCATCCCCCGCAACGTCGACGTGATCCAGGACCGCTGAGGGCGGTTCGTCACTCGACCTTCGCCACCCGTGCGCCGAGCGCCGTGAGCCGGTCCACCAACTGGCCATAACCCCGTTCGACGATCTCGAGTGGGGCAACCCGGGTTTGTCCATCGGCAGCGAGACCGGCCGCGATGAGCGACATCCCGGATCGAAGGTCGCGGCTGTCGAGCGTCCGTCCTCCCCGGAGCCGTGTTGGCCCATTGACAATGATGCGGTGTGCATCGGCGAGGAACATGTCCGCACCCATGCCGCTCAACTGCTCCAGCGCGAACAAGCGCAGCTCGTACATCCAGTCGTGCACGAGTGTGCGCCCCGCCGCCTGAGTCGCCAGGACCGTCAAGAGGCTGATCAGATCGCTCGGGAAGCCGGGCCAGAGTCCGGTGGTAATGCGCCTGACAGCCCTGGGGACCGAGGGCTTCACGGTGAACGCGCCGTCGCGGATTCCGCACTCGATGTTCATCCGCCGGAGTACGGCCGCCACGACTTCGATCTCTTCCTCGCGGCAGCCGTCGACGGCAATCTCGCCCCCCGTGATGGCCGCGACCACGGCCCAGCTCCCCGCTTCGATGTAGTCCCCCCCGAGCTGGTGCTCGGCGCCGTGGAGCCGCGTCGTTCCCTCCACGCGGATCGTCGAGCTCCCGGTTCCGGTGACGACCGCGCCCATCTTCGAGATGAACTGGCACAACTCGACCACGTGTGGCTCGGTCGCCGCATGCCGGATCTCGGTTACCCCATCCGCCACTGCCGCCGCGAGCACGGCCGTCTCCGTCCCGGTGACCGACGCCTCGTAGAGGTACATCGACGCCCCCTTCAAGCCGTCCGGCGCTTCGAGGTCGTGATCGCGATCGGAGGTAGTCCGGGCCCCCATCGCCATCAACGCATCGAGGTGGGTGGCTATCGTGCGCCGGGCCGGAAAGTCGCCCCCGGGCGGAGCGATGCGGGCGCGGCCGACCCGTCCCAGCAGCGGTCCCAGCAGCAGCACCGATCCTCGCAACCGACCGACGAGAGACCGGTCCGGTTCATGCGTGCGAATCCGCGGCGTGCGCACGCGCAGCGTAGTAGTGCCGATGCCATCCACCTCGGCACCAACGTCGAGCAGCAGCCGTGCCATCACGTCGACGTCGCCAATCCGGGGAACGTTCGTCAGAACGCACTCACCGTCGGTCAGCAGACACGCCGCGAGCAGCGGCAGTGCGGCGTTCTTGTTCCCACCAACGGCTATCCTGCCGCGCAGTGGATGACCACCTTCGATGAAGAGAGATGCCATACGCTGTGAACTGGAACGAAAGATGACAGACTCACCCTAGCGAGGCTGCGCCTCAGACCCGCGAGCATGTTGGCAGCGGCTCCGCCTCGCTCTAGTGGCAGTATCTTCTGCCCGCACTCCGTGCGGGCGAGACGTCTTGAACGGCC
>CAZDLW010000153.1:0-13510 GCA_964505975.1 uncultured Bifidobacteriaceae bacterium | reverse complement strand
CGCCCAGGACCCAGGTGAACCGGCGGTCGACCTGCTCGAACCGGCTGCGCATGTCCGCCCGGATCTCCGCCATGTCCTCCCGCACCTGCGTGAACTGGCGGGCCGTGTCCTCCCGCGCCTGTGCCAGCTCGAGGGTCACGTCCTCCCGCTGGCGGACCAGCTCCTCCCGCACGTGGGTGAACCCGCGATTCAGGTCCTCCCGCAGCGCCGCCATCAGGGTCTGCAGGTCGTCCATCTTGCCCATGCGCGCCTCGAGCGACGCGAGCCGCTCTTCGACCGTCGCCATCCCGGCACCTCGCTTCCGGGCTCCAGCCCATTCTACCGTCGTCCGGGACCACAGGGCATGCCCGCGTCGGCTATGGCGCCAACAGCCCGCCAAATGCGGCAGGACGGGCATCTTTCGGCCGGCTCGGCCGGATCGATCTGCAGTGCCTGCCACGTCCGCGCACCCCGAGATCGCAGTTTCTGCACTGCAATCACCGCTCACGACCGGCACCGTTGCCTTCGACGATCGGTCACCCAGCGGTACCGCGGGATCAGGAGCAGCACTGCTGGTTGCGGTCATCCAGGGCCACGGCGGCTGCGCGATGGGGCGTGTACGGGTTTCATCTCTTGCGATGCTCAGTGGGAGTACACTGCCGGTCGAAACCTGAACGAGGGGTCCCGGCGACCCGGGATGACCAGCGCGTCGGCCGTCGATTGGGACGCCTCGGCCGGGTTGACACCGTTCGGTCGAGCCGGCACCCTGCCCTGGAGAAAAAGTCATGCGAAACCCGCTGCGTATCCCCGCCCGACATCTCTGCGTGCTCGCGCTGTGTGCGGCCGGCGTGTCAGCGTTGCAGGGTCAGAACGCCCCCCAACGCACGGACTGGAACAAGCCGTTTCCCCCGCACCGTGTGATCGGCAATGTGCACTACGTCGGCACCGAGATGCTGGCCTCGTTCCTGATCACGACGCCGGACGGGCATCTGCTGATCAACAGCAGTTTCGAGTCCACCGTGCCGGTGATCCGCGATGCGGTCACACAGCTCGGTTTCCGTTTCGAGGACATCCGCATCGTGCTGGGCAGCCACGCGCACGGCGACCATATGGAAGGCGATGCGCTCGTCAAGGCGCTGACCGGCGCGGACGTCATGGCGATGGCCGAAGACGTCCCGGCGCTGCGCGCGATGACGCCCGGCGGCAAGCCGCATCCGATCGACCGCATCCTGAACGACGGCGACGAGGTGGCGCTCGGCGGCACGACCCTCACGGCGCATCGCACCGGCGGCCACACCAAGGGCTGCACGACCTGGACGCTTCCCGTGCATGAGGCCGGCGCGACCTACACTGTGTTGATCCTGTGCAGCGTGGGCGTGAATCCGGGATATGTCCTCGTCGGCAACGACGACTACCCGGAGATCGCCGACGACTACCGGCGCAGCTTTACGCGGCTTCGCGCGATGCCGGTCGACGTGTTCCTCGGCCCGCACGGATCGTTCTACGGCCTTGCCGAGAAGTACGCGAAGCTCGCCGGCGGCGGGCCGAATCCGTTCATCGATCGCGAGGGCTTTCACGCCCATCTCGATGTGCAGGAACGGCGCTTCCACGACATGCTGCGGGCACAGCAGCCCGTGGACTAGATTCGGACTAGATTCGTCGCAGGCGGCCCGAGGCGCCCGTCGCGGGCTGGAACGAGGGAGAGATCGCGCTCGATCCGTCTTCAGCGGCGGACGCCTAGGCCAGGCGTCATGCTCGGCGGCATCGCCGACGGACTGCGCGCCAAGAGCGCGTGGCACGATGCCGGCGACTGGCGCGTGCTTCGATGGGACCTCTGAAGGCGCGGGCGGGCCGGTCCCCTGGCGATCGTACACTTCCGCCATGAACACTGTTCACGTAGCGTTTGCAAAGGCGCTTTCGAAGGGCCCCCAACGGCCGGCAATCTCGCCGCGCCCATCTTTGCCCACGGCTCGCTCGAGGTGGAGCTCTACACGCCGGACGGCGTCGATCCCCAGCAGCCGCATGCGCGCGACGAGGTCTACGTGGTCGCCCGCGGAAGGGGAACGTTCTTGGACGGCGCGAACCGGCATGCCGTGGAACCCGCGTCCTTTGTCTTCGTGCCTGCTGGGCAGCCGCATCGACTCGAGGATTTCTCCCCGGACTTCGCCGTGTGGGTGCTCTTCTGCGGCCCTCCTGGCGGCGATAACCGCTGCAACGCGCAGAGCACGGTGCCGGCTACCCTGCATCGGCCTGCCGCCAATTGCCGTCGATTGCCGCCCGTCTCCATCAGCGTTACAATCGGGGCACCTCAGAACACTGGAAGGCTCCAGTGGGTGAACCCGCTGCTCCAGGTCTCCCGGTCGCACCCGAATCCCCACCACGGGACCGCCTCGAATCGTGGAAGGAAATCGCCACTCATCTCAGGCGCGATGTGACCACCGTCCAGCGGTGGGAACGACGCGAAGGGATGCCGGTGCACAGGCACCTGCACGACAAGATGGGATCGGTGTATGCCTTCCGGTCCGAACTGGACGCATGGACGAAGAGTCGCCATGCCGCCCGCCACGTCGAACCCATCCGACCGTCGCCAGCCTCGCCGATCCCGCCAGGTCGGAGTAGGGGCATCTGGCTGCCCGGTGGCCTCGGAGCGGGTGCGGCCGCTCTCCTTCTGACGTGGACGCTCCTCGACACAGGCCAGCATGACCGCGCTCGGGAGAATCCGCTTGCTGACGCTCGCTTCGAGCACCTGACAGAGTTCGGTGGTACCGAACAGGCGGCTGCCATCTCTCCCGACGTCGATTCGTGGCGTTTCTGTCGGACCGCGACGGTCGGGTGGACGTATGGGTGACGCAGGTGGGAACCGGTCAGTTCAACAACCTGACGCGCAGTGCGGCCTTGGAACTCGTCAACCCGTCGGTTCGAACGCTGGGGTTCCTCCCCGGATGGCACACTGGTGACCTTCTGGGCCCGCCGGTTCGAAGACTCCGGCCCGTCGGAGATCAGCATCTGGAGCGTCCCGGTCCTCGGCGGTACACCCCGTCCGTATCTGCCGGGGGCGGCCGAGTTCGACTGGTCCAGCGACGGCTCCCGTCTGGTGTACCACACGCCTGCGCCTGAGGATCCGATGTTCGTGCAGCATTCCTCCGACGACGAGCCGCGCCAGATCTTCGCTGCCCCGCCGGGCCTCCACGCGCACTTCCCGATCTGGTCGCCAGACCAGGCGTTCATCTATTTCGTACAGGGCGACGTGCCGGATCGAATGGACATCTGGCGCATACGGCCCGACGGCGGAGCGGCCGAGCGTCTCACGAACCATGACTCGCGCGTCAATCACCCGGTACCAGTCCCTCATCGTTGCCGCCGTCGTCGAGGGCGCTCCTCGTCTGTTCCGCATCCCGCTGGACGGACGCGCCCCCGAGCGCCTCGTGGAGGAACACTCCGTCGATCCGGTGTGGTCACCTGACGGGGATCTCGTGGTGTACTCAGGGTCGGACATCGGGACGACGTTCCCGGTCAGGGCCAGCACCGTAGATGGAAGCACGTCTCCCGTGCCGGGGCTGACACTGAGTCGCGGCTCCCGGCGCATGGTCTTTCTGCCAGGGAGCCGGGCGCTCGTGGTGCTGCGCGGCGAGATCGAGCACAAGAATCTCTGGTCGATCGACCTCGACACTGGCGCCGAGCGTCAGCTGACCCACTTTCCGCCGGATTTCACCGTCCGCGATTTCGACATTTCTCCGGATGGCCGCGACATCGTCGTCGAGCGGGTGGATGAGGAGTCGGACATCGTGCTAATCGAGCTCGAACAGCGATGATCGCACGCCGATCGCCCTCGATACGCAGCGTGCGATGGCAGGCGTGTCTGCGCGCCGCGCCGATGAGGCGGCGCGCAGTTCGTCGAGACGGGTCGGTCCTCACGCCCTCGATAGCGAGGTGGCCTTCGCGGGCCTGATAGACTTCGCACCAGCACCGAGCCTCTGCGAGCACATCGGTCGGCATGCGGATCTTTCTGAGCTACGCTGCACGCGATCGAGCCCTGGCCGAAGCGATACACTTCACGCTTCGCGCCCAGCGGCATGATGTCTTCTTCGACCGCTCGGACCTTCCCGCCGGCGAGGAATACGACAACCGTATCCGCCGTGCCATCGAACGTTCCGATCTCTTTCTCTTTCTGGTCACTTCCGATTCCCTGCGCGACGACAGCTATGCGCGCACCGAACTGGCGATTGCGCAGCGGACATGGAACCATCCGGCTGGAAGGCTTCTGCCGGTGCTCGTTCAGCCGATCGAGCTCGACAGGCTTCCGGCCTATCTGAAATCGGTGACACTGCTCGAGCCGGCCGGCAACGTGCCGGCGGCCGTGGCGGACGCGGTCCACCAGCGCGCACGGGCGCGGCGACGACGTACGCTCGCACGCTCGATTGCCGGTGCCGTCGTCGTCGCGCTGACCGCGATTGGTGGGTTCGCATACTGGAACCGCGGTCCCGCGCTCTCGACTACAGAACGCGACGGTGCAAGAGCCATTCTGATTCCCGCGGGGCGATTCGCGATGGGCGACGATGAACACTCGCCACTGCGAGAGGTGTACCTGGACGCCTTCTACATCGACGAGCACGAGGTCACAGTTTCGCGATACGATCGGTTCCTCGCGGCAACCGGCGCCGTGAACGTTCCGGACGGTTGGCCCTCCTCGCCCGCGGATCCGGTGGCCGATGTCCCGGTCGTGGGTGTCGATTGGCACGATGCGGACCAGTACTGCCGCTGGGCCGGCCGCCGGCTTCCGACCGAAGCCGAGTGGGAGAAGGCCGCTCGTGGGACCGACGGGCGCACGCTTCCATGGGGCGACGAGGAGCCGACGGCGGAGCGGGCGAACTTCGGCGGTGTCTGGTCGGACGACGCGTATGCCGGGGGCCTGACCCGCGTCGGCAGCCGCCCGCGAGGCCGCAGTCCGTACGGTGTGCACGATCTGGCTGGTAATGCGAGCGAATGGGTCGCCGACTGGTATGCGGAGGCTCTCGAGCGTGGAGACGTGCGAAATCCCAGGGGCCCCACGGATGGCTCGGCCAGGGTGATCCGCGGCGGCGGGTGGTACGACCCGCCGGAGCGGCTGGTGCTGGCACGCCGGATGTTTGCGGATCCGCGCACGCGTCTCGACGATGTCGGTTTCCGCTGCGCCCGCGACGCGCAGCCGGGGTGAACCTGGCCTCGGGCCACGTACGGAGGAGGCCGATCACGGTCATAGCTATTACTTTGCGCACGAGGATGCGAATGATGCGACGCGTACTGATTGGTGCTCTGGTGATCGCGGTGTCCCTCCCGATTGCCGCGCAGCAGACGGGACTGACCGAGGGGCAGATCGCATCGGCCAGGATCGAGGTACCTGAGCTCGTGCGTCTGCTCGACCTGAAGCCGGGAATGACGGTGGCCGACGTAGGGGCCGGATTCGGTGCCTGGACAGTCCAATTCGCCGGGGTCGTCGGTCCGGCGGGACACGTGTATGCGACCGATATCGGCGAGGCGCAGCTCTCAGCCCTGCGCGACTATGCCGCGCGCGAGAAACTGACGAACGTGACGGTCGTCGCGGGAGCGACCGAGACGACGAACCTGCCCGCGGCCTGCTGTGATGCCATTCTCATCCGCGATGCCTATCACCATCTGACCCATCCAGACGCCATCGTCCGGAGCCTGGCCGCCTCGCTGAAGCCAGGCGGCCGCCTGGCGGTCATCGACTTCCCTCCGCGTCCGAACAGCGAGGTGCCGGCCGGAGTGCCGGCGGATCGCGGGGGGCATGGCGTGCCGTCCGCGATCGTCGAGCGCGAGGTCAGTACGGTGCTGACGCACGTGCGGACGCTGTCCGACTGGTCGCCGAAGAGCCAGCCCGCGTCGCTGTACCTGGTGCTGTTCCGCAAGCCGTAGGGTGCGGTCCCGGGGCGCGTCTGCATCGCGTCCTCTGCCTGCTGCACGCGGCGTCACCCTGACCGCTCGTTCTACTGTTCGAACTCGATTTGCCGTCTTCTGGGCCGTTCAAACCGTCCAGGGGCCGGCCGGTGCAGGCATGGCGGCCAACCGGTCGAGCAGGGTGCCGAGGTCGGCGGCGTCGGGCAGGTGGATCCCCAGCTCGTCTTCGAGCACGGCGCGGAGCACCGCCGGTGTCGTGAGCGCTCGATGCTCGCTGGGCCCCGATGCACGGTGCGTCGTGAGCACGTTGTTCCGGAGCGCGTAGCGGCCGTCCTGAAAGGGCCGTGCACCAATCAGCTCCGCAATGAAGCGCGAACCGGGGTGGTGGCACAGGTACCAGCTCGCGACCTCGTAGTCGGCGAGGTAGGCCGTCTCGAGCGTGAAGCGATACATCGGCGTCCATTCGTTCCGGATGCGCGCCTCCAGCTGCCAGACGGCGTCGGCGACCGTCAGCCGGAACGGTTCGTGCGGCGTCGCCTGCGGCGTGTCCGGCATCAGCCGCAAGGGGGCCGTCAGCGTCAGGCCACCGAATCCGACGTCCGCGATCCAGGTGTTTCCGTCGAGCTCAATCGCCAGGAGCATGTGGCTGCGCGGGGTGACCGCCGCCATGGGCGCGTTGTACACGACCCGGGCGGCGAGGCCGCGGAAACGGATGCCAATCTCGTGCAGCGCGTGCCCGAACAGGATGTTCTGCTCGAAGCAGTAGCCGCCGCGCCGCTCGTGCACGAGCTTTGTCATCAGCGAGCCGGTGTCGAGCTCGACCGGCCATCGCAGCAGCGGGTTCAGGTTCTCGAACGGGATCGCCAGCGTGTGCCGCAGGTGCAGTGCGCGCAGCACGTCGAGCGTGGCCGTGCGCGGCCCGTCGTAGCCGATCCGCGTGAGATAGGCGTCCAGGTCGAAGTGCCCGGCATGCGTAATCAGGTAGTGTGCCATGGCGCCGCTACGGAACGTCGAGCGCCTCGCACCACTGGACGAAGGGGAGGACGGTGATCCGGCCCATGGCGCAAGTGGGCTTTGTTCGCCTCGCCGCCCAGCGTGAGCGCGAACGTCGTCTTGCCTAACTGTCGCAGGACGCCGATGAAGACCATCTTCCGGCCAGGGCTCTGCGGACGGGGCCTTCGAGGTATCGGGGACGTGCACGCTGTGGACTATAGGCCATTGTAGTCATGAGTAGAGTGGACTATTTATTGTCCACTCCTCGCGTGCCGCGGGCACGTGAACGTCGCTCAGGCGCCCCTAATCCCGCCGAGGGCGTGTGTCTGTCCAGCGGGCAGACGAGGCGAGCACGGTGTGAAGCGGCGGGGCATCGAGCCGCAGTTCTCGCTTGACCCGTCTCAGGTGCGGGTGTAGTCTCCGGCCGCCTCACCGAATTCATCGAACACCACAGCGGGCTGTCGGGCACCGAAAAGACAGGAGGTGCGTGATGCGTGCAGCCGCCAGGGTCGTCTCAGTGCTTGCGTGGGCGGTCCTCGCCCCGACAGCCGTATTCGCTCAAGCGGTCATTGCAGGGGTTGTCAGGGATACGTCCGGAGCCACCGGCGCTTGGTTCGACGGCTTCACGCTGACCGACAACCTCGCGAGCCAGGCCTCGGATTATTCGATGTACAGCGTCACGGCGCCGGCGGATCCGCAGCTGCCCGGCGGCGGCTATACGATTTCCGATCTCTACGACGTCAATCCTGCTCTCGCCGGACAGATCGACAGTCTTGCCACACTCGCCGACAAGTACGGACGCTCGTATCAGTACTTCAACGGCGTGGACGTGACCCTGAACCTGCGGACGCAGAGCGCAGTGACGCTCCAGGGAGGCACGAGCACCGGACGGATCGTGGCCGACAACTGCGAGGTTCGAGCAAATCTGCCCGAGCTGAGCGTCGGGATCGGCGCCGGCCTGCAGACGTCCACGGTCAGCCCGACGAGCCCCTACTGCCACGTTGCCTACGGCATCCTCACGCAAGTCCGCGGGCTCGCGTCGTACAACATTCCGAGGGTCGACGTGCAGGTGAGCACGGTCTTCCAGAGCAAGCCAGGACCTATCCTGTCGGCCAACTACGCAGTTCCCGCCGCTACCGTGGCGCAGTCGCTGGGGCGGGCGCCGTCGGGCAACGTCACCAACGTCACGGTGAACCTGATTGAACCAGGCACACTGTACGGCGAACGGATCAACAGCTCGACTTCCGTGTCGCGAAGATCCTGAGGTTTGGAGGGAAACGTGATGCTCGTGACGCCCATCTCCGATGTTCCGCAGGCGTTTCGGCGGATCCCGCGCTAACCGCGCGAAGCGCGGCAGAATATACTGGCAACCAGCCGCGGGATGGGATATCAAGGGGCGGAGCCCCGTGGCTGGCTCGTTTCCTGCCCGATGCCTGAGAACGTGGGTGAGATGGTCGGTCGCTATCGCCGCGACGCGCTCGCCGGCGCCGGCGGCATGGGGGTCGTCTATCGTGCCGAGGACCTCACCCTCGGCCGCACGGTCGCCCTCAAGTTCCTGCCCCGCGAGGTGGCGAGCGACGCGGGCGCGGTCGAACGCTTCCGGCGCGAGGCGCGCGCCGCCTCGGCCCTCAACCATCCCCACATCTGCACCATCTACGACATCGCCGAGCACAAGGGCCAGCCCTTCATCGCCATGGAGTGGCTCGAGGGCGAGGTTCTCCGCGAGCGCCTCTGGGCGCGGCGACTGTCGGTAGGCGAACTGCTCTCGCTGGCAATCGAGATCGCCGACGCCCTCGCGGCGGCGCACGGGGCGGGGATGGTACACCGGGACATCAAGCCCGCCAACATCTTCGTGACCGCGCGCGGGCACGCCAAGCTGCTCGACTTCGGCCTGGCGCAGGTCGCGCCGGCCGCGGTCGGAGCGGAGGCCTCGGCCGTACCGACTCGGACGGCCGAGCCGCGCCTGACGAGCCCGGGGACGACGCTCGGCACGGTCGATTACATGTCGCCGGAACAGGCCCGCGGCGAACACCTCGATGCGCGCAGCGACCTGTTCTCATTCGGGGTGGTGCTCTACGAGATGGCAACGGGAAGGCGGCCGTTCACTGGCTCGACGCCCGCGGTGGTCTTTCACGAGATCCTGAGCAAGACCCCGGCGCCGGTGGGACGGATCAATCCGGAGGTGCCGGCGGAGCTCGAACGGCTCATCGGCAAGACGCTCGAGAAGGATCCGGACATCCGCTACCAGAGCGCAGCCGACCTGCTGGCGGACCTGAAGCGCGCCAAGCGCGAGCACGACTCGGGCCGGACGGTGACAGCTGGTACTGGCCTGTCCAGCATGCCGCCGACCGGGACGCCGGCACCCGTGTCGAACGGCCCGCGCGGCAAACGGTCCCTGCTCGCAGCGGCTGCCTTCGTGCTGGTCATCGCCGCCGGCATCGCGGTGTTCCTGACACTCCTCCGGCTGCCAGCCGAACGACTCCGTCTCGAGTACACCCCGTTGACGAGCTTTGCTGATTCAGCCGTGGCGCCCTCGCTCTCGCCCGACGGTCGCATGCTCGCGTTCATCAGAGCAGACGACACGTTCGCCGGCGCCGGAGACGTCTACGTCAAGATCCTGCCCGACGGGGATCCGGTACGGCTCACCCATGACGGCCTTCCGAAGATGGGCCCCACCGTCTTCTCGCCTGACGGCACGCGCATCGCGTATACGGTGGCGATCGACGAAACGTGGGTCGTCCCGGTGCTCGGTGGAGAGCCGACGCGCCTGCTCGCCAACGCCGGAGGGCTCACGTGGGTTGGCGGTGCTCCCGGTCCGAGACGCGTGCTGTTCTCCAGACTGATCGCGCCCGGTGGCCTTCACATGGGGCTGTTCTCGTCCACCGAAAGTCGTGCGGACGAACGCCCGGTCTACGTTCCGGCCGATGTGAACGGCATGGCGCATCGAGCGGCGCCCTCGCCAGACGGGCAGTGGGTGCTCGCAGCGGAGATGGATGTGAGCGGGTGGATGCCGTGCCGGCTCGTGCCCTTCGACGGCAGCTCGCAAGGCCGAGTCGTCGGTCCCACGCCCGCGCAGTGCACCGACGTCGCCTGGTCCCCGGATGGTCAGTGGATGTACTTTTCGGGCAACGCGGGAAGTGGCTTCCATATCTGGCGTCAGCGCTTTCCCGGCGGCTCGCCCGAGCAGATCACGTCGGGTCCGACCGAGGAACAAGGGATCGCGTTCGATCCCGACGGCCGCTCCTTCGTGACTTCGGTCGGTGAGAGCCGGAGCACAATCTGGATCCACGATGCGCGCGGCGATCGGCAACTCACGTCACAGGGCGACGGACTCCTGCCCGCCTTCTCGGAGGACGGACGATCCATCTACTACCTGCAACGCGTGAGGGCGGACCGCCGCTTCGTGAGCGGGGAGCTGTGGGTCGCCAACGTCGAGACGGGCCGACGCGAGAGGCTGCTGCCAGAGTTCCTGATGGAGCACTACGGCATCTCGCGCGACGGCCGGCGCGTGGTATTCGTCAGTATCAACCCCGAGGGCCGCTCGGAGGTGTGGCTGGCGGCACTGGACCACAGCGCGCCTCCCCGCCGACTGATCTCGTTCGACGTCGTCGTCCGCGCGCTGTTCGATCCGGCCGGCGGCGTCTTCGTGGCTGGAGGGGAACGCGGATCGCTCCACCTCGACCACTTCGACGAGGACGGCACCGGGCTCCGGCGCGTGCTGCCACACCCGATCACGTTCCTGTACGGGGTCTCGCCTGATGGGCGGGCTCTTGCGGTCTGGGAAGGCGGCGAGGCCGAATCAGCACATGCCGGCGACGGAACGGGCACCCGCGCCGCCGGAGAACGGCGGATTTCGCTCGGAGACGTGTCGGTCTATTCGCGAGACGGCGCGACTCGTACGCCTGTCTGCGTGAACTGCGGCACCGCGGGCGGGCCGGCGCGGGGGATCACGCCGCCTCTGGTGAACTGGTCGCCCAGCGGTTCATGGATCTACCTGTTCGGGGGTCAGACCGTTGCCGTGCCGCTCGAGCCGGGGCGTCATCTCCCGGCGCTACCGCCAGGCGGGCTGCCGTCGATGGCGGCAGCGGCACAACTGCCGGGCGCGCGGGTGATTCCCCACGCACAGGCCTTCGCCGGTGCGGACCCCTCGATCTACGCGTTCCCGCGCGTGACGACGCACCGGAACATCTATCGGATCTCCGTGCCGTAGGCGGGCGCTCCCTGGGACCGCAATGCGGCCTGGGTCCGCCTCCAAGGCGTGTGACCTCAACGGCAGAGCCCCCCGAACTCCACGTCCACGGCAACCGATCGCCGCAGCGCAGGGAAAGGTCACGGTCGGGATGCGATAGAGATTTCGCTGGATGGTCTCGCGCGAGAACGCGTAGACGTCGGGCGTCGGGCCGAGCGCCACGTCGACGTAGTCGATGACCGCGACACCGGGCAGCGCGGCAATGTCCCCTTTGGACGCGAAGCCCTCCGCCGGGATGGGACCTTCGAGGTATCGGGGAACGTGCACGAAGTGGACTATAGTCCATTTTGCTCATGAGTAAAGTGGACCATTGTCCACTCCTCGCGTGCCGCGGTCACGCGAACGTCGCTCAGACGGCCCTGTGCCCGCCGCTCGACGATCTCGACTCGTGTGCGTGAATTCGGGCCGTTCAAGCCGTCTGGCGGGCTACACCAGTGGCCAGGTGGTGAGCGGCCACACGACGCCCGCTCATCGGCCCGGATACCGTCGGCGCATGGTCTGCACGGAGGTTTCAATCAGCTCGCGCAGCACGCTGCGGTCCACGTCGTCCAACGTGTTGACGGAGAGGCATCCCTTGCCGGTCCTGTGCTTGCCCAGCTTTGCCAGCAGGCGCGCGTTGTCGAGACCTGGACCGAGATAGAGCACGAGTGCCTGCTTATGCGGGGAAAAGCCCGTAATCGGCATGTCCCCCTCGCGTCCGCTTGCGTACTCGTAGTGATACCGATCGAAGCCGACAATGCTCGAACCCCACATCGCCGGGGGTTGACCCGTGATCTCGTGCATCAAAGCCGCGAGCTCGAGGGCATCCCTTCGCCGCTGATCGTTCTCAACCCGATGAACGTCTGCGGACTGACCTTCGTGGGCTTCGTCTTCACATCGGCCATGGACACTCCCTGCAGCCCAGCCTGGGCGCTCCGCCCTCTGAAATCCCCGCGAAGCCCCTCGTCTGTTTCCATCCTCCAGCGCACCTTGTGCGCCAGCCCGCTACGGTTGAGTGGTGGGTGACGCCCCGCCGCCCGGTCCGCCGCCGGGCGCGCCACGGCCTCCAGCTCCACCCGCGCCCCGTCCGCCAGCTCCTCTGCCGCGGAAATTCGCCTGCAGGAGATGTGTGAGCGTGTGCACGTAGCGCAGCTTGCCGTTCTCGACGCGGAAGAGATGCGTATCGGGCGCGCCGCTGCCGCCCCCGGGAGTTCCGGCGCCGAAAGTGCAGAACACCGCGACTGCACCAATCGTCACGTCCACGATGAAACGGCGGTTGGCGATGTTCACACCGCTCGGGACACCGACGTCGCAGCTGTCAGTAGGGGACCCGCTGCCCGTGCGCGCACCGCCTTCAGTGCGGTTGCAGGGGTAACCCCACGGCACCAGGTCCTTGTTTCCCTCGAGAAACGCATCGAGGTAGGCGTTGGCCGCGGCAACCAGCGTGTCCCGCGTATCGCGCCGCTCGACGGGGATCGTGCCCCAGTCCTCTGTTGACGAATATTTCAAGTAGTTGTCGGCGTTGAACAGCCAATATCCCGTCGTGGTCCAGAGAATTTCGACCTCGGTGATCTTGTCGTGATTGACGCGCAGGCGTGTGCCGAGGACGTACGGCTCCTGCGTGTTCGTCACGATGACTTCGGTGAACGTCTGACACGTCGCCGTGTCGATCGGACTGCGATGGTGATCGATCGTCATCGCCTTCCTGATCACGCCTGTGCCGATATCGGCGGGCGCCATGTTCTCCATGTAGCCCACCCCCGTGGCCAGCGGCATTCCCGACGTGTCGCCCCTGGTCTGCGCAGCGATGTAGAGATCCACGGCCCGCTGCAACCCCTCACGCGAGCAGGAAATCTGGGCGATGCCTGCCGTGGGGGCGAGCAGTGCGGCCGTGAGCACGATCCCGATGAGGACCATTCGTTTCATCGACATCCTCCCGCCCGGGCCGGGAATGGCAGGACAGCGCCGTCCATTATGGTCTCCGCCCAGGATTTCACGCACCCTGCGGTCGAGAAGCATCCAGCAGCAGGATCCACGCCGTCCGGGGCCGGTGCCCCGCTTGCACCTCGCCCTGCTCAACGCCCGCGGCGCTCCTACTCCACACCGAACGCCAGCAGGACGTTCCCGGCCTGTGCGCCGGCGTTGATGGCGTATCCCGAGGTGACAAACACCATGCCGTCCACGGCAACCGCGCCCGAGGTGGCGATGGCACCGCCACGCGCGGGCACCCGATTGACGGTGTCGAACTCCTGCGCTGTGTTGAACTCCCAGAGCTGCGCGCCGTCGGCAGCCGAAACCGCGAACAGCCGGCCGTCACCGGCCCCTGGAAGATCACACCAGGCATGGCGGTGGGTGCCGCGCCAAGCGAGGCGACGCCGCGGCCGCCGGTGCCTGGCGCCGTGAACACCCAGGTGG
>CAZDLW010000152.1:0-13570 GCA_964505975.1 uncultured Bifidobacteriaceae bacterium | reverse complement strand
CGCGCGGCCGCAGCCGCCCGGATCACCGTGGCCGGGGAGCACCTGTTCGTAGTGTCCACGCATCTCGAGAATCGTGTCAGCCTGGTGAGAGGACCGCTGTTCAGCGACCGTGCGCGAGGCCGCCAGGCCGCGGCACTGCTCCGTGCGCTTCCTGATGACCGATACGGCATCGCGGGAGGGGACTTCAACACGTGGCTCGGCCAGAGCGAGCCGGCCTGGCGCGCATTCGCCGAACGCTTTCCCGACACGCCTCTGCGCAACCTCGAGCCGACGTTCCGGGACCGGCTCGTGCTCGATCATCTGTTCTTCCATCTTCCACCGGGATGGCAGGCACACCGATGGGTGAGCGCGGACAGGTACGGATCCGATCACAATCCGGTCGTGGGAGCCGTCGCCTGGGGCGATGGATCGTAGCGTTTGTCCGATGAGGACGCGTCTCCTTTGTCCGAGGCTCACTCGAGCGCGACGGGACGGCGACCTACGACTCGCGCGACTCCACGCGGGCAAAACGCATCCGGAGCATGACGACCGAGCTGGGTTGCGGGACCCAGCTCGGCTCGCTGGCCTCGGGTAGAGGATGCGTTTTACCGCGCGACGGCCACCCGACGCGCAGGCGCGTCGGGGACCCCGGCTGTCGTCGGGAGCCGCCCCGTCGCAACTCGAGTGAGCTTCCGACAAGGCGCGCAGTGTGCGGCGACGGAGCACGTCACCGATCGCGATACGGAACCTGCCTGAAGCCGCCCCGACGATCGCCGCGGGGCGAAGCCGATCAGTGCGTCAGCGCGTGAAGCAGGACGTTGATACCAAGTGCGTAACCGGCTGGCGAGAACTGATAGAAGAAGCCAGGGTCCTCTCCCTCACGCTCCCAGGAATCGGCGATATCGGTGTTGTGCGACATCAACACCATCACCCGGCCGTGGCGGTCCCGAATGGCCCGGAAGTTCACGACCTCGGTTTCGGCGCCGCGCTCGGACGTGGTCATGCCGCCCACCCGCCGCCAGAACTGAATGTTCGTGATCTGCGGGATCTCCCGGATCTCGAACATGCTGCGCAGCATCGGGTCGTCGAGCGGCACGTCCTCGATCGGGAATTCGGACGGTGGGAGCACGCGGCCAATCTGGCCAGCCCAGTGATTCCAGGCGGCATTGCCCCAGAAGTCATCGACCCAGAGGAACCCGCCCTTCATCAGGTACTGACGCAGCCCATCGATCTCGGCGGGGTTGAACCCCACGGTCCCCACATCGGACGCCACGGTGAACGGGCAGTTGAACAGCGTCGGATCGGTGAGCCGGACCACGTAGTAATTGGGATCCCGATTCAGATCCCGGCTCACCCGGATCTTCGTCAACTCCGAGACGCGCGTCGTCAGGTTGATTTCGGCGTAGGGGTAGTCGGTGCGCCAGCCAATTCCCGAAGGCTCCGACCGGATGCTGCGGTATTCCAGACGGCAGACCACGAACGCCCCATCCGGCATCTCCTGGGGCGCATAGCGAGTCGGAAAGCTGCCCTCACGGAACGTGAACCGCTGAGCCGACACGACCGTGGCCGCGATGATGGTGGCACCGAGCACCAGCGCTGAGACAAGCCGTGACCGCGTCGGGCCCATGACGGGAGGTTATCGCTATTCGAACAGCCTCGCAACCTCCGGCTTGACCACCTTGCCCATGGCATTCCGGGGCAGGGACGGCACGACGGTGACGGTCCGCGGCACCTTGTACGGTGCCAGCAGCTCCCGGGCCCACAGTCGCAACGCGTCCTGTGAAACGGTGGTGCCCGGCTCCAGCTGGATGGCTGCCGCCACGCGTTCGCCCCACTCGGGATCGCTCAGCCCGACCACCGCACAGTCCGTAATGTGGGGGTGCGTCCGGAGGACCTCTTCAATCTCGAGCGCCGACACCTTGTAACCGCCCGTCTTGATGATGTCGATGTTCGTGCGGCCGAGCAGACGGTAGGTACCGCCCTCCACCACGGCCATGTCGCCCGTCCGAAACCAGCCGTCTCGAAACGCCTGCCGCGTTTCTTCGGGCCGCTGCCAGTACTCCGCGAACACGCTGGGGCCGCGCACCTCCACCTCACCCGGTGAACCGTCCGCGCTGGGCCCGCCCTGCTCGTTTACCAGCCGGACCTCCACTCCCGGCAGCGGCGCACCGACATGTCCAGGGACCCGCTCGCCTCGCAGTGGATTGGAGAGCGCCATGCCAATTTCGGTCATCCCGTACCGTTCGAGGAGCGTGTGCCCGCTGATCTCACGCCACCGCTCCAGCACGCTGACCGGCAACGCCGCGGATCCCGACATCATCAGCCGCAGCCTGCGCACGCCCTCGGATCGCGCACGGCGGACCTCCGGCAAGGCCGCGTCCCACGACGCAATCAACCGGTGATAGATCGTCGGCACGGCCGTGAATACGCTGACGGTCCCCGAGGCGAGTCTCGCCCAGACCGTCTCGGCATCGAATTCCGGCAGGATTTCGCACGTGGCACGCACCGCGAGCGCCGAGCCGAGGCCGTTGATGATGCCGTGCACGTGATGCAGCGGCAGGGTCAGGAGCAGGTGATCGGTCGGGCTCCATTCCCACGCCGTCACCAGACTCGAGATCTGTGCGCCGATGTTCGCGTGCGTGGTCACCACCCCCTTGGGACGACCGGTGGTGCCGCTCGTGTACAGGATCATGGCCCGGCGCGGCGCCCCGAGATGCGGAAGCATCGTCGCAGGCGGCGAAACCAGCACCTCGGTCGTCGTGAGCAGGCGTGCGCCAGCCGCCGCCGCGAGCGGTGTCACTGTCCTCGCATACGCCGGGTCGGCGACAACCACGGCAGCCGCGGCATCTCGAATGACGTAGTCGAGCTCGGCGGCCGGGTGCGAGACCGCCAACGGGACGGCCACTCCACCAGCGCGCCAGATACCACGCTGCACGGCCACATATGCAAAGCTGGGCGGCACGAGGAAGGCGACGCGACCCTGATCGAGATCCTCTGCACCCTCGAGCAGTGCGCCTGCAACTCGTCGAGACGACCCGTCGAGATCCTGATAGGTGAACGTTCCGTCGGCGGCAAGAATCGCAATCATGTGCTGAAAGAACGTATCATGACGCACGCCGCTCACTCAGGAACGTTCGTGGCAACCGATTTCACCTCGATTGCCACGACACCACACATCTCCCAATGTGAGATGCGGGTGTGTACCACACCAGGATCCGCCATGCCACTCATCGATCCCGGCCGGAAGGCGCCATCGTTCGCATTGAAGGACCAGCACGGGAGTCTCCATCGGCTCTCCGACTACGCTGGGCGGCCTGTCGTCCTGTATTTCTACCCGAAGGACGCCACGCCGGGCTGCACCAAGGAAGCCTGTAACTTCGAAGCCCATCTGCAGGCGTATAAGGCACGGACGGCTGCGGTACTCGGCGTGAGCATTCTCGATGAGGCGAGCAAGGCCAGGTTCGCGAGCAAGTATGCACTGTCCTTCCCGCTCCTCGCGGACGCGGATCATACCGTGGCGGAGAAGTACGGCGTGTGGCAGGAGAAGTCGCGCTACGGCCGAAAATACATGGGTATCGTGCGGACGACCTATCTGATCGGGCCAGACGGCAAAGTGGCGCAGCGTTGGGACAACGTGAAGGTGGACGGCCATGCAGAGGCCGTCGCAGACGCGCTGGGCTCGGGGACGACGAGCGCGACGTAGAATACCTGACGATCGCAAGGGCCGTGGCGCCTGTGGCGCCACGCGGTCAGTTCGCGCCTCCCTGACCGAGGAGTTGCTGCCGTGCCCGGTCCACGTCACGGTGGAACACGAACAGCCGATCCGCGTCCCCGTCCGAATCCGTGAAGTTGTACTGTCTGCCCCCACGAAGCCGCACACGCAGATTTCGCTCCAGGTAATCCACCTCGAACGTCTCCAGGTCGGTCAGGGCCACGCCGAACGCGTCGTTCCCCTGGGTTGTCTCGTACCGCAGCCCCTGCGCATCCGCCACGAGCTGCCCCTGGCAGGACCCGATCCGGTGCCGATGGATCACCGCAATGGCAGTCTGCAGCCGGATGGCCCGCAGGCTCACCTCGATGTCGCGAGAGCCCGCCTCCACGTCGATGGCCTCCGCAATGCCCTCGAAACCCGGGGCCGATACGTTCAGCTGTCGCCGGCCTGGCTTGACGTTTTCGGCGGTGACCGGCGTAGTTCCGATGAACTGCCGATCCAGGAACACCTGCGCCCCCGGCACGTCGGCCGTGATGTGCAGCGTCGCAACCTCGGGAGCTGGAGGCGGAAGGGGCGGCGCATCGGCCCGGGGAGCGGGAGCCGGTCTCGGTCGCGCGGGCGCCGGCGACGCAGGCGCGGGCGCTTCGGACGAGGGCTCCGGAGGAGCCGGCTGTGGTGGAGCTGGCTCGATCGATGTCACCTCGTCCGGCGATGGTCCTGGTTGGAGCATCGGTGGTTCCCGCAGCATCAGGAACCACAGGCCGACAACCACCGCAATCCCACACGCGAACGCAATGGCAAGGGCGCGAAGATTCATTCGAGGGTGAACCCTATCTTCAGCGTCACCTGATAATGTGCGATCTTGCCGTCCTCGATTTGTCCCCGCGTTCCGACGACCTCGAACCAGCGCAGATTGCGAAGCGTGGCCGATGCCCGGGCAACCGCTGCCTGCACGGCATCTTCGAACCCGACCGTTGACGATCCGACGAGCTCGACGGTTTTGTACACGTGGTTGGCCATGGAGCCGATGCTAGCACGCCGGCTGCCAATCAGCCACGAACTCCCGCTCTCCCCCGGAGCTCAGTCGTAGGTCGCCCGCCCCCGTCCCGACTCGCGTGAGCCCTTGGCATTCTCCCAGCGGAGTCCCAGCACCTGAGCGAGCGAGAGTTGCGTCAAACGCGCTAGACTGGTGCCCGTGTGTCGTCTGCCAGGTCGCCGCCGAGCCGGGGTGTACATCCTTCTAGGCGTGCTGACGCTCGCGACAGCGGCCAGCGTCGAAGCGCAGTTCGGCCGCAACTTCGGCCGGATGCGGATTGCCACCCCCGAGGATTTCGACAGCCGGTTCCAGTTCTGTCGCGTCGTGTTCCGCAGCGACTTCCGCGGCGACGGCGGCAATTGGAGCGTGGACTTTCCGAGAGCGGATATCAACGTCTCCATTCGTCTGTCCGAGCTGACCAAGACCGGGGTCAGCTTCGATGCCACCGGGACACCCAATTACCTGCTCGTGCGGCTCACGGACCCGGAGTTGTTCTCCTGTCCGTTCATTCAGATGACGGAAGTTGGATCCGCCTTCCTCGACGATCAGGAAACCACTCAACTGAGGGAGTATCTGCTGAAAGGGGGATTCCTCTGGGCGGACGACTTCTGGGGCAGCTACGCGTGGGAGTGGTGGGTGGCGCAGCTTCGCAAGGCGCTTCCAGCCGCAGAGTATCCAATCGTCGATCTGACGCCGGACCACACGCTCTTCCGCATGCTCGTGGACGTCAAGGAGGTCCCACAGATACCGTCCATCAACCACTGGGCACGCTTCGGGACAACCTCCGAGCGCGGCGCCGACAGCGCCACGGCCACGGCGCGGGCGGTCTTCGACGACCGGGGAAACATGATTGTCCTGATGACCCACAACACCGATCTGGGTGATTCGTGGGAGCGCGAAGCGGACGACCCTACCTACTTCTACACGTTCTCCGTGCCGGGCTATGCGTTCGGGATCAACGCCTTGTTATACGCGCTGACGCACTGAGTCACGCGTCGCTCCTGACGCCCCGCCGCGACGAGAGCGCTCCCAGCAGGCGCGAGTGCCGGCCTGGCGTGTCACGACGTTCCGTGCGGGGGGATCACCTGTTCAGCGGCGGGGCCAGCTGAAGGGTACTGGAAGATGCCAGCAGGGGGCGCGACCGGCACCTCCACTGCAAGCCGGCTCCGCTCGTCGCCACACCATCATGCTCAATTCACACGATTCGGCTCGCTCCGCAACTATCGCAGCCCAACGGCTTGCTTCGGAGGTGCCGGCCACGCACTTGCCAAGTACCCGAGAGCGGTATCTTTACACGCTCTGCAGCCGGCCCCCACGACTGTGAACCCCGTTTGTACCTGGGGCCGCCTTCAAAGCGTGTGAAACAATCACGCTGTGCGCCTGCCACGGTGCTCACCTGTATCGACACCACGACGCCGGTGCCGGCGGTCGGGCATGACGGGCGCCGCGACCTATGACTCGCGCGACCCGGATCAGGTAAAACGCGCCCACAGCGTGAGCGCCGCGCTGGTCATGGACCAGCGCGGGTCGTCACCCCTCGGGCGGATGGCGCGTTTTTCCGCGCGACGTCATCGGGAGCCAGCCAGCATGCCCGTCGCCGGCACCTGGATTTCGCAAGCCAGATGCCTGAGCGCTGTGACGGGCGCACGATGCTCAATTGTTTCACGCGCTCTTCAGGCGGCCCATCGGGTGTCACAACGGATAGCCATTCGGAACGGGTCGACCGCTGCCGTTGCGTCGGGGAACAATCAGTTCGTGCTCGTGCCTCCCGCTGGTTCGATCCGAAGAATCCCGGATTGCGGCGCATCGACCGCTATGTACACGAGCCCGTCCGTCCCCTGCCGGATGTCTCGAATGCGCTGGCGCAAGGTACTCAGCAGTGGTTCGAGCCCCCACGGATTGCCATCCCGTAGTGCGATGCGCTGGACGAACTGTCCGGACAATCCACCAAGGAACAGGTTGTCCTTCCACTGGGGCAGCCTGTCACCGGTGTAGAAGAGCATCCCGGAGAGGCCGGGCGATGGCGTCCAGTGATAGACGGGCGGCTCCATGCCTTCCCGCCACGATCGATCGGTGATCGTCTGACCGCTGTATTCACGACCGAGCGTCACGACCGGCCAGCCGTAGTTGCGCCCGGCGCGAATCAGGTTCAGTTCGTCGCCGCCCATCGGACCGTGCTCCGTAGACCACAGTTCGTTCGTCCCCGGACGGAATGCCAGGCCCTGCGGGTTCCGATGGCCGTAGGAATAAATCTCCGGCTTTGCGTCGGCGCGGCCTACGAACGGGTTGTCGGGGGGCACCGATCCATCGTCGCGCAGGCGCAGGATGGTGCCGGCATGATCGGTCAGCAACTGGGCGCGATCGCGCTCGTTCCGCTCTCCCACCGTCATGTACAGCATGCCGTCAGGCCCAAACGCCAGCTTCGAGCCGAAGTGAATGGGCCCGTTGCTCCACGCATCCGCCACGAAGATGTCACGGAGGTCGGTAAGAGCGTTCCCGTCGAGCCGGCCCCGGGCGAGGGCGGTGGTGTTGCCGCGATCCCCGGTCTTCGAGTACGTGAGATACACCCAGCGGGTCTGCGCGAACTGCGGGTGCACCGCCACTTCCAGCAACCCGCCCTGCCCCGCAGCCAGCACCTCGGGAACCCCGCTCAGCGGTTGAGGATCGAGCGTGCCGTTCCGGACAATGCGCAAGCGTCCGGCCTTCTCGGTGACGAGCATTTCGCCACTGGGCAGAAAGGCGATACTCCAGGGTGCTTCGAGGCCACTGACGAACGGCACCACGCGGATGCGCTCGTGAATCGTCTCGAACGCCTGAGGCGCGGCGGGAAACGGCAGCGTCGGCATCCGGGGGAAGAACAGAGGAGGGCCGCCGCGACCACCGGGTGGCGGCCCCCCTTGCCGCGCACCCTGCGGCGGCCCCTGCGCAACTACCGCCGCACCGATGAGAGTCACTGCCACAACCGCGAGAAACGACCGCATGAAGACCTCCTATGCAGTATGAAAAATCAGACAGGTACGACACTCGCGCGTCGGGCCGCGTGGCGGTCCAGTCGGTGATCGTAGCACTCCCCCGGGGCTGGCGGGGACGCCGTCAGCAACGCGGGGCCTGCCTGAAACAGAGCGAGCGTCGCGAAGTCGTGTCAGGTGGAATTGCCTACTCGGCGTATCCCAGGCGCAGCGTGCCCTCGTGCACGCCGTTGACGGAACCGGTCTCGAGCCATTCCAGGGACGCACGAAAGAGGATGAGATGGTTCGTCTCCCACATCGCGTTGTGGGATGCACACCCGAGATCGACGAACACCTTCTCACGAGCGCCGAAATCCTCGTAGAGCTCTCGAACGCGATCGGGAGAGACCTGCCGGTCGTGCACCGGGGCCACCAGCAGCGCAGGGGTCGAGGTCTTTGCGACGACATCCGCATTCCAGCCCCACGTTGTCGTCTGGGGTGCGCGTCTGACGCCAGGCCCCCAGGTAGCGCCAACGGGATCAGACTCCAGCATCTGCGACCACACGACCTCGGTCACCGCCGCATCGTGCTGACCCGGACACTGCAACTGGCGCTCCCAGTTGGCGAGGAACTCGGCGCGCGACTGGGGATTCATCGCCGTGCCGGCGGCCGGAAGCGACGAAGGCGGACCTGACGTACTGGCGCGATTGTACGCGGGCGCCAGCAGCACCATCCGGTGGACCTTCTCCGGGTGCCGCGCGGCGTACCCCGCCGCGCGCGGGCCACCCAGCGACCAGGCGACGAGACTCACGCGTTCCACCCGGCGGAGCGCGCGGATGTAGTCCACCACCGCATCCACATCGGCCCAATCCGACGCAATCGTCGTCAGTGCATGCGGGTAGCTCGCGGGGCACGACGCTGCAAGGAGGCTTGGGATGAACGCGGCCTGCCGATCCGGGGCGAAGTTGCACGGATCGTTCATCGGCGGCGGCCGGGTCGAGCGGCCGTAACCGGTCATGTTCACGGAGAACACGTCGAACCCGGCTTGTGCCAGGTACGCCATCCAGCTGTAATCCTGATACGGAACATCGAACGCCACTTCCGCCGGCGTTCCCGCTCCGTGCACGAACAACACGACGCGATCAGCGATGCTGGATCCGCGGAGTGCCGTTCCCGCCTTGACGCGCTCCCGCACATGGAGCTGCGCGATCTCCCCTGCAATCGCCGGCACCTCCGACCGCACGCGTACGTAATGCTCGATCGTCAGGAGCCGCTCGCTGTCGTCGCCGGCGGCCGTTGGAGCCAGTGCCGCCACGACGCACGTCACGCCTGCAAGAGCAACCACACGACGACGACCACGACGTGCCGCACACCCCACACCGCCCATGAACGACACGAGGCCGCTCACGACGGGCGTCGCACGCGTTGCGGGATCGTGCGCACCACGTTCACGTCGCATGCTCAATGGGCCGCCCGCAGGTGCTCACCGATCAGGTCGCGACCGAAGTCGCCGTTGAAGTCGCGCCACACGGAGTGCACGTGGTTGCCGTCGTTCTGCGTGTTGTCGTACTCGATGAGGAATGTGGGGCCCTGGACGCGATAGTAATGCCTCTGACCGCGCTCGATCGGCCCGGCCCACGCAAACCCGATGTTCTCGACACCTGCCGCGCGAATCCTGGCCAGACGATCGGCCGCAATATCGTCGGCCATGAGTCCAGCATACGCGTCGACGACCGCCATGAGCAGATCGCGCTGGGCCGGCGTCATCGCCGATCCCTCGAGCCCGGCCGGCGAAAGCGGACTGATGTCCAGCCGGTTGCCGGTCAGGATGTCGTTCGGGGCCACGCCGTCGACTATCGCGGTGGACCGCTGCGACGCATCGAGCGCCGTCACGAGCGCCCGTCCGGCATCCTCGAGCGCCCCGAGCACCCGGCGACCCTTGAGTTCCCCGTCTCGCACCTCAGCGGGATTGGACCCGGCAAAGGTCGGCGTGGCCGCGCTGGCTTTTCCATCGACCATCGTGAAGTGGAGCGAGATGTGGTGCCCTTCCACCCGCCATCCCCACCGGCCCTGTGGCGACGGCATCCCGAAGACCGAGAAGCGATACGCTTCCGGATCGCGGGCCAGCCGCCCATCCTCGATGACGCGCAGGATGTTCTCGAGCTCGATGATCTGCGTATAGGCGAGATAGCCACGCTGGCTGAGGCCACTCTGGAGCAGCGCATGAGCAAGCTTGCGCTGCGCGTCGGACATTTCCTTCAGCGGAAGCCCGTTGCGGGGGAACATCTCGTCGGGGATGAAGTTCCATCGGAGCCGTTCCTCGGTGTCGAACGCGAACGTCGCCTTCTGACGCTGCTCCGGTGACAGCGAATCCAGGAACCGGCTCGCTGCGGTCGTCATCGCCGATGCCGCGCGCTGCGCGGATACGACCACCCCGGCGGCAAACGCGACGAGGAGGACGAGAGCAAGAACGACCCTGGGAGATGCAAAGCGGCTCATAGGACACCCCTTCTGCTCATGGCCAAATGTCGCCGGATAGTAGCACGCCGCAGAGCGGCTCGAACTAACAATGTCGAACCAGGCACTTGTTGGCCCCCACGACAGAGTTAAAACGCCTTCCTTCTTCGTCTTCCGGCTCCCTCCGCGGTCGTGAACAGGCGCACACTCCAGCTCATCAGCTAATTGGGGCGCATCAAGCCAGGGGTCAGGGGCGCATCAAGCCAGGGGTCAGATCTTGTTTCTTGAACGAGCGCCCCCTCGTCCGTGCCAACCGTCGCAGAACTCCCATGTTGCCACCCATCCGGGGAATGCCGTTTCTGCACCCAGCTGATGGCCATCATCCTGATTCCGGCGATTTACTCACACCCGCCGCCGGCCTGCATCTTGTCAGTTCCCACCGCATGGCTCGTCCGCTGCGCGTGTACGCCCCCGGGCTCCTGCATCACGTATTTGCACGGGGCGACAACAAGCAGTGTGTCTTCGCCGACGACGATGACCATCGCGCGTTTCTCGAGTTGCTCGAAACCACGCTTTCGCGGTTCGGTGTGGAAGCGGCCGGCTACTGTCTGCTATGGAATCACTACCATCTGCTCCTCGTCCCGCACGGGGAGATTGCGATCTCCCGGCTGATGCAGCAGCTGAACTCGACCTACTGTCAGCGGTTCAACAGGCGTCATGGGCGCGTCGGGCACGTCCTCCAGGGGCGCTTTGGCTCCCGGATCGTCGAAGACGGCGTCTACGCACGGACGGCGTTGCGCTACTTGGCTCTGAATCCCGTCGCGGCCGGGCGGGCGCGCCGGCCCGAGGACTGGCCATGGAGCAGTTACCGGGTGGCGCTTGGGCTCGATGCCACTCCGGACTTCCTGGCGCTCCAGTACGTCTGGTCGGCCTTCGGCACGTCGGATCTCGAGATCGGCCGTTTGCGGCTGGCCGAGTTCGTCCACGCCGGGCACGAGGAGACGTTCCCCAACTCGCTCCTCCACGGGTCCGTTCGGCTTCACGAGCGGATGGCGCCTGCGATCGAGCCCCACCAGACGAATCGAGATTTTACGTACGAGCAGCGGTTCGCCGCGCGGATTCCGCTGGGGACGATTCTGGAAGGGTGCACCGATCAGACGAGCTTAGAGCACGCCGCCCACACGGCATTCTCAGGGCACGGCTACACGCTGGTCGAGCTGGGCCGGGCGCTGGGCCGGGATCCGTCGACGGTGTGCCGGTGGATTCAACGAGCGAGGGTGCGTCTCCTGCGAGGCGGAGTGGTGTCCAGCGCGGAGAGCACAGTTGCAAGAAGCAAGATCTGACCCCCCTTGTTGTTGTTGTCCTTGCCCGTCCCCCCTTGTCGAGGCCCCCGTCCCGCTCTACCTCCCGTCGCCCGGGTCCTTCGGTGCGCCCGTGCCGGACGAGCCCATGAAGAGCCGCCGACCGTCGGACAGAATCATGTCCGCGCCGTTTGCGCGATTGGCACCGTTCTTCGCGCGATACCCTTCGATTGTGACCTCAGTACCTGGCAGCAGCGACGCCTTGGTGAAGCCGCGGCGGACCAGTGTGTTCGGCGTGCCTCCCTCGATCATCCACTGGGTGACCGTACCGTCCGGATTCGTCACGTCGAGGTGCATCCAGGTGTGGGGGTTCACCCACTCCATCTTCGTGACGATGCCCTTGAGGGTCACCGGCTGGTTGGCATCGAATTCGGCGGCGAATGAATGATGGCCGGAAGATGGCGCGACGGACGCCACGACCAGAGCGGCCGCCGAGAACGTGACAATCGCGGCAACGCGAGCCGTGTGGTACATGGGACCTCCCTCCAGTGTCCTACTTGCCGGCCGCAGCGGCGGCCGTCTCCGCGTCACGCGCGACCTCGAGAATGTTCACCATGCTCAGGTTGTGCTCGTGACAGGCGTACTCGATGAGCTTGCCCTCGGTCGGCCGCATCGGCAGAAGCACGGTCCACGGCCGCTCCCACGTCGTCGGGTCGCTGACGGTCAACCGCAGCTCGAGCCGGTCCTCGGCGACCCGCGTATAGCGTTCGATGAGGTGCAGCCCGGTCGTCGATCCGCGGTAGTTGTTCTTGCCGTTGAAATTCGTCGTCTCGACGACCAGCGTGTCCCCCTCCCACCAGCCGCGGGACGACCCGATCCACGCCTGGACGTTCTCGGTCAGCCGCGGCCGGCCGTCGAGCGGGACGATGCGCGCCTCGTGAATCATCTCGTGCACGATCACGGCGCTGTCCGGCGACTGCACGATCTGGATGTTGTTGTTGTAGAGCGTCGGCAGGCTGGCGCTCGGCAACCCATAGGTGATGCAGCGCTCCTGGTTGCCTCGATCGAGCCACGACGCGTTCACGGTGTTGTTGCGGTTGGGCGCACGCGCCTGCCGCGCACGGCCCTCTGCCGTCAGCGGGGGAATCCGTCCATCGGGCGGATCCACGATCAGCGAGGTGCGGTACCCATCGGCGACGAAACGCCCGGGGTCGGTCCAGTACTGAGCATGCGTGAGACCCGGGCGAATCTCTTCGGGCGGGCCGTCCATACGCCGGCCGGCGCGTTCCTCGAGGGCCTTCTTCTCCTCCTCGGTGTAGAACTCGCGCGTGCCGATCTCGCGCGCCCGTTCGAGCGGCGTGATCGTCCGGTAGTCCCAGGTACCCTGAAGGTCGGGGTGGCCCCATGGGGTCCGCGGCACCGGCGTGCCCACGGCCGCGGAGGCCGACGCGGCGTCAGGCGCCGGCGTCTGTGCGGTCACCGCGGTCAGCCCGAGCGTCGCAGCAAGGGTGAACGCAACAGGGCCAGAAACCCGGATCCTCATGTCGGTCTCCTTTGTCGTCTCCGCGAATTCTACAACTATGTGAAGGACTTGAAAACTCCAAGAATGCGCAAGGGGGGGCAGTGTAGCATCGCGTGATAGCTCCATTGACAGCCCGGCACTCCCAGAGAATTCGTTGCCCGCGACATATCAGTTTCGGGCATGTCCATGACCATCTCGGCTATATCGGAAGGCGTATGCGTAGCGTGTCGATAGTGTTCGTTGCGTTGCTGTTCGCCTTCGCGCCCGCGCCCGCCAGCGCGCAGGCGTCGTTCACCGGCGTCGTGAGAGACACGTCTGGTGCCGTGCTGCCCGGCGTGACGGTCGAAGCCGCCAGCCTGCTCTCATCGAGAAAGTCCGCACGGCCGTTACCGACGGCACCGGACAGTACCGCATCGTCGATCTGCGGCCATGTTTGTACACCGTGACGTTGTCGTTGACCGGTTTCAACACGGTCAGGCGGGACGGCATCGAACTGACCGGTACGTTCACCAGTACGGTGAACGCCGAGCTGCACGTCGGCTCGCTCGAGGAGACGATCACCGTCACCGGCGAGCGCGCGACGTCATCACGCGCCCTGGCCTGGCACGCCGGGGC
>CAZDLW010000151.1:0-13650 GCA_964505975.1 uncultured Bifidobacteriaceae bacterium | reverse complement strand
GGCCGCGCTCGTCGGCGACCTGGCGACGGACAACGACGCGCGCCGGCTGAGCCGCGCGGGCGTGCCCGTGCGGCAGATCGCCACCGGGACGGTGTGTCACCTGGATGCGGAGATGGTCGATCGCGCACTCACCGACTGGCCGCCCGCTGATATCGACATGCTCTTCATCGAGAACGTCGGCAACCTCGTCTGTCCTGCAAGCTACGACTTGGGCGAGGATCTCCGCGTCGTGCTGATGTCGGTCACCGAGGGCGAGGACAAACCGCTCAAGTACCCGACCATCTTCAATACCGCCGATCTGGCGCTCATCACGAAAGTCGATCTGGCCGAGGCCGCCGGCTTCGATCGCGACCTCGCGCACCGCAACATCGCGCAGGTCCGGCCCGGGTTGCCGGTCCTGGAGACCTCCGCCCGCACTGGACACGGATTCGACCCGTGGCTCCAGATGTTGCGTGCTGGCCGCCGGGGTGCGGCGGATGCGGCTGTCGGAGAGGGTGCCGCCTGGTCAGGTTGATGGCCGGGATCTGCCGTACCGTTTCGTCAGCGGCGCTGCGGTCATCCCATGCGCCGCTCCCCACACATTGACACTCCCCACACATTGGCCTTGACTCGCGCCCTCCGCGCGCGCATGCTCACCCCGCACTGGAGGGCCACCATGGATTCTCGTCGAAGGAACCGTTGGATACGGGTCGCGCGTATGGTCGTCCTCGCGATCGCCCTGCCGCTGACAGCCGGTGCGCAGGCGCCACCCGGGGCGGCGACGACCGAGCCCTACACACCCGCACCGGATGCCAGGGACCTGAAGGCCGTGCTCTTCAACTGGATGTGGGGCATGGGCATGTTGAAGGGCCACGATGAGCGCGACATGGTCGCGACGCTCGAATACCAGGGTACGGGCACGATTCAGGTGGACGGGCAGCCGTGCACGCTCACGAGGTTTCGCGCGAGCACCAACTACCAGACGTTCAGTCAGCGGATTCAGTACGCCTGCACGCGGGCGAACGGACAGACGTCCTCGAATATCGAGGTGGTCAGCGGGCTGTACGCCTGGAACGAAGACACGCCCGGCGCGGAGATCGGTCCGACGAAGGGAACGGCCACGCCGATGCCGGCGACCGTGCAGGAACGGCTGATTCGCATCTGGACCAGCCCGCAGGGTGCGCCGAAGGCCGCACTTGCCGGGACGACGGAGACGTTCTGGCTCGGTGCCAACCCGGGCACGCTGTTCCAGGATGGTCTCGCGACGGTCGGCCACACGTCAGTGTCATGGGAGGCAGGCAAGCCGGTCGTCACGTTCCCGATTCCGGGCGTTTCCGGGGCGAGGGCGACAGCCACGCTCGATGCGCAGTACATGACCGAGCGCGTGGTCGTCACGCAGGGGGCGACGACGACGGAGTTCACCTATAGCGACTATCAGGACTGGAACAACCCGCTGAACAAGATCGAGGTGTTCTACGCCGGCAGGATGATCGAGCGCCGGAACGGCGCCGTCGTCCGCGACCTCACGACCACTGAGACCGAGACCGGCAACGTGTACGTGGTGGCGCCCGTGCCGGCAAGCGTGCAGAAGGCGATGGTCGTCACGGGTCGGCTTCCCCGCGGCGTGTTCGCGAAGCCGGACGCCCCGGTCAACAGGGACGCGCCGACGCCGCGGCTGGCCAGCGGCAAGCCGGACTTCACTGGTGTCTGGGCTCATACCGACTGGATCGGGAATTACCAGACGGGCGGAGGGCGCCGATGCGGCCCGACGCAGGACAAGGCCACGTGCAACCGGAGCGTCAATCAGACGGAAGATTTCGAGCTCTATTCTCCCTCGCGCTTCGGACAGTTGAATCGTCCGCTGTACAAGCCCGAACACTGGGACACCGTGATTGATCTCGACATGTGGACGAACAAGTACGACCCGGTCATGACGTGCCAGCCGCTGGGAGTCCCGCGGCAGGGTCCGCCCCGGCGCATCTACCAGTCGGAGAACGACATCACCTTCCTCTATTTCGGCGGCGATGCCGGGGGCGGGTACGGCGAGTATCGCATCATCCCGACCGACGGTCGCACGCATGCAGAAAACGCGGCGTTCGATGCCACGTACATGGGGGTGACCGTCGGACACTGGGAAGGCGACACGCTGGTGCTCGACTCCATCGGGTTCATCGATACGACGTGGCTGGGGCGCGGCGGTTTCTTCCACTCCACCGACATGCGCGTCGTGGAGCGATTCACACGTCAGGGCGATGCCATCCTGTACGACGTGACGGTCGAGGATCCCGAGGTGCTGGTGGAACCATGGGTGCTGCCGACGCGGACGCTGCGGCGCAACATGAATGCCAACGCGGGTCTTCTGCGGGAACGGGGCCACTGCGAGACGAGCTTCGAGACCGAGGCGGCCGCCTCGCAGATTCGGCACTGAGCGGCGAGATGATGTCGAGGAGGGTGTGCCAATGACTACGTGGACTGTTCGATTCGTCGTCTTGTGCGGACTGTTCCTGGCCGGCGCTTCGGTGCACGCGCATCATTCCCTCGCGGGCATGTACGCGTTGGGCAAGGAGGCCAAGGTGACCGGGGCGTTCAAGGCCTTCCGGCTGATCAATCCGCATTCAGCGTTGAAACTCGACGTCAAGGGCCCGGACGGTTCGGTGGTCGAGTGGTCGGTGTTGGGCGGCAGCGTTCAGGCCCTCGCGAGGCTCGGGATCGGCAAGAGCGGACCGAATGCCCTTCGCGTCGGGGATGAGATCACGGTCACGCTGGTGCCCGCGTTGGACGGCAAGAGTCCGATTGGACTGCTGGTCGCGATCACCTACCCGGACGGGCACACCGTCCGCTTCCGTTCCCCGGACGAGTAGGGATTCGCGGCGTCAACCCGAGAGAATCGACCCCGAGGAAAAAGACTCCGCCGATCCGCCGACCGGGCACACGTCACACGCACGATGACAGCAATCCCTGGACTCTGGTCCACGACATTGAGGGGATGGGAAGTTGACGTTGAGGTTGCGATCGAACAGGGCGGGTCGCCGGCAAAGGCAGCACGGGCGCTGATTGCCGAGGGGTCCTACGGCGCGAGCCGACGGAACTTCTGCACGCGCTGCCCGGTGTTGACTTCGGTGGTGTAGACGTTTCCCCGCGCGTCCACGGCGACGTTGTGCACGACGTGAAACTGCCCTGCATAGCGCCCCGGACGACCCACGCGCGCAAGCACCCGGCTCGTCGCCCGCTCGACGAGGCGCAGTTCGTTGTTCACACCGTCAACCATGTAGATGAGCGATTGCCCCGGGTCGGATGAGAACGCCACGTCCGACACCGACCCGTTCAGACGCGTCTCCCGTTCGAAGAACGCCTCGGACACGAACGTCCCGTCTTTTCTGAACAGCTGCAGCCGGTTGTTCGTCCGATCGCACACGTAGACCAGCCCGTCTCGTGTCAGGCGCACACAGTGCACCGGCTGGCCGAACTGCTGCGGTGGTGGTCGATCCGGGTCGTAAGGAGGCGTGGCCTCGTCGCTCGGGGTCCGTCCGTAGGCGCCCCAGTGGCGCTTGTAGACGCCGGTCTCCGAATCGAAGACGATGACCCGCCGGTTCCGGTATCCATCGGCCACGTACACTTCACGTGCGGCCACGTCCACTGCGATGTCGGCCGGGCTTCCCAGGTTCGCGGTGTCGTTGCTCCCAGCGGACTGACCGCTGCGACCAATCTGCAGCAGGAACGTCCCATCGAGGGTGAACTTCAGGATCTGCGAGTCCGTGTTGCCGTTGCCCGCGAGCCATACGGAGTCGGTGTCGTCCACGAAGATGCCATGCTCGCTCTCCGGCCATTCGTAACCCGTGCCTGGCCCTCCCCAGGCGCGCACGACGTTGCCTTCCTGATCGAACACGATGACCGGAGGTGCCGCGATACAGCAGCGGCTCCAGGGCGGACTCTGCTCGGCACCGCGCTCGCGGTCGCTGAGCGATCGTGGGCGCTGCACGATCCAGACGTGACCACGTGAGTCGACAGCGATTCCGGCTACCTGGCCGAGGATCCAGTTGTTCGGGAGCGGCCTCGGCCAGAAGGGATCGACCGGCAGCTGTGGCACCGGCAGCGCGGGCGTTGCCTCCTGCGCCGCCGCGACACACGCGAGGAGACCGATGCCGACGAGCAGCGCCCTCAGCACGTCGCCGGTCTCCGGGTGAACAGGGTCGCTCTCATCGGACTGCACCCGGCGACCCGGTGCCGCCTCGAATCTCGAGCAGTTGGACGGCGAGCGCGAACTCGCAGGCGCCGCGCGGCCGTTCGCAGAGTTTCACGTGTGCCAGCGGGTGGATGCTGTTGATGACGAGCACGATCTGGTGCACCGCGGCACCGCGCCCACAGTATCACGTTCGCTCAACGTTAGCTGTGGGGAGACGCCGCGTCGGCGAGCGAAGCTCAGCTCGGGTCACGGCGTCTCACAAGCTGACGACAAAGTGTCAGGGTCAATGCAGAATTCAGAATGCAGAACCTCAGAGATGCGCTAGCACCAACACGAGCGAGGCGGAGCTTCACTGCTCATCTGGCGCGCAGGTGCACGAGCAGAGCCGCGCCCCTTCGTGACAGGCGGTCGCCGACGTCGAGGCTCTCGGTCCGGGCACGTGCACGTTCTTGAGGGATGATCTCGATCTTCACGAGGATCTGGTGAGGATGAGGAAGCGATGCGACGACGACCGAAGGGCATGGCGCGCGCGATCACCGAAGACGCGCTACGACGAGAGCCGAACAGACATCGATGATTGATGGGGTCGCGGAAGTCCGCTGGGGCGTTGACGAGACCGGTCGCCACTGACGTTAACCCCGAGCGGCTCCGGGGATAGAATGGCTCGCGCATGAGAGGGCGATGGGCCGCGCAAACGCGGTGCATGCTGGGCCCACTGCTCAGCCTGAGCCTGGCTGTGGCCGCGGTGCCGGCGGGTGCGCATCATTCGGTGCTCGGCTTCGACAGCGGTCGCGCGGTGGTCCTGTCCGGGATCGTGCGCGAAGTGGTCTGGCGCAGTCCGCACACGTACATTTCGGTGGACCGCGATACCGGCGGCGAGATTGAGCGTTGGGTGATTGAAAGTGAGAGTCCGCTCGTGCTGGAGCGCCTCGGGTGGACGAGGACATCCATTCAGCCGGGCGATCGAATCCGGAGTCTCGGCGCTCCGGCCAGGGACGGCCGGCGCATCATCCGGTGCGACTACGTAGAGCCCGATGCCCGGCGTCTGCCGGCAACATCTCCCGGCCATTCGTCGTCGGACGGTACGTCGCTCGGGTACGATCGCAAAACTGGTATTGCCATCGTACGGACGTCTGTCGGCGCCGGACGTCTCGTCGCGCAAGACGACACCGCTGCGGAGATGATGCGACTGCCGTGCATGCCGCCCGGCGCACCCTGATGTCACCAGCTGGGCGCGCCCGTGACGTGGCTTGAGACTGTGGCATTCGGGAGTTGAAGACGAGGACGATAGTGAGAACACGTGTGGCGGTCATCGTCGCCGTTGCATTGGGCGCGGCGCTCTGGATCTCGGCCCGAGGCGGGCCCTCGGGTCTCTTCACCGGACGTCCGGGCGCTTACACCGTGCCGCGGACCTCGTTCGGTCACCCCGATCTGCAGGGCGTCTGGCAGGCCCGTAATACGGCCAACTGGGACCTCGAGGATCACGCGGGTGCCTTCAATCTGCCGGCTGGCTTCGGCGTCGTGGTCGATCCGCCCGATGGCATCATCCCCTATCGCGCGGAGGCTCTGGAACAACGGCAACAGAACTTCGCAGACCGGCTGGAGCAGGACCCGGTGGAGAAGTGCTACCTCGCGGGAGTTCCCCGCACGATGTACCTCCCGCATCCGATGCAGATCTTCCAGACCGACGAAGAGGTCGTGATCCTGTCGGAATACGTCCACACGACACGATGGATTCCGCTGACGCCGCTCCATCGTTACCCGGGATATGAATCGTGGATGGGCGACTCCCGCGGGCGTTGGGAAGGCGACACGCTGGTGATCGAGACCGTCGGCTTCAACGGGGAGACCTGGCTCGATCACTCGGGCAACTACCACAGCGACGCACTGCGCGTGGTCGAGCGCCTCACGCGCACGTCGCCCGATGTCATCACATATGAGGCCACGATCGAGGACGCGAACGTCGTCACCCGTCCGTGGACGATACGCATGCCGATCCATCGGCGCGAGGACCGGGAACAGATTCTCGAGTACGAGTGCTATTTGTACGCCGGGGACGAGGGCCGGCGCGTGCTGGGAGCCCACCCAGACTTTCCGTGAGACGTCTTCTGCATGTCCGGTTGCTTCAGCTCATGCCGAGCAGCCTTGCCTGGCGTGCCGACGTGCCCTGCGGCGACGCGACCGACGACTCGCGCGATCCGGGTTGGGTAAAACGTATCCGTAGCGTGAGGGCCGCGCTGGGGCGGGGACCCAGCGCGGGTCGCGAGTGACGGGCGGAGGATGCGTTTTTCTGGGCGACGTCGTCTGGAGCGAGACGCAGGGCACGCCAGCGCGCCCCGCGGACACAGTCTGCGTCGTGTGCTGAAACAACCGGACATGCAGAAGACGTTCAGGAGCGAGAGGCGATGCCGAGGACGAGACAACTGCCGCGTGCGCTGATGCATTGGCCGCGTGTCGCGCTGGTCGCGCCGACGCTGGCGGTGCTCGCATGGAGTCCGGTTGCCAGCCAGCGGCCTGCGGGCGACATCAACCCGCAGCAGGCCTCCATGGTCGGCGACTGCTCACTCGCCGACATCGTCGAGTTCCACCGCTGCGCGAGCGAAAGGGCCAGGACGTTCGTGCCACCGAGAACAGCCGACGGAGTGCCAGATTTCCGGGGGTACTGGCGCAGCCGGCACAACAACGCTGCCTACAATATCGAGCCGGCGCCAGCGGAGTTCGGTATCCCGGCCTCGGGCGGGCACATCATCGACACGCCAGACCTCCGCATTCCGTATCAGTCGTGGGCGCTCGCGCGTCGCAACGAGCTGCGCGGCCGGGGATTCGATGACCCGCAGGCGCACTGCGCGCCGTCGGGCTCACCGCGCAAGAACGTGACGCTTTTCGGGTGGAAGCTCGTCCAGCCAGCCGGATACGTGCTGTTTCTCTACGAATCCATGCACGATTACCGAATCATCCCGATGAGCGGCCGTCCTCACATCCCGGCGCGCATCAAGCTGTGGCACGGCGACCCGATCGGCCGGTGGGAAGGCAACACGCTCGTCGTCGACTTCCGCAATCTGAACGGCCGGCACTGGTTCGACATGTCGGGCAACTTCCAGACGGAGAACATCCACGTCGAGGAGCGCTACACCATGTACCATCCCGACGCGATTCTGTTCGAGGCGCGCGTGGAGGACGACACGATGTACACGCGTCCGTGGACGCTGGCGCTGGCCTTCGAGCGAAACACGGAAGAGGGCTACTACCAGATCGAGTACGCCTGCCACGAGGGAGAGCGGGATCTGCAGCACCTGCTGGGTGCGAACTGAGACCGGGATCCCGCTCGCACCCTCTGGACCGCTACGCGGCCCGGAACGCGAATTTTGTACTCGTTGCCCCGATCGGATAGCGGTCGTGGCCGCGCTTCGCGCGAGCTGGTCACCAGCCCATCGGCGATCCGGCATTCTGTTCGTCGAGCCAGCTCTTGAGCGGGGCGAAGTAGTCGGCCATGGCCGCGGCGTCCATCTCCCGTTGTCCGGTGAGCGCTTCGAGTGCGTCGGGCCAGGGCCGCGACGCGCCCATCGAAAGCGTGTCGGCCAGTCGGCGCCCGGCTTCGCGGCTCTCGTAGATCGAGCAGCGATGGAGGGGACCGGTGCACCCCGCAATGTCGGCCAGGGCGCGGTGGAACTGGAACTGCAGGATGGACGCCAGGAAGTAGCGGGCGTACGGCACGTTCGCCGGCACGTGATACTTGGCTCCCGGATCGAAGTGGTCCTCTCCACGCGCGGAGGGGGCACGGACGCCCTGATAACGCTCGCGAAGCTCCCACCAGGCGCGGTTGTAGGCGTCTGGCGTGACCTCGCCGTTGAACACCCGCCAGCGCCACTGATCGACCACCAGACCAAAGGGCAGGAACGCGAGCTTTTCGAGTGCGCGCTCGAGCAGCAGTCCGATGTCGTCGGACGCGGGAGGAACGCGCTCCAGCAGCCCGATTCGGGCCAGGTACTCCGGGGTGACCGAGAGCGCAATCGTGTCGCCGATGGCTTCGTGGAAGCCGTCGTTCGCGCTGTCCCGCAGGATGGGTGGCAGGTGATTGTATGCGCGCTGATAGAAGTTGTGCCCCAGTTCGTGATGGATGACCGTGAAATCTTCGGCAGTCTGCTCGATGCACATCTTGATGCGCAGATCGTCGACGTTGTCGAGGTTCCAGGCACTCGCGTGGCAGACGACATCGCGATCGCGGGGCTTGACGAAGAGCGACCGTTCCCAGAACGTCTGGGGCAGCGGTTCGAACCCGAGCGACAGGAAGAAGCGCTCGGCATGCCTGACCATGTCGACCGGCGAGATGTTCCGGGTGCGGAGAATATCGTCGAGCGGCACGCCGCGGCTGGTACGTGGCGGAGCCACGAGGTCGTAGATGTTCGTCCAGTCCTGCGCCCAGATGTTGCCAAGAAGATGGGCGGGAATCGGGCCATCCACGGGCACCACGGCGCCGTAGCTGGCACGCAGCCTCGTCCGGACGTACGCGTGCAGTGACACGTACAGGGGGCGCAGCTGTTCCCAGAGGCGGTCCAGTTCCTGTGCGAACGCGTCCGGAGGCATGTCGTACGTCGAGCGCCACATGGCGCCGGTGTCCTCGAAGCCGAGCTCCCGCGCGCCGGTGTTCGAGAGGTCGACGAATCGCGTATAGCTCTGCTTCATCGGTGGCGCAATTGCACGCCAACCCTCCCACACCTCACGCAGTCGGGCGGCGTCGCGGCTCTCGGCCATGATCCTGGTGATGTCGTTGATGTCGAGGCAGTTGTCGCCCTCGCCGTTCGGGCAATACGAGCCGCGCCCGTAGGTCGACTCCATCGAGGCCACGAGCTGTGTCAGCTCGGCCGCGAGCTCGGGATCGGCTGGAGCCGCCATCGTGAGGTGGTTCTTCAACACCGTGAGCTGACGCCGCTCGTCCGGAGTGCCCGCGTCCTCGCCAAAACCTGCCGCACGTCTGGCGGAGTTGGTGACCGCGCTGACGTACGCCTCGTTGGCGCGGGCTGCCAGTGCCTCCGTGTCCTGCGTGATGTAGGTTGCCTGGACCCAGCCGGCCTGGTTGTTCGCGTTGCCCAGGCGCAGCATCGTCTCGTTGGCTTCACGGAGGAACTCGGTGACACTCGTATCGTTGCCGTCGCCGCTCGGCCGCCCGCACCCAGCGGCTGCGACCGCGACGAGCCCCGCAGCAATTGCCGAAACCATGCATCCATTGCGCATACGCGCATGATACTGGAGGGGAGGCCCTCGCGAGATACTGTGCCTATGTCAGTCATCGTCCAGAAGTACGGCGGCAGCAGTGTGGCCGACGTGGCCAGACTCCAGGCAGTGGCGGGCCGAATCATGCGCACGCGACAGCAGGGTCACGACGTGGTCGTCGTCGTGTCGGCGATGGGTGACACTACCGACGAGCTGCTGGCCCTGGCGAAGCGCGTGTCGGCCAATCCGGACCGCCGGGAGCTGGACATGCTGCTCTCCGCGGGGGAACGCATCTCCATGGCCCTTCTCTCCATGGCGATTCGTGAGCTCGGTGGGGACGCCATCAGCTTCACGGGAAGCCAGTCCGGCATCATCACCAACGATCGCCACGTGGATGCGCGGATCATCGAAGTGAGACCGTTTCGCGTACAGGACGAGCTCGCGCGCGGCCGGGTCGTGGTCGTGGCAGGGTATCAGGGCGTCTCGTACAAGAAGGAGGTGACCACGCTGGGACGTGGGGGCAGCGACACCACCGCCGTCGCCATGGCGGCGGCGCTCGACGCGGAGTATTGCGAGATCTGTTCGGATGTCGATGGCGTCTACACTGCCGACCCCCGGGTTGTTCCAGCCGCTCGACGCATTGGCACGCTGTCGTATGAGGAGACCCAGGAGATGGCGGAAGCGGGGGCGAAGGTGCTCAACGCACAGGCGGTCGAGTTCGCGAAGGAGAAGGGAATCGCCATCTACGCGCGCGCAACGCACGGCCCGCTCCCCGGGCCCGATCCTTCGGCCGATGGCACGGTCGTTCGCAAGATGCCTCCACGCATGCCGGGCACCGTCGTCGGCGTCGCCAGCGAATCCGACGTGCTGCTGATCGACGCCAACGCTCCGTCCGCCGAGTTGCTGGCGCTGCTGGACGAACGGGGCGTGGCGGGCAAGCAGCTTCACGTGTTCAGCGACAGGACGACGCTCGTCATTTCGAGGGAGAACCTGCACGACGAAGGGCGCCTCCGCGACGATCTGCGGATCCAGTTCGACAGTCAGGCGCGGCTCGTCGATGATCTCGCGGCGGTGAGCGTGATCGGTGCCGGCATCAACGCGACGTACGCCAACGTGCGTGCGGGAGACAACGCGTTGGGTCGCGCCGGCATCGCCCCAACGGGCACAGCCACGTCGTCGTTCCGGATTACGTGGATCGTGCCCCGCCCTCGTGTTGCGGACGCCGTCCGGCTGTTCCACGACCGTTTCATCGAGGCGGTATCAGTCCCGGTGCCATGACTCAGGTGGGTGCCGCCCCGGGCGGCCCGGTTGCATACTACGACCTTAACGTGGGGGCCGCCTTCCGCCTCCGCCCAAGCTCCGGCGGACCGCCGTAGGCATGGCGAAGACGGTCAGGTGGCCCGCGGAACCTCTGACGCCGGCGCCCACGAGAAGCTACAAGGTCGCGGGCCACGACACAGCAGTTGTGCGTGATGCGGCCCGCGACCTGGCAGCCGGCTGGGATCGGCGTGTGCGGCCGGGGAAACTGGGCGCGTCGGGAGCTTGGAGCAGGGCAGTCCGCGAGCCGGACCGCCGATGGAGTAAAGTACAAAGCGTTCGGCGGGTTTGCAGTTGGCCGCACTCTTTCCCGACCAGCTGCGGTGAAGGTCCGTTCGAGCGTGACGGACCCACGGGCCGGCGCTGGCCCCGTCGGAAACCTGCACGATCAGGACGCGGATTATAATTCGCGCAGAACTCATAAGGAGGCTCATGACAGTCCGTACCTTCGTCCTGTCTCTCGCGATTCTGGCCATCGCCATCGTGCCGGGCGCTGCGCAGCAGGGAACACAGGCGCCGGCTCGGACGCCGGACGTCATCTATGTCCCGACGCCGCAGGAAGTCGTGGATGCGATGCTCAAGGTCGCACAGGTGACGGGCAACGATGTCGTCTACGATCTCGGTTCCGGCGACGGGCGCATTCCGATTACCGCGGCGCGCGTCTACGGCGCCCGTGCGATCGGGATTGACATCGATCCACAGCGGATCAAGGAAGCCAACGCCAACGCTGAGACGGCCGGCGTCACCGACAAGGTGAAGTTCCTCAATCAGGATCTGTTCACCACCGACATCAGCGAAGCCACAGTGGTCACGCTGTACCTGCTGCCCTCGTTGAACACGAAGCTCCTGCCGAAGCTGAACAAGGAGCTCAGGCCGGGGACACGCGTCGTCTCGCATGCCTTCGACATGCGCGACGCCGACGGCAACGAGATCAAGCCGCGGGAAACGCTGAACGTCAACGGCAGAACGGTGTACTACTGGACCGTTCCGCTCCAGTAGGATCGAGACGGTTCGACCCGCACAGGGGCGCCCGCGCCCTCGTGGGGGTTCACCGCGGCGTCGGATATTTGGACAGCTTTCGCTGAAGGGATCGTCGATGAATGCCGAGGGCGCGGGCGGCCTGAGAGATATTGCCGCTGCAATCGGCAAGGACACGCTGGATGTGCTCCCATTCGACGCGCGCCAGTGAGGGAACCGGGGCCGACTCCAGCGGCGCCGTGCCTTCGAAGGCGGCGAGGATTTGATCTGCGTCCGCCGGCTTCGTGAGATAGCTGGTCGCTCCCAGCTTGATGCTTTCGACGGCCGTGGCGATGCTCCCGTACCCGGTCAGCACCACGATCACCGTGGATGGATCGAGCAGCTTCAGTTCCCGGACGACGGCCAGTCCGGATTGATCGGGCAGGCGCAGATCGACCAGCGCCCACTCGGGGGATTCCCGCTGAGCGGCTTCCAGTGCCTGCGCCCGATCCGCCGCGCCCACTGCGTCGAGTCCCCGCTCGCGCAGAGCCCGCACCAGACGCTGTCTGAACGCGTCGTCATCATCCACCACGAGCACCGTGCGGGCTTCGCGACTGGCGAATTGGACGTCCATACCAGCTCACGTCTCGGCAGACACTGACGCAACGGGCAGTTCGATCGCGACGGTCGTGCCATGGCCGCTGTCGATCGTCAGCGCTCCTCCCGAGCGCTCGGCGAACGCTCGGGCGAGGAACAACCCCAGGCCCAGGCCGTGGCCTGGAGCCTTGGTGGTGAAGAAGGGCTCTCCCGCAAGCCTGAGTACTTCGCCCGACATTCCAATGCCCTCGTCGTGCACCTCCATGCGGACGTGCACTCCCTGCCTGTGCACACGCAACGTCACTGGCGCCGAGGACATGCTGGCGTCGAACGCGTTCTTGAGAAGCGACGACACAGCCTGGGCGGTTTCGGCACCCGATACCGCCGGTGCCGGCAAGCCGGGATCGACGTCGATGTGCAGTCGACGCCGTTGATCAGGTTCCGGAACATCGCCGAGGTCGCGGACCCCGCGGCGAATCTTGTGGGCATCGCCTCCGCCGCCAGTCAAGGAGCCGTCACAGCGGCTCAACTCGAGGTCCGACCCCTCGTGCGGGCTGGTGAGGCGCTCGAAGTCGTGCCGGGACTCATCGTGAGTCAGCACAGCGGCGAGGGCAAGGCCAATCAGTACTATCTCCGCGGCTTCAATCTCGATCATGGGATTGATTTCTCGATGACCGTTGCCGGCGCGCCGGTCAACATGCCGACCGGAGCACACGCGCACGGATATGCCGATGCGAACTTTCTCATCCCCGAACTCGTGAGCGGCATGCAGTTCAAGAAGGGCCCGTATTTCGCGGAGGAAGGCGACTTCTCGGCGGCGGGGGCGGTGAACGTCAATTATGTCAACAGGCTCGACAGCCCCCTTGTCAGCGTGAGCGGCGGGGGGCACGGGTGGGGACGGGTGATTGGCGCGGCGTCGCCGCGCATCGGCGAGGGCTATCTGCTGGCCGCGTTCGACCACAGTCGATACGACGGCCCTTGGGTGATGCCCGATGAATATCGCAAGAGCAACGGCGTGCTCAGGTACAGCCGCGGCGACACGCGCAATGGGCTGTCGATCACCGGGATGGGGTACTGGGCGGAGTGGGATTCCACCGATCAGGTGCCCTTACGGGCAATCACGAGCAGGCTCATATCGCGCTTCGGCCACATCGATCCGACCGACGGCGGAACGACCAATCGCCAGAGCGTGACGGTGGACCTGCAGCGGTCGTCGGTGAACACCTCTACACGCGGTTCGGCGTTCGTGCTTCGCAATTCCCTGAACCTGTTCTCGAACTTCACGTACTTCTTGGCGGATCCGGGAGACGGGGATCAGTTCGAGCAGGCGGAGCGCCGGGTGGCGGCCGGTGGGCGCGTCACCCACCGGCGACTTGGCCGGCTGATGGAGCGCCGCACGGAGAGTG
>CAZDLW010000150.1:1188-13681 GCA_964505975.1 uncultured Bifidobacteriaceae bacterium | reverse complement strand
TGCGCGGTGAATCGCGCCAGCGACGCCGCCACCCGGCAGCAGCTCCGCGTTCGCGGCATTGACGATGACGTCCACGTTCGGCTGCTGGACGATGTCGCCCTGAACGCACTGGATGACGAGTTTGCCGATTGTAAGACTGCTCACGGTTCACCAGGAAGTCGCTGGCTCGTGCCGCCAATGATCCGGACATCAACGCGGATTCGGCTTCCGACAGGAGAGGTCGCGAATTGCAGACCCTATCGTTCCCGTTTCTCCGCACACTGAATGCAGAGCGTTGCGTCCGGCTTCGCCTCCAATCGGGCGTCGGACAACGCTTCCCCGCAACTGCGACACACCCCGAACGTACCCTCGTCGATGGTCCGCAACGCCCGCTCGACGCGCGCGAGTTCCGCTCTCATCTGGCTTCTCAGGGCGTCGCTGACGTATCCGGCCTGGACGGCATCGACACGCGTCAGACGTCCGATGGCCGGATCCGGCTTGACGGCGGTCGTCTGGTCGGCGGAGCGTTCAATCGTGGTCCGCAGCTCGCGGGCACGCGTCTCGAGTCGCTGCCGGAAGCGCTCCAGCCTCGCTGCGTCGGGCGTATTGCTCATACCGCGACCACACGCTGCACGGGTTCGCCGGCGCCGGTGGTCCCGGCTGGCGGGTGCGCGAGTCGCTCCTTCAGCGCGCTGAGGATGTTCTGGCGAAGGCCGAAGCAGCAGCTCAGATCGTCATGGGCAGGCAGGATGCGCTGCACGGCATCCACACACTCGAGAATCGCCTCGCGCCGGGCTCGCATCGCCCCATCCTCGATTTTCTGGTGATGATCCACGGTGTCTCACTCTGTACTGAACAGTTTGACGAGTGTTCAGTGTGACTGTACACTACAAGACGTGAGCTTTCCAAAAACAGAACAATTCAGCCACCAGGATACGTCGTTCTCGCCAGCCCGTATTGAACAGTCTTCCTTGACAGTGGCCGCGATCGGAGATCTGCATTTGAGCGGCACGGCCGCGGACGAGGCGGTTGTCCGCAGCGTGATGGACGCGGCATCAGAAGCGGACGTGCTCGCCGTGTGCGGGGATCTGACGTGCCACGGGCGGCCCGAGGAGGTCCGCGCCTTTGCGCAGGCCATCGGCAGTTTCGCCGGCACGGTGATCACGGTTCTGGGCAATCACGATCATGAGAGCGACCGCGCCAGCAGCTGGTCGACATCCTCGAAGCAAATGGTGCCGTCGTACTGGACGGCGATGGAATCGTGCTCCAGGGCGTCGGCTTCGTTGGCGTGAAGGGGTTCGGTGGCGGCGTCGGGAGGGGCCGCGTCGAGGCATTCGGCGAGCGGGCCCTCAAGAGCTTTGTCCGAGCCACGATGGCAGAGGCCGAAAAGCTTGACCAGGCGCTGAGAACCGTTGACACGGCGCACAAGGTCGTCATCATGCACTACGCGCCGGTCGCCGACACGCTGCACGGGGAGCCCGAGATGATCTGGCCGTTCCTCGGCTCTTCACGGTTTGCCGAGTTGATCGACCAGCACGACGCCTCGGTGGTCTTCCACGGGCATGCGCATCTCGGCGCACCGGAGGGCGTGACTCCAGCTGGCATTCCCGTGTTCAACGTCTCGCTGCCGGTCCTCGGGCGAGCGGGCCTGCCGTGTCGGATCTGGAAGGCCCCGGCCGCGACGGCAGGCAGAGTGGCGCAAACGGGAGGCGATTTGCTTGTTGCGCGATAGCTCTCGCGGCGTGTCGGCGGGCAGCGGTGTATTGGACTGGTTGCGGTCCGATCCGCCCTTGCTCCACGCGTCCGACGGCGAGCTCACGGCGGCGTTCCGCCTCGATGACGCGACGTTGGAGTTCCTCGACGGCGCGCTCCGACCGGGCATGCGGACTGCGGAGACCGGAGGGGGCGCCAGCACGGTGCTGTTCGCCGCCAAGAGCGGGGGCCATACCCGCATCGCTCCCGACGCGGCGCTGTTCGAGCGCATTCGTCACTATTGTCGGAAAGTCGGCGTGGACGATCGGTGCGTCGCCTACATCGTTGACCGATCGGAGCAGGCACTGCCGCGGCTCAATCTGGGCCGGATCGATTTGGCGCTCATCGATGGCCGCCACGGATTTCCTGCGCCGTTCATCGACTGGTACTACCTGGCGGGAGCCTTGAACACCGGCGGACTCCTGATTGTGGATGACGTCCACATCTGGACCGGCCAGACGCTGGTCGACTTCCTCGCGAACGAGCGCAACTGGAAGCTTGTCACGCGACTCCCGCGCGCCGCGGCCTTCGAGAAGCGGGGCGATTCCCTGCAGGACAAGGAGTGGACCGGTCAACCGTTCGTCTACCGACACAGCAAGGCCGCGGTGCATCACCCTCCAGAGTTTCCAAACGGCTCCGTTCGATGAAGGAAATCACCGCTGCGCAACAGCAGCTCTACGCTCGTCGCTCGTGGCGTACGAAGTACGCGGAAATGGTGGTTGGGCGTCCCGATTGGATCTCATTACTGCACTACGAAGCCACAATGGCGATCAGTCAGTGGCTTCCTGGCGCACCGGGCTTGGCGCTTCGGCGCGTGCTCTATCCCACGCTTCTCGGCTCCTGCGGTCGCAACGTCGTGTTCGGTCAGAACGTCGTGCTGCGGCATCCACACAAGATTCACATCGAAGACAACGTCGTGATTGACGACAACTGCCTGATCGATGCCAAGGGCCACGACAACACGGGGGTGTGGATCGGCCAAGGCGTGTTCATCGGTCGAAACACGATCCTGTCGTGCAAGAACGGCGACATCGTCCTCGGATCGAAAGTCAACATCGGATTCAATTGCGAGGTCTTCTCCGGCAGCTGCGTCAAGATCGGCGCCGACACGATGCTCGCCGCGTACTGCTACGTGATCGGCGGCGACCACGCCGCTTCCGATCCGGAGATGCCAGTCGGCGAGCAGGCGCGGACGTCGCGCGGCGTGACGATTGGCGCGGGTGGGTGGCTCGGTGCGGGAGTGAAGGTGCTGGACGGCGTCAGCATCGGTGCCCGCGCCATCATCGGGGCGGGTGCCGTCGTCAGGCGGGATGTGCCGGACGGGGCCGTGGCGGTGGGCGTCCCGGCGCGAATTCTGGACCGCGATGCGGGCGGCAAAGCAGTGGCGCACCACCGCTAGCCGTGGTGCAGAGGGTGTACGGCCGGACTACACATGAGCGCCTTCGACAACACCGCAGTGGCGACGGCGGATCTCAGTCCCACGAGTCTGCCGAGACGACCCATCCTCGTAACGGGAGCGACGGGCTTCACGGGTAGACGTCTCGTCGAGGCGCTGCATCGGGATGGGCTGCCGGTACGCGTTCTGGTCCGTCGAGCCGACGCGCTTCGCAGCCTGCCGCCCGGCGTCGAGATCATTCAAGGAGATCTCCGGACGGTGGACGTTCGCTGGCGGGCTGTGGATGGCGTCTCAACGGTGTACCACCTCGCGGCAGCGTTTCGCGAGGCACGCCTGTCGGACGCGGACTACCGAGCGATCAACGTCGATGCGACCGTGGGCCTGGTCGACGCCGCCGGCGAGATGGGCGTCGAACGGTTCGTTCACTGCAGCACGTGCGGCGTGCACGGAGACGTCGAGCAGTCGCCTGCGAACGAGGACGCGCCGTTGCGCCCCGGGGATGTGTATCAGCGCACGAAGCTGCTGGGCGAACAGGCTGTGCTGGATGCGGCCTCGCCGCACCGACTCGACGTGGTGATCGCGCGGCCGACCGGCATCTACGGACCGGGCGATACGCGGCTGCTGAAGCTCTTTCGCAGCATCGCCAGGCGCCGTTTCGTCATGATCGGCTCGGGCGACGTGCACTACCACCTCACGTTCATCGACGACATCGTCCGGGGGCTGCGGCTCTGTGCCGAACGTCCGGATGCCGTGGGCCGGACGTATCTGCTCGCGGGCCCAGCGCCGATCAGCATCCGCGACCTCGCACGCACGATCGCCGAGGTGATGGAAGTGCCGCTTTCCGATCGCACGCTTCCGGTGGGTCCTGTCAAGTTCGCGGCGGCAGCCTGTGAGTTGGTGTGCCGGCCGCTGGGGATTGAGCCCCCGCTCCACCGCCGCCGGCTGGACTTCTTCACGAAGAACCGTGCGTTCGACACCGCACGCGCACGAGCCGAGTTGGGATTCGTCCCCCAGGTCGGACTGGTGGAGGGGCTGCGCCGCACCTTCGAGTGGTACCGCGCGCAAGGCTGGCTTTGAGAGTCCACCCGGTGTGCCCTCGACGGTCGTGCGTAGGCCAGGGAACGCAACTTCAACATCGCATGCCCCGAAAGGCGGCGCACTCAGCACGCACGGTGGGCCAGAGAAACGAATAGGACACACATGAATACACGAGACAGTTCGGTTGGCGGGAAGTCCATCTCCATTGAAACTGGCCGCCTGGCAAAACAGGCGGATGGATCCGTCGTGGTCCGGTGTGGGGACACGATGGTGTTGGTCACGGCCTGTGCGGCCGCCAGGCCGCGTACGGGCATCGACTTTCTGCCGCTGACGGTGGATTACCGGGAGTACACGTACGCGTCCGGCCGTATTCCCGGAGGGTTTTTCAAGCGGGAAGGCTGACCAGTCGACTGATCGACCGGCCGATTCGACCGCTGTTTCCGGCGGGGTGGCGACGCGAAACCCAGATCATCGCGCTGGTGCTGTCTGCGGACCAGGAGCATGACTCCGACGTGCTGGCCATCACTGGCGCTTCAGCGGCGCTGGCCCTCTCGTCGATCCCGTTGTCCCGAACCATCGCCGCCGTGCGCGTGGGCCAGATCGACGGCACGTTCGTGGTGAACCCCACGTTCGCACAACGCGCGCAGAGCCGATTGGATCTGGTGGTGGCAGGGACGCAGGAAGGCATCGTCATGGTCGAAGCGGGCGCGAAGGAAGTGGACGAAGGCGCCATGGTCGCGGCGCTCGAGATCGCGCATGGTGCCATCAAGGAGATTGTGCAGGCCATCAACGCACTGGCGAGGGATGCTGGGAAAGCCAAGCAGCAGGCCTCCAGGCAAGAGATCGGACGGGAGTTTTATCGGGAAGTCGAAGAGCAGGTGTTGATGCCCCTCACCGAAGCCATGAGGGTTGCTGACAAGCTCGAGAACGAAAGTCGGGTGGAGGAACTCCTGGAACAGCTGATCGCCAGCGTGCCCGATGAGGATCTCGAACGTCGCGTGGACGCGAAGGCGATTTTCAAGGAGTTGAAGGAACGGGTTCTTCGCGACGAAATTTTGAAGCGCGGAACGCGCCTCGACGGGCGTTCGTTCGACGAGATTCGCCCGATCACCATCGACGTCGGCATGCTGCCCAGGACCCATGGCTCTGCGCTGTTCACGAGAGGTGAGACGCAGGCGTTGGTGACTGTCACCTTGGGCACGGCGGCGGATCAGCAGCGCGTCGAAACCATCGACGGCGAGCAGTGGAAGCGTTTCATGCTTCACTACAACTTCCCGCCATTCTCCGTCGGAGAGGTGGCCTTCCTGCGCGGCCCGGGTCGGCGCGAGGTGGGTCATGGAGCGCTCGCCGAGCGCGCGCTCCTGCCCGTCGTTCCCGACGAGGACCGATTCCCCTACACGGTTCGCGTCGTCTCTGACGTACTCGAGTCGAACGGGTCCTTTTCCATAGCATCCGTCTGCGGCGGCTCGCTGGCCATGATGGATGCTGGCGTGCCGCTCAAGGGCCCCGTGGCGGGAGTGGCGATGGGGTTGGTGATGGACGAGGCGAGGGGACACTACGTGGTGCTCAGCGACATTGCCGGTGCCGAGGACCACTATGGAGACATGGACTTCAAGGTCGCCGGTACTGCGGACGGGATCACGGCCCTGCAGATGGACATCAAGGTTTCCGGCATCACAATGGAGATCATGACGAGGGCTCTGGAGCAGGCCCGCCAGGGACGTCTCTACATTCTGGAACGGATGAACGCGGCCTTGACGACGTCGCGCGCCACCATGTCCGCGTACGCCCCGCGGATCGTCACGATCCGAATTCCGGTGGACAAAATCCGCGACGTGATCGGCCCCGGCGGCAAGATGATCCGAAGCATCGTCGAGCGGACGGGGACGAAGATCGACGTCGAAGATGATGGTCGCGTGAACGTGGCGTCCGCTGACGAAGCGGCGGCTCTGAAGGCGATCGCCATCATCCAGGAGCTGACGGCCACCCCGGAGTTGAACAAGACGTACGTCGGCAAGGTGCAGCGGATTACGGATTTCGGCGCGTTTGTGGAGATCATGCCGGGGTTGGATGGCCTGCTGCATGTCTCGGAGATCGCGCACCACCGCGTGAAGGATGTCCGCGATGAATTGCGTGAGGGAGATCAAGTGATGGTCAAGGTGATCAACATCGATCCCACGGGCAAGATACGTCTGAGCCGGAAGGCGTTGCTGCCGGCTGCCGACGCGGTCCTCGAGAGCGAGCGCCCATGACGTCGAAACGAGGGCCGCAAACTGCGGAACCGATCGAACAGCGTCTCGGGCCCGAGCTGAAACGGCTGCGTGAGGCGAACGGGATTTCGCTGCGTACGCTGGCGGAGCGTGCGGGATTCTCGCCCAGCTTCATCTCACAAGTGGAGAACGGCCAGGTGTCGCCCTCCATTGCGTCGCTGGAGCAGATCGCGGCCACGCTCAATGTGACGCTCGCCGATCTGTTTGCCGCACCCGACATATCGGAGGTGCTCCTGGTCCGGGCAGATGCCCGTCCGAGCTTCCGGAGCTCGTGGTCGCGCGCACGAATCGATTCGCTGATGCCCGCCGGGAAACACCAGCCGCTCGAGGCGCTCATGGTGACGATCGAGCCCGGGGGTTTCAGTGGCAGGCACGCGGCGGGTGTTGGCAGCGATCAACTCGCCGTCGTCTTTTCAGGCCAGCTGACACTCACGCTGGCCGAAGACACGTTGGAGTTGCAGACAGGAGACGCGGTGCTGATCCGCGCGCGCACCCCGCACCGGTGGCAGAACGCTGGACGTAGCGCCGCGCAGGTGCTGCTCGTCTCTTCACGCGGCGCTCGTTAGACCTGAACCAAAAGCGTCCACCGCCCAACGACGCGGACAAGGGGACAGGAGTTCGCCAGATCGTCGCGACACTCGAACCGGGAACCGCCGAACGAACACGCGTTCAGGCCGCCGAGCGACCGATCCAAGGCCGCCTGGGCCCGAGCGTGTTGGTGTGCCTGCTCAACCGGATGCCGTGAGATTGGATCCGGGGTTCGGGTGCGGCGGAGGAGCCGGAGAAGGTTCCGGGGCCCAGAACCCTCAGGGTGCCGATTCCACGCTCCGCCGGGCAGCGCCTCAAACATGCCTCGCACCCTCATCGTTGCGGCTTCGCAGGCTCTGAGATCTTCTCCACTGTTTCAGCCACTTCCTCTGGATGGGAGGGAGCCTCCTTCACGGCAACGTCGGCCTGCGCGATGACGCCGACGATGCGCCCGTCTCTTTCCACGACTGGAATGCGGCGCACCTGGGCGCGCTTCATGGCATCGAGCACCTCAGCCAACGACGCGTCTGGTCCCACCGTCGTGATTCCCTCCGCGGTCATGTGCTCATGCACCTTGCACTCGCGCGGATGTCCGGCGGCGACGTGCCGAACCGTGATGTCCCGGTCCGTGATGACGCCTTTGAGCTGCATACTTCTGCGATCGTTGACGATTGGGACAAACCCAACATCCAGATCGCGCATGATCTCCGCCGCGCGTTGAACGAGATCCGATGGCGTCACCGCCTCCGGATGTGGGGTCATGATTTCTTTCGCCTTCATGCGAACCTCCGCTGTTGTTGTGAGTGCTGCCCGAAGGGCGGGCAGAAATCGAGCCACGCACGGCCGATGCCAACGTTGTGCCATCGCACTCGTGGCTGCGCTGGCGCGGCCGTTAGGGGCCGCGCCGCACGTTCGCGACACTTGCTGCTGTCGTGCGGACCGAGCCCGGTTTCCAGTAATGTTCAGTTATACCGTACACCGTGTATGCCATTTCCACTCGACAGTCGCGGTCGTGACCGCGACCTGTGCCATCGCCAAGGACCACAGTTGGTGCCGGGCTTGTCCTGGATCACTCTCCCCAAAGGGCACGCCATGGAACGGTGACGACCCTGAGAGGACGGAGCCGGCCTGACGCGTCAGTGAGAGCCCGCCCAGTCACGGAAACGCGCACAGCAAGCAGGACCGGATCTCGGGGACCATGTTGAGCCGCAGAACATCGATTGGCTCCCCACACTCGGCGCAGATACCGTACGAGCCGTTCGCAATAGCTGCGAGCGCCCGGTCGATCTCATCCAAAGCCGGGTCGTCCGTTCCTTTGGAGTCGCTCGTGCGTTCCGCCAGCAGCGCGGCGCGTCTCCGTTCGAGCTCCTGGCGATACCGCTCAACGTCGGTTCGGCTGAGTCGGCGCTGATTCCATATCGCCATAAATCCCGTAGTGACACTCCAGTCGGCGCCGTCCTGCGCGCCGCTGTTCAGATATACTGTACACTACAACCGGTGCTCGCGGATACGATGCACTTCGGAAGTTTGCGGCAAATGAACAGCAGGAGTAGTCAGTGATTCAACCGCCTCCTGGAGTGGGATTGTTCGAGTTCGCCGTGCTCGCCACGATGCGAACTCAGCAACTGGTGCGGGGCTGCAAGCCGAGAATCGCCTCTGACGCCAGGCCGACGCGAATCGCGCAATTGGAGATTGCGGCCGGTGTGGTGGCCAGGCTTGACGACCAGGCCCGTCATGAACCGTCTCACACCTTCCCGCCTTCAGACAGTCTCGAGAGAAATCATCCAGAGCCCGAGCCGGCCTCGCCGTCGCGTGGACGCCTCCGTGGCGATGAAGGGCACGGCGCTCAGGAGTACCAATCGTGTTGCGCGCCTCCAGGCCACGACGCGCGCACCCACGTACCATCTTCCTTCGGTACGAGGACCCTCATGCGTTCGAGCCGTCGAAGCAGACGATGGCACGTATCAGCGGGTACTTCTGATCCGAGGAGCGCTTGGATGCGCTCGAGGGTCCACTCGGGATCGGGGTCCTCTTTGATCCGCGACAAAAGGACTTCAAGATGTTCGGTCATGCTCGGCACGTCCTACATCGAATCCTTGAACTGCACGTGGGGGTTGTTCTCCTGGACGTACCGAAGCTCCCACGCGGATTCGAACAGGATGACCTCTCGATCCAGCCGGTCCCTGACCGCCAACGCTCCGGAACTCGTCAGGGTCACGGGCTTTGGTTCGCTCGAGTCGCGTACCGGCCACCGAGCGGCTACATGAGGAAGCGCCTCGATGGAACACCGAATGCCGTACTCGGATTGCAGCCGCGCCTCGACGACGTCGAACTGGAGAGGGCCGACGACGCCGATGATCGGATGGCGCAAGCCGGTGTTCGGCGTGAACACCTGCATCAGGCCTTCTTCCTCGAGTTGTCTCACAGCTTCGTCAAAGCGCTTATGACGTCCGTCAGCGGGGCGCAGGTAGGCGAAGCGCTCTGCGGGAAACTGAGGAATTGGTGCGTACCGAGCCCGCTGACCCGCATACAGCGTGTCGGCCGATCGCGAGACGTCCCGGGTTGACGATCCCGACGACATCCCCCGGAAACGCCTCAGGAACCGTCTCGCGATCGCGACCAAAGAAGCGGTAGACGCGCGACAGCCGCAGCGAGGTCGCCAGGCGCTCGTTGATGACCGACATGTCCTTGGTCAGTCGACCCGAACAGATACGGACGAACGCGACGCGATCGCGATGCCGCGGATTCATGTTCGCTTGTATCTTGAACACGAAACCCGAAAAGTCCGGGTCGGTTGGAGATACGAGGCGGTCGTCACTCAGGCGAGGTGACGGGCCCGGTGCCAGCGTCAGAAGAGCCCGCAAAAAGGGCTCGACGCCGAAATCATTCAGTGCGCTGCCGAAGAACACCGGCGTCTGGCGCTCGCGACGATAGGCGTCGAGGTCAAAGCGTGTGCCCGCGCCGGAAATCATGGCCGCGGCTTCGATCAACTGGTGCTGCCGTTGCCGGCCGATGAGAGCCTCGACGGCCGGGTCGTGGGGATCCGCGACCGCAACGGGAGCTGTCCGCTCGCCGCGCGCGCCGCGTTCGTACAGGAGGACGGTATTCGCCTCCAGGTCATAGACGCCTGCGAACGTCGCTCCGTCCCCGAGCGGCCAGTTGATGGGGGCCGCTGCGATGCCGAGCACGCGCTCGATCTGATCGAGCAGCTCGAACGGATCGAGCGCCGGCTGGTCCAGCTTGTTGATGAAGGTCAACACCGGCAGGCCCCGCGCCCGGCACACTTCGAAGAGCTTGAGCGTCTGCGCCTCGATGCCCTTGGCCGCGTCCAGCACCATGACCACGCTGTCGACCGCGAGCAGGGTTCGATAGGTGTCTTCGCTGAAATCCTGATGGCCCGGCGTATCGAGTAACGTGACGTGGTGGCCGTCCAACTCGAACTCGAGCGCGGCGGCGCTGATTGAAATACCGCGCTGCTGCTCCATCTGCATCCAGTCGGAGACGACGTGCCGCTGTGTCTTCCGGCCCCTGACCGCACCCGCCAGCTCGATTGCGCCCGCGTACAGGAGCAGCTTCTCCGTCAGCGTGGTCTTGCCGGCGTCCGGGTGGGAATGATCGCGAACGTCCGCCGGCGGGCGACTTCGCGCGCCAGGGTCTCGGTTTCATAAGTCGGCTCGATGCCGAGCGACGTCGAAAGCGGGCTATCCAGGTTCACCGTGAAGACAGCAGGTAGGCCACTGGGCCGTACAATTCCTTGTGCGCCCCGGCGTCCTCATGCCGGTGTACAAAAGGGCAGAACACCAAGCATTGCGCAGACATGAGGCGTTCAAAGCCGGGTGCAGGACGTCCCACTTGAATCTCGGCCTTCTTTGCCAAGCCTGATGCCATGACCTGTTTCGCCACGAAGCGACAGAAGTACGCCCCGCTTCGATCTACCTTCGACGGATCCTTGCCGCTGAACGCCCCGCCGCCATGACGTCCCCATCCGCCATACGTGTCGACGATGATCTTGCGCCCGGTGAGACCTGCGTCTGCTGAATGACCGCCGTGGCTGAAATCTCCCGTGGGGTTCACGTGGAGCTGGGCATCCGCGTTCCACCAGGAGCCGAGCACTCGCGGCCCGAGCGTTGATCGGACGTACTGGGCGATGCGGGCCTGGTCGGCCGACTCGGTATGCTGCGTGGAGACCACAACCGCAGTGACCTTGCGCGGTTCGTTGCCGTCGTAGAGGACCGAGACCTGAGACTTGCTGTCGGGCCGCGAAAAATCGACACGGCCACTCTTCCGGTCTTCCGCGAGCCCCTGTGTCAGCCGATGCGCCAGGAGGATGGGCAGCGGCATCATCTCCTCGGTTTCGTCGGTGGCATAGCCGAACATGATCCCCTGGTCCCCAGCGCCCTGATCACCGCTCCGACTGGTCTCAAGGGTCACCCCTTGTGAGATCTGCGGCGATTGCTGCGTGATGATCTCGGTCAGCTTCAGCGTCGTGTCGCAGAAGACCTGCGCCGGATCGCAGTACCCGATCTCTTTGACGGCACGACGCACGATCGCATCGTAATCCAGAGCCGCCGTGCTGGTGATCTCGCCAGCCGGCACCACTCGGTCGTTCTTCACGAGCGTTTCGCACGCGACACGACTCCTGGCTGTGATGTCGTGAATGCTGCTCCACCCGTGTCGGATGACGCAGAACTTGTCGTTCACGAACGCCCGCCTCCGGCCGATAGTGTACAGTATCAGTTAACACTCACGCTCCCGGCGCCCAGCAACGGTCAGAAGCAAGATGTCTATCGCGAACGTCCCCGGTTTCGACGCACACGGTGACCGATACCGCCCTGCCTGACGGCCGTGCCCTCAGCTCGCCACGCTGCCGATCCTCCTCGGGAATACGGTGTGCCTTCGCGAGGTTGGAGACGGCGACCGCGACCCGATCACGCGCTTGCTTGCGGATTCGCGAGTGACGCAATACCAATTGCGGCCACCGCCCCGCACGCGCGAAGAGGTGGAAGCCTGGATCCGGCTGATGCATCGACGTCGGGCAGAGAACGCAGTCCTCTGCTTCGCCGTTCTCCCCAAAGACAGCGACACGCTCATTGGGATTGGTCAACTCAGCATGCCCGACCCGACCGCGGGCGTGGAATGGCGATGGCGGGATGGCTGCTCGACCCCGCACTCTGGGGCTCGGGCGTCTTTCCCGATCTGGCCTCGGTACTTCGTGGCTACGCGCGAGCACATTACGGTGTTGATGAAGTGACCGCCAGAGTTCACGTGGACAACCGGCGCGCAGCTCGCGCCCTGCAAAAAATCGGCTCGCTGTTGCGCTCCGTTGCCGCCACGACGATGACGTGGACGACCACGACGTGCCCGACAGGTGATTCGAGCTCCCCTCTGTCCGAACGAGGGACCGCCAGCACACAATGAAGCCCCGAGTAGCAGGCCCTGAGTGGCGAATCCGTGCCGGGCGAGTGCACGTCGCGGACTCATCATCGGGGCGCGAGAGGGCTCGATCGCAGCGCACGCCCGCATCTCTGCC
>CAZDLW010000150.1:0-1088 GCA_964505975.1 uncultured Bifidobacteriaceae bacterium | reverse complement strand
CGAACTGTACCGCCGGCGCCTTGAGCGCCGGCAACGCGAATTGCAGGCCTTCGTGCGCGAATCAGGGGACATTGCAGATGCACCGGTGGGCGATCCCGCCCAGTTGCTGCCTCTGCACGCGCGCGTGCAGATCTCGCCCACATTTCTCGAGCGCTCGCATCAGGAATTGGCTCGTGTTCGTCGAGCGCTTGCGGCAATCGAAAACGGGACCTTCGGTGTATGCCAGCAGTGCCATCAGCTGATTGCTCCCATTCGGCTGGACGAGGCACCGGATGCGACCCTCTGCCTCTGGTGTGCCAATCGGTGACATCACCACCCGCTTCACTCCCGCATTGCTCATGAGAAAGGTCTGATGGCGTCGCCGGATGCCTTGCTCGCGAGGCTCTTCGCAGATAATCCGAAGCTTCAGGCCTGGGGTGACGGCACGTCGGCGAACTGGGCTGTCACTCCCGACGCCCTACGGATTCTGGCATCCCTGCTCGAGCCTGGTATGCAAACACTCGAAACCGGCAGCGGGCAGACGACCGTTGTGTTTGCACTCGCCGGCACGAGGCACGTGTCGATCACGCCAGATGCATCCGAAGGCGACCGCGTTCTGGACTACTGTCGCAAGCTGGATGTCGGAGCGAGCGTGAGATTCATCACCGGCAGCTCGGACGCGATCCTGGCGACCGATCCATCGATTCCGCCGGAGCTCGATCTGGTGTTCATCGATGGAGCGCATCGATTCCCATTTCCATGCCTCGATTGGCACTACACGCATACCCGCCTTGGTATCGGGGGCGTGATCGGCGTCGACGATTATGAGATGCCGTCTGTGAGGATCCTGTACGATTTCCTCTGCGGAGAAGACGAGTGGCAGTTGATGCGGACAGTCGACCGCACGGCATTCTTTCGCAAGCTCGCCGAAGCGCCTCTCGTAAGCGACTGTCAGGGTCAGAACATCAATCGCCGGCCCTGACACTGACCCACCGAACTGACAACGTCAGGCCAACTGGACCGACATACTTATGACCCTGCCGTTTACCTACGAACACGTCCGCACGAGCGAGTTTGGCGGCACGAAACCCACTGAGTGCACGTTCGAC
>CAZDLW010000149.1:0-13735 GCA_964505975.1 uncultured Bifidobacteriaceae bacterium | reverse complement strand
CCCAGCTCTCGCTCGTGATCGAGGGCATCGTCTGTCAGGCGTTGCTGCCGCGCACTGGCGGGGGACGCGTGGCGGCGCTCGAGATCCTGGTGCCCACGCCCGGCATCCGCAACCTCATTCGGGAGGACAAGGTGCACCAGATCTACTCCGCGATGCAGACCGGCCAGGAAAAGATGGGCATGCAGACGATGAACCAGTCGCTGGCGACGCTGTATCAGCGCAAGCAGATCGCGCTCGACACGGCACTGTCGGCCTCGTCGAATCGCGACGAGCTGCAGAACCTGATCAGCCGCGGCGTGGGCGTCGTGCCGGGCGCCGGTCTCGCCCGCGCGAGGCCCACAGGAACTTAGAAGGGGGAAGGGGAGAGGGAAGGGGAGGAAGGGCTGTGTTGGGGAGAAGGCTTCTGACTAGCACAGTCCTACCTCCCCTCTCCTTCCCCCCCTCCCCTTCGCCAAGGGGAAGGTAAGGACAGCAGATGGCCACGTTTGCATATAGCGGGCGGACACGGGCCGGCCAGACGGTGGCGGGCGAGCGCGTCGCGGAGTCGATGGACGCGGTGGTCGCCGCGCTCAGGCGCGAGCAGATTCTCGTCACGCAGATCAACCCGGTGAAGGAGAAGCCCGCTGCGAAGGTGGCCGGGCCGAGGCGGGCGAAGAAGGTGGGGGCGAAGAGCCTGGCGGTCTTCACCCGCCAGTTCTCCGTGATGATCGACGCTGGCCTGCCGCTCGTGCAGTGTCTCGAGATCCTGGGGACGCAGGAGGACGACAAGAACTTCGCGAACATGATCCTCGCCACGCGAGCCGAGGTGGAAAGCGGGGCATCGCTTGCCGACGCCATGAAGAAGCACCCGAAGGCGTTCGACCAGCTCTACACGAACATGGTGGCCGCGGGCGAAGCCGGCGGCATCCTCGACACGATTCTCAAACGTCTCGCCACCTACATTGAAAAGGCGGTCAAGCTGCAGAGCCAGGTGCAGTCCGCCATGATCTACCCGGCCGCGGTGATCGTGATTGCAGTGGGTGTGGTGGGCGTCATTCTCTGGAAGGTCATCCCGACGTTCGCGAGCCTCTTCGCGGGCCTTGGCGCCGACCTGCCGCTGCCCACGCGCATCGTCATTGCCCTCAGCAACTACATGGTGCAGTTCATGCCCTTCATCGTCGTGGGCACCGTGGCATCGGTCTTCGCCTTCCGCACCTATTACCAGACGCCGAATGGCAGGATGACCGTGGACGCTACGGTGCTCGAGATGCCCATCCTCGGGCTGCTGATGCGGAAGATTGCCGTGGCACGCTTCTGCCGCACGCTCTCCACGCTGCTGGCCTCGGGCGTGTCCATTCTGGAGGCGCTCGACATCACCGCGCGCACCGCCGGCAACGCCGTCGTGGAGAAGGCCGTCATCACCACGCGGAGGAGCATCGAGGGCGGCGAGACGATCGCCCAGCCGCTCAAGGAAACGGCAGTGTTTCCGCCCATGGTGGTGCAGATGATCGGCGTCGGCGAAGCCACCGGCGCGCTCGACACGATGCTCACGAAGATCGCGGACTTCTACGAAGAGGAAGTGGACGTGGCGGTGGCCGGCCTGCTCACGTTGCTCGAGCCGGTCATGATCGCTTTGCTCGGCGGTGTCGTCGGCGGCATCGTCATCGCGATGTACATGCCGATCTTCAGTCTGATCAGCGAGCTGACGGGATAGGAGGATTCCCCAAACTACGCGATCCACTTCTATCCATGCGAGCGCGTCTTCAAACGCTCATTGCGGCTCGTGTTGTAGTGAGCACGCTGCTGCTCGGGTCTGCCATCCTGATCCAGGTGAACCGGCCAGGCGTGTTGCCCCTGGATCCGTTCTTCTTCCTGATTGGGGTGACGTATGCGTTGAGCGTGGTGTACCTGGCCACGCTCTGGCTTACGGAACGGCACACATGGCTCGTGGACCTGCAGTTCGCTGCCGACGCCGTGCTCGTGTGCGCCTTCATTCACGTGACCGGCGGCGTCACCAGCCTCTTCGCGTCCCTGATTCTGCTCCCGATCATCGCGGCGAGTACCGTGCGCTACCGGCGCGGTGCGCTGCAGGTGGCTGCGCTCAGTGCCGCGCTGTATCTGGCGATGGTGGGCCACCAGTACCTCGATTGGGGAGTCCTGCCCGCTCCTCTCGAATCAACGTTTGGCCGGGCCGGCGGCCTCGTGGAGCTGCCCGGCGTGCGATTCGCGCAGTACACCGTGGGCATCAACCTGTTCGGGTTCTTTGCGGTGGCGCTCCTGGCCGGGTCGCTGGCGGAAGGGCTGCGTTCCGCGGGTGCCCGCCTGGTGGACGCGTCGAACCAGATCGACGACTTGCGCGCGTTCAACGAGCACGTCATCGACAGTCTGCTCAGCGGTCTCGTGACCGTCCATGACGATGGCCGGATTCACACGTTCAACCGCGCAGCCTCGCTCATCACCGGCGTTCCGGTGTCGCAGGCCATCGGCAGTGACGTCAGGGACGTGCTGCAGCTTCCGACGGAGGTCCGATCCGGCCTGCACGCGCTCGGCGATGCGCAGAGCCTGCGAGTGGACGTGGAGTACCGCCACGCAAGCGGCCGCCGGCTGGACGTTGGTCTGACAGCCACCCGGCTGGCATTTCCGGATGGTCGGCGAGGCCATCTCTTCGCGTTTCAGGACGTCACGAACGTGCGGCGGCTCGAGCGGGACGCGCGGCTCCGCCAGCGCCTGGCGGCCGTGGGTGAGATGGCCGCCGGCATCGCGCACGAGATCCGGAATCCGCTTGCGGCCATGTCCGGTTCCATACAGGTGCTTCGGGAGGAGCTGCCGCTCACCGACGAGCAGGCGCAGTTGATGGACATCGTGCTGCGCGAATCGGAGCGGCTGAACGACACCATCCGATCCTTTCTGGCCTATGCCGGGCCCCAGCGATCGACCCGTACGCGCCTGGACCTCGCGGCCGTGGTCCAGGACACGGCCATCCTGCTGCGCAACAGCACCGAGGCGCGCGAGGGACACGTCATTCGTGTGGCCGTCCCGCCCGACCCCGTGTGGTACGAGGCCGACGAGAACCAGATACGGCAGATTCTCTGGAATCTCGCCACGAACGGACTGCGCGCGATGGAGGCCGGCGGTGAGCTCGTCCTCTCCGTCGAGCCCCCGACAACCGATGGTGAGGTCGTGCTCGCCGTGCACGACGAAGGCTGCGGAATTCCCGCCGAGGACATGGACGGCATCTTCCAGCCGTTCCGCAGCTCGTTCGAGAAAGGCACCGGACTCGGCCTCGCCATCGTTCACCGCATCGTCAGCGATTCCAACGGATCTGTTCAGGTGAAATCGACTGTGGGCGAGGGTACGACGGTGTTGGTCTCCTTCGTGAAGGGGAGGGGGGGACGGGGAGGGGAGGAAGGGCTGCGCTTCCCCCGTCCTCCTTCGCGATCATGACGTCTGCGACCGCGAAACGTGCGCCTGACGAATCGGTTCGCGCCACGGATGCTCCCGCACCCCGCATTCTCGTCGTGGACGATGAGGCGTCGATGCGGGACATGTTGCGGATCGTGCTGCGGCGCGACGGGTACGAGGTCGTCGTGGCCGAGAGCGGACGGAAGGCCATTGAGCTGCTCGGTCGGGAGCGCATCGATCTGCTGCTCTCAGACATTCGCATGCCGGACGTGAGCGGTGTGGACGTGCTGCGCGCCGCCAAGGATGCCAACCGGGACGTAGTGGCGTTCATGATGACCGCTTTTGCGTCCACGCAGACCGCCGTTGAGGCCATGCGTTTCGGGGCGGTGGACTATTTCACCAAGCCGTTCAGCATGGACGAGCTGCGGTTGAAGGTGCGGCAGCACCTGGAGGCGGCGCAGATCAGGCAGGAAAACCTGCTGCTCAAGAAGGCGCTCGCGTCGCGCCATGCCTTCTCGAACATCATCGGTCGCAGCGAGCCGATGATCGCCGTGTTCCAGTTGATCGAGACCATTGCGAAGACGGAGAGCACCGTGCTCATCACGGGAGAATCCGGCACGGGGAAGGACCTGGTGGCACGCGCCGTCCACTACAACTCCCTGCGGCGCGAGCAGCCGTTCGTGGCGCTCAACTGCGGGGCCGTGCCCGAGACGCTGCTCGAGTCCGAGCTCTTCGGGCATATGCGCGGCGCGTTCACGGGTGCCGACGCGAACAAGAAGGGTCTGATGGAGGTGGCCGACCGCGGAACGATCTTCCTCGACGAGATCGGCGAGACGAACGCGTCCATGCAGGTGAAGCTCCTGCGCGTGCTGCAGGACCGGCGCTACCGGCGGCTCGGCGGCACCGAAGAAGTGCAGGCGGACATTCGCGTCGTGGCGGCGACGAACCAGGACCTGGAGCGGCTGGTGAGCGAGGGGCGCTTCCGGGAGGATCTCTTCTATCGCATCAACGTCATTCCGGTGCACCTGCCACCGCTGCGCGAACGGCGCGAGGACATTCCCCTGCTTGCGGTTCACTTTCTCGAGAAGCATGCCTCCCGGATGCACAAGACGCTGCACAGTGTCTCGCGTGAAGCGCTGGATCGGCTGACGGCCTATCACTGGCCCGGCAACGTGCGTGAGCTCGAGAACGCGATTGAGCGTGCCGTTGCGCTCGAGCAGTCGCCCGTGGTTCTTCCGGAGTCGCTGCCTGCTCCTGTGCGCGATGGCCGCGCCCCTGCCGGCACTGGCTCACAGGGACCAGACGTGCGGGCGTCATTCCCGCTGCAATCGGCCGATCTGCCCGAGGGATTCGACCTGGAGGCGCAGGGCGAAGAGATGTACCGCCACTACATGGCGCTGGCGCTCGAACGGGCTGGCGGCGTGCAGGTGAAGGCGGCCGAGATGCTGGGCATGAGCTTCCGCTCGTTCCGCTACTACGCGAAGAAGTTCCAGTTGCGCTAGCCTCGCTTCTGGAGCTCGCGTGCGTTGAGACGTGGTGGCTCCCGACGACGTCGCGCGGAATAACGCATCCTCCACCCGCGGCCGACGACCCGAGCTGGGTCCCCGCAACCCAGCGCGGTGATCACGCTTCGGATGCGTTTTGCCCGATCCAGATCGCGCGAGTCGTAGGTCGCCACCACGTCTCAACGCACGCGAGCTCCAGAGTGACCGAGTGCCGTCTGGAGGCAGAGCGTGCCTCCCCCTCGAGCCTGGCCCGAGCCTCGCACCTCGAGCCTCGTCCCCCGAGTTGTAGATCCTTCTGCCTCGTGCCTCCCCCCTCGGGCCTAACACAGCCCTTCCTCCCCTCCCCTTGCCCCCTTCCACCTTCGAGTTACGTTCCTGCCGTTCCCGCGTGCAACTCTCGTACACGGGCGTTCTGTCACGGTTCTGCGCGGACATCGTCAAGTGACTTGTTTACAAAGATTTAGAGACAGAGTACCGCTGGATCTCCGGTTGCACCGCGAAGGCGCATGACGAGATGCGGTGGTCGCCAGGAGGGCTACACAGTCATCGAGCTGCTGGCCGTGGTCGCGGTGGTCGGTATTGTCAGCGCCATGGCGCTGCCGTCGATCGAGGGGTCGCTGGCAGCGCACCGCTTCAAGGGCGATGCGCGGGCGATTTCGCACCTCGTGGCGCTCGCGAAGCTGCGCGCGGCCGCCCGGTTCACTCGTGCTCGTGTCTACGTCGACGTGCCCGAGCGCACCTATGTCCTCCAGACGTGGGACCGGGAGGCGGACGTCTGGGTGGATGAGGGATTGCCGGCACGTCTCTCCAACGGCGTGGCGTTTGGTTTCGCCGCACTCGATGCGCCGCCGCCCGATACGCAGGACGAACTCCGCTTCTCGCCGATGTGCACGGTGGCGCTCTCCACGCTCGAGCTCGTGCCCCGCACGGCGTGCGTTGTCTTCAATTCGCGCGGGCTCCCGGTGCTTGGCGACGGAACGCTCTTCGCCGGCCACGCGCTGTATCTCACCGACGGCACCGGCGTCTATGGCACCACCGTGACCGCGACTCCGCTCATCCGCTTCTGGTGGTCGCCGGCGCGCGTCGTCGCGTGGAAGGAGATGCAGTGAGCATGGTCAGCATCGCGTTGACGGCACGGTCGTCACGACCTGCAGCAGCGGCGGCTGGATACTGGCACGGCGTTGCGGGTGAGGGAGAACAGGGGCAGCAGTGCCTTGCAGCGTCTCCGGCCGAACGGGGTTTCAGCCTCATCGAGACGATGATCGGGCTGCTGGTGCTGCTCATCGTGGCGGTCGGCGTGCTGCCGCTCGGACTCGTGGCGATCAAGACGAGCGAGAACCAGGGCCACCTGATGAGCCGCGTGGCCGAGTACTCGCAGGACAAGCTCGAGCAGCTCATCGCGCTCTCGTACGGGGATACCACTTCGGACACGCGCCAGTTCCCGGCGCCGGAGCTCGGGGGCAGCGGCCTGACGATCGGTGGCAACGCCGATCCAGCCGCGCCCGTTGCTGCCTACGTGGACTATCTGGGCATCGACGGTGTGCTCATCGCATCGGCGAACGGTCAGCCGCCCGCCGGATGGTATTACCAGCGCGTCTGGGAAGTCACGAGCCCGAGAGCGAACTTGAAGCAGATTACCGTGACCGCCACGGTGCGGACACCGGCGCTTGGTGGCGTCGGGCGGATACCGCGAGCCACGGTCACGGCGCTCAAGACGTTTCCGTTCTAGGAGTGACAACGTGATCGAGACGAGAACAGGACGCTTCAGACACTCGAGTACGGCAGACGGCACACGGCGCGATGCGGGGTTCACGCTCATCGAGTTGATGATTGCCGTGTTCATCCTCATGACCGTGTCGGGCATCGTGTTGCGCGGCGTGCTCGACATGAATCAGTTGAGCGAGACGATGTCGAACCGCGCCGAGATGCATTCAGCCCTGCGCAATGCCACCGCACTGCTGCAGCAGGAAGTCGGCCAGGCGGGGCGCGTCGCGCTTCCAGGGCCCGTGACGTTGACCGCGGCGGTCGTGCCTGGCAATGCAACCGTTGGCGTGAGCGATCCCACCGGGATGTTCGTCGGCCAGTTCCTCGTGATCGACGGCGGCGACAATGAGGAGACGGTCCAGATAACGGCGCTGGATGGAGACGACATCACAGCCGTGTTCGAGCTGCCTCACAATGCCGGCGTTGCCGTGGCGGCCCATGGTGGCTTTGCCGCCGGCGTGATTCCCACGACCGTGGCCAACGGCTCCGGTCCGAACGTGCTGAAGATCGTGGGCGACATCAACGGCGACGGCCGAATGGTGTACGTGGAATACACGTGCGACATTGTCAACGCGACGCCCGAGAATCCGGGGCGGCTCTTCCGCAGCATGATGCCCTACGACGCGGCTGACAAGCCGGACCTCACCATAGAAGACGTGCTCATCGGCAGCCTGCTGCCCAACCCCCCGAATCCCGACGGCATCGTTCCGCCCTGCTTCACGTATCAGGAACGGACGTTTGGCGGAAACACGTACGTGATTGGCGTGGCCATCATGACCACCGTGCAGACACGCGATCGCGATCCGGTCACCAACGAATTCCAGACCGTCACGAAGGCGTTGCTGAACGTGGCACCGCGGAACGTGTACAACGTGTGGCAGCTTGCGAGCCTGGGCTACAACGATCGTGTCCAGCCGCTCCCTCCCACTGTTGAAGGGCTGTTTCCCGTCGAGGTGAGCTTTCCGGAAGTGAAGTACTAACGAGGCTCTGCCTCAGGCCGACGAGCATGTCCATGGGGCTCCGCCTCGCTGGTGGCAGTATCTCCTGCTTTTCCGCTTGCTTCAGGAAGAAACTGCACCAGCGGCGGGCGCGTCCCTCGGGGCGAGCGACCTACGACTCGCGCGACACCGATCGGGCAAAACGTGTCCGCAGCGTGACGGCCGCGCTGGGTGGGGGACCCAACGCGGGTCGCCCATTGTCGGGCGGAGGACGCGTTTTTCCGCGCGACGTCGTCGGGAGCCACGCCTCGAAAGGACGTGCCCGCCGCCGGCGACTGGCTGCTGAGGCAAGCGGACAAGCAGAAGCCGTCTAGCGTCGGGCGGCGGAAGACACGCCCGCTCGTACGGACGAGTGCTCGGGCGGCCGCGCGCGGTCGCGGCGACGCGCCAGGAGGCGCGGTCGGATTGGCGACGCGTGGTCCATGCGAGGGCAGGCGCGCTCAAAGGGAAGGTCTTGGAGGAACGTCATGGTCAAGGCACAACGCAGCACGTCGAATGCGGACCGGCACGCACATCGCCAGGCGTGTGAATGCGTCCCGTCGCATGGGTCGTTGGTCCGTCGCGCACGAACGAAGCGGTGCGATGGCTGCTCGACGGACGGTGGCGCCAGGTTGAACGAACGGGGGCTCGCCGTGGTGCTGGCGATGTTCATGACCCTGGTGCTCTCGGTGATGACGACGTCGATGATGTTCGTCGGCCGGACGGAGACGCTCTCGAGCCTGAACTACACGACGATGTCGCAGGCGCGCTATGCAGCGGAGTCGGGCGTCCACGCGGCCGCGAACTACCTGCTGCACGTCTACGTTGCGCCGGTGCCGGCGAATGCCGTGGACCCGCTCGGCAACTACGACTTCACGATGTCACCCGTCCTGTTCAACAACACAGAGGTCGTGCTCTCGAGCGACCCGGGTGTGCCGTCGAACTACCCGGCTGCCACCATACGTGACGCGTTCGTGGCGGCGTCCCAGGGCACGCTGAACGTCACGAACGGCACCGTCAACCACCAGGCGCGGGCCCGACTGCTCTCCATGCGGCAGTTGCCGGACCCCTTTGGCGGCGTGCCCGTCACGCTGCAGACGTGGGAGATTACCGGGGTAGGGCGTCGTCCGGGGGCCGGATCGGGCGCCATCGAAGTCTCTGCGATCATCGAGCGCAAGCCCGCATCCGTGTTTCAGTACGCCGCGTTTGCTACTGCGAACGGCTGCGATGCCTTGCAGGTGGGGGGCGGCGGCTCCACCCACAGTTACGACTCGACGGCCCCACTGGACGGCACTGGGGCGCCAGTCTCTGAAGACACCGGCGGCAATGTCGGCACGAACGGCAACCTCGGCGTCGTCGGGACCACAACCGTCATCAACGGTACGCTGTCCACGCCGCGGGCTGGCGTGGGCGACTGCACCTCCAACAACGTGACCGCCGTGACGTTCTCGGGGAACGGTCAGGTCACCGAAGGCCTGGTGGAGCTGCCGCAGGCCGTCGAGTATCCAACGCCGGAGGTCCCGAGTCCGCTCCCGCCCACGACCTCGGTGAACTTCAATCAATGCGGAACGAGCATTCCCGACTGCAGCGCATCGGGAAGCGTCTATACATTGACGCCCACCGGCACCGTGACTGTTGGGGGGGCGAGCATGACCGGGATGACCCTGGGCAATGTCAGTCTGACCGGTAGCGCCGAGTTGCGTCTGACGGCTGGCACGTATGTCTTCAACAGCCTGAAGCTCGCGGGCCAGTCCACCATTGTTGTCGATGGTCCAGGTCCGGTGATCGTTCACATCGTTGGCCAGAACGAGAACATGCCGTTGGATCTGACCGGTGGTGGCGTCACGAACCCTACGTTCGATCCGTCGAAGCTGCAGTTCATTTATGCCGGCGAGGGCGACATCCGCGTGCGCGGGGGCTCGCAGACGGCGGCGCTGATCTATGCGCCGAACGCAAGCGCCACCCTGACCGGTGGAAGCACCTACTACGGGGCGCTCGTGGCGAGTACGATCAAGGACATGGGTGGTGTGGCCATTCACTACGACAGGAATCTCGACAACTCGGCACAGATGGCCGGCCGGCCCATGATGAGCGGGTTCACGTGGAGAACCTTCTGATCAAGGGGATAGGGGGAAGGGGAGGGGAGGGAGGGCTGTGATAGGGGAGAGGCTCCAGGCAGGGAGGGGAGGCCTCAGGTAGAAGGTCACGCGACGGCTTTGAAGCCCTATTGCCTCCTCGCTTTTGCCTTGTGACTGGCGCAGCCCTTCCTCCCCTCCCCTTCCCCCCCTTCCCCCCATTTCCCCCCCTTCAGTTCCTCTTCGTGTTCTCTATCGTGGTGACGTTTCCTGTCAGTGATGGTGCTTCCCGGCAACCCCCGTTGACACTCTTTGTCGGCGGCCCGTATGCTGATTCTCGAGTACGTCCGCTAACCCCTGTGCCTCGTGAGAGTTGTGCCAATTGCGGCATATGGCTGAGGCTGGCACTGCCATTGCGAACCTGCTCGACCATTGAACGACTGCGGTGGTCGGGCCGCCGGTCCGAGCCCCTCACAAGGAGATGTTGCTGTGAAGAAGATTCAGAAGAGCGAGGGCTTCACCCTCATCGAGCTGCTGATCGTGGTGGCGATCATCGGCATCATTGCCGCGATTGCGGTGCCCAGCCTGTTGCGGGCCCGCCAGTCCGGCAACGAAGCGTCGGCCATCGGGTCGATCCGCACGCTCAGCAGTGCGCAGGTGACATACGCCGCAAGTTGTGGTGGCGGCGGATACGCGGGTTCGCTCTTGGCGCTGTCCACGCCACCGATTGGTGCCCCAGCAGGGACCCCAGGTTTCGTTGGCCCCGATCTCGTGAACGCAAACGTTGCACCTGGCAAGAGCGGATACCTGATCAACAATGTCGCGGGCGGCGCCGCGGTGCTGCCACAGGCGAATACGTGCAACAACATTGCTGACTCGAGCACGAATTTCCTTGCGACCGCCACACCGATCACCGTAGGCACCACGGGGCAACGGTCCTTCGGTAGCGATGCGACCGGCACGATTTATCAGAACAGCGCCGGAATCATCCTTACTGCCCCCTTGACGGTTGGTGGCACGGTGTCGATGCTGCAGTAGCTCCCCGAGCGCACGACAATGGGGTTGTCCAGGGACGGGCACCCCATTGCCTTTTCTGCGGTCCGGTTCTCACAATGTCATGCGTCGCACGTTCCGGGACGCGCTGGAGTATCAAAGGGCACAAGCCCCTTGGCACGCCCTCGCCCTTGCAGGCAGCCGGGGAACTATGAAGATGGTGCTGTTGGCACAGCGTGTTGCGACAGGGCCCTCCGATGGTGAACCATCTGGTGTCGCCGACCGGCCATCGCGCACCGCTCTTGGCCGACGATGCGGCGACCGACCGCCCAGTGTGATCCAGCACACGGCCGGCTTCACGCTCATGGAACTCCTCATCGTCGTATCGGTCATTGGCATCCTTGCCTCGATTGCCGTGCCCGGCATGCTGCGAGCGCGCCAGACCAGTTCCGAGGCGTCGGCCATTGGATCCCTGCGTGCCATCATCAGCGCACAGGCCACCTACGCGTCGGTCTGCGGAAACGGGTTCTACGCTCCGACACTGGTGAACCTGGGGACGGCGCCGCCCGGTGGCCTCACGTTCCTTAGTCCTGATCTCTCCGCCAGCGACCCCATCGTCAAGAGCGGCTACACCATCGCCATGGGTGGCACGTCTGCCCCCAGCGCGCCCGAGTCCTGCAACGGCCTCGCGCCCGGCGCGACCACGTCCGGTTACTGGGCTACGGCCGACCCGGTGGCCGGCGCAGGCACCCGGTTTTTTGGCACCAACACGATGAGCACCCTCTGGCAGCACACCGCCTCGCTGGCCATGACCGACGAGGGCCCCCCGGGCGCTGGAGTGCCGTTGCACTGAAGAAGGGGGAAGGGGGGTAGGGGAGGGGAGGAAGGGCTGTGCTAGGGAGGAGGGACGGCCTTGTCCCTAACACAGCCCTTCCTCCCCTCCCCTACCCCCTTCCCCCCGTCCCCCTTCCCCGTGCTCGGTTCCCGTTGTAGCATTCCGTATCGCCATGAAAACCTACGCACGACCGCTCATCATCGTTCTGGCGGCAGTGGTGCTCGCCGCGGCGGTAGCGTCACTGTACGTTCACTACCGGCTCATCAACGACCCGACGTACACCAGCTTCTGCGACGTCAACGCGACGGTCAGCTGCCAGTCCGTGTTCCAGAGCGAATACGGCAGTGTGTTCGGCGTTCCGGTCGCGGCTGGCGGGGCAATCTGGGCTCTGCTCGTGCTCCTGCTCGCGGCTGGAGGGCTGCAGGCGCGAGCCGCGGATCTGCGCTCCCGCGTGGGCACGTATATCTTCGTGCTGGGCACGGCGGGTCTGGCCGCGGTCTTCTACTTCGCGTACGCATCGTTCGTCGTGCTGGGCCAGGCCTGCATCCTCTGCATGACCATGTACGCGGGGGTGATTGGCGTCTTCCTGGTATCCGCCGGCATCGCCGGACCACTAGGATCGCTGCCGTCCCGGCTCGGACAGGACCTGAGCGCGATTCAGCGCAGCAGCACGGCCGTGACGATGGCCATGGCGTGGGTGGTGGTGTCGGTAGGCCTCGTGGTGTTCTTCCCGCGCGACGACGTGGCCAGTGCCGCCGAGATGGCCGCGCTGCCGGTCACGCCGGTAGAGACACTGACTCCCGAGCAGCGCGGGGAGCTGGAGCGGTGGCTCGACGTGCAGCCGCGGGCCGACGAGGCGCTCCCCACCGGCGACGTCAAGGTGCTGGCGCTCAAGTTCAACGACTACCAGTGCCCCTCGTGCCGCCAGGCGTGGGTGCTCTATCGGGACATCTTCGCAAAGTACGAGACGGCATATCCTGGCGTGTTCTCGTTCCAGAAGCGGGACTTCCCGCTCGAGGCCGAGTGTGGATTCGGCGGCATGCACGGCGGCGCGTGCGAGGCTGCCGTGGCGGTACGGCTCGCACACGAGCGGAACCGCGGCCGTGAGATGGAAGACTGGCTCTTTGCACGACAGGCCACCCTTTCGCGAGAGACCGTGAAGGAAGGTCTCGAACAGGTGGCGCAGGTGACGGACTTCGATGAGCGCTACCCGGAGGTGCTGAAGGCCGTCCGGGCCGACGCGGAGCTGGGGAACCGGCTGGGCGTCAGCGGGACGCCGACGTTCTTCCTGAACGGCATCAGGTTGCCGAGCCTTCGCCCGGCCGCCCTCGAGGTGGCCATCGAGTACGAGCTGCGCAAGGCAGGTGCGATGGCGAACGGGGCTGGCGAGTAGCACTCCAGCCGCCGAAAACCAGGGGGTCATGGGGACCGCACGGCTCTTTCGTCCACCCCCTCCCCCCTCCCCCCTGCCCCCTCAGCCCTGCCCGTGTGCTTACACCGGAGCTCACTTGAGTTGCGACGGGACGGCGACCTACGACTCGCGCGACAGGAGTGGGGCAAAACGCATCCGGAGCGTGAAGACCGAGCTGGGTTGCGGGACCCAGCTCGGGTCGCCTGCCGCGGGTGGAGGATGCGTTTTACCGCGCGATGTCGTCGGGAGCCCGTCCCGTCGCAACTCGAGTGAGCTCCGGGAGTAGTCCATGTCGGCCATCCGTACCGACGCCCTGACCAAGCAGTATTCCGAAGGGTTCTGGCGGCCGCGCCCGTATGTCGCGCTGGACCGTCTCACGCTGCAGGTGGAACGGGGCGAGGTGTTCGGGTTCCTCGGCCCGAATGGCGCCGGCAAGACCACCACGCTCAAGCTGCTGATGCAGCTCATCTTCCCGACCTCCGGCACGGTGGAGATCCTCGGACGTCCGGCGGGGGACGTCGGTGTTCGACGCCGCATTGGCTTTCTCCCCGAGAATCCGTCGTTCTACGACAACGTGTCAGCCGAAGAGCTGCTGCACTACTTTGCCAGCCTGTTCGGCTATGCGGGCGTGGAGCGGACGCGACGCGTGAGCCGGCTGCTCGACCAAGTCGGGCTGGGCGCCGAACGACGGTTTCAGCTTCGGAAGTATTCCAAGGGCATGCTGCAGCGCGTCGGCATTGCGCAGGCGCTGCTGAACGATCCGGAGGTCGTCTTTCTCGACGAGCCGATGTCGG
>CAZDLW010000148.1:0-13904 GCA_964505975.1 uncultured Bifidobacteriaceae bacterium | reverse complement strand
TCCCGACGACATCGCGCGGAAAAACGCGTCCTCCGCCCGACCATGCGCGACCCGCGCCGGGTCCCCCACCCAGCGCGGCCTTCACGCTCCGGACGCGTTTTGCTCGATCTCTGTCGCGCGAGTCGTAGGTCGCTCGCCCCGGGGGACGCGCCCGCCGCTGGTGCATGCCTTGCTGAAGCAAGCGGCGAAGCAGGAAACGACTCGAACGGCTGGAATTCAGACATACGTGCCGTCCAAGACGTCCTGCCCGCACAAAGTGCGGGCAGGAGATACTGCCAGCGAGGCGGGGCCTCGCTAGAAGTCGAACTGCGCGCTGATCTTGGCAAACCTCGCCGACATGACCGATGTTGGTACCATCCACGACCCGTTGGGGATGAACGCCTGGTTGTAGCTCAGAGGCGGTGCCGCGTTCAGCACGTTGAAGATGTCCAGCCCCACATTGGTGCGCGTCCTGCCCACCCGGACCACCTTGCCGAACCTGAGATTCAGCTCGTTCACGCGGGCGCCAAGCAGCGAATGCGGCTCGATCAGGTTCACCGTGATGTTGGTGAGGTTGCCCGACAGGTTGCGGCCAAGCCGCTGCGAGACCACCGCATTCGACACCGTGTAGTTGGCCGCCCAGGCGCCGGCGGCCACCGGCGTACCGAAGCCGCTCACTTGGATGCCGGGCTTGCTCGTGAACGTCGCGCTCAGCAGCACGTCCACGCGGGGCAGCACGTAGGTGCCGAGCGCCTTGTACTGCGGCAGGAAACTGGTCTCGATGTGGCAGTACGGATTGAGCAGGCCGATCTCGGGCACCTTCGCGCGCACCTCGCAGTTGTCCGACGTGGCGTAGCCGCCGCTGAACCCGCCCTGCATCGTCAGGCCGTTGCGCAGCCGCGCGCTGACGTTGAGGTCCATCCCGTTGAACCGCTGGTACTGATCGCCGTAGCGATCCGAGTAGGTGATGTAGTTGTTCGTCACACCCGCGAGCTCAGGTTTGTTCAGGTCGTACAGCGGGCCCACCTCATACCCTCCGCCTCCCGGGAGCCGTGGATCCTGCGGCGCAACGATCGTGAACGCGTCGAAGTCCTGCGGACCCACCGCGAGGTTGTCCGTGACGGTGAAGCCGTAGAACCGGCGGTGGAAGTAGCCGACTTCCACGGACACCCGAGGCACGATCTCCTGCTGGACCGACACGCCGACGTTCCAATCGGACGGCCGGACACCCCACCCGCGAAGGATGTCGGGATCGATCGTGTTGCTGATCGTGGCCGTGCCGAAATTACGGTTCGAGAAGACGCCACAGAAGTCGCCTCCGGAGGCGCGCAGGTCCTGGGCGTTGGGATTCAGCAGGTCGCAGTCGGGCACGAAGTTCTGGTTCGCATCCGTCCACGTGCGCGCGACGTTCTGGGGAATGCGCGATGTCGGGTTCCCGATGCCGTAGTTCGACGCCGTGATCGTCGATTCCAGGTACCGGCCCACGTGTGCCTTGATCGCGGTCCTCCCGGTGCCGAACAGATCGTAGGTGGCGGATACTCGGGGCGTGATGTCCTTGTAGCTGTCTACGACCGGCGTCCTAGGGAAAATCAGCGGATCGGGCAGGAACCGGGCCGGGCCGAGCTGTTGCGGAGGCGCCCAGCTCCACGCGTGGTCGAAGCGGAGCGCGCCGTTCAGCGTCAGACGATTGATCGTCCACTGCTGCTGCACGTAGAACGCGTCGTTCCGCATCCACAGGTCGTTTTGATACCGGTTGATGAACATCGTCAACTGGTTCGGCACACCGTTGTTGACCCGGTACAGCAGGTTGTTGGGGCTCTGGTTCGCCAGCCGGATGTCGCCGAGCTTGTTTCCAATGTAGCCCACCTTCAAACTGCGCGAGCCGGTCACCCAGGAGAGCGATGCGCGCCAGGTGGTGGTGATGTTCTTGTTGCGGCCGTCGCTGAACAGATTCACCGTCTGCGACCGATAGGTGAGGCCCGGGATGTTCCCGTTGTTCGGGCAGCCCGCGATGCACTGCTCGACCATCTTGACGAGGTCTGCCGTGCTCGGATTCGTCTTCGTGCGCCCGCCCCATCGGGAGAAGAAGTAGCCGAAGCCGCCCTCCAGAAGGACGCGGTTGCTGACCGGCGACATCCACGTCGCCTGCTGGAACCGCATCGGGTGGAGGTCACCGTACCCGTTGGCCTCGGGCGACGTGACGCCGTTGGCGAAGTTGCCGCCGTTCTCACAGTTCCTGCAGACAGCCTGCTCGTCCCAGAAGACGTTCACCTTGTTTCGCGGCGTGACCTGTGCGGTCAGGCGGACACTGGCGTTCTGCCACGTCTTGTCGTTCGGTGCCTGGCGCCCGAGGTCCGGGTCGTAGGTCCACGCGTTCGGATTGCCCGCGTTCTTGTTGTAGTACATGTTCGTGATGTAGTTCGAGTGCCCCTGCGCGCGGACCGTGCCAAAGAACCACAGCCGATCGCGCCGAAGCGGGCCGCCGGCAGCGGCGCTCGCGTCATAGCTCTTGATCAGCTCGTTCGGCGCCGTCATGCCCGCAGCGCGCAGCTCGTCGCTGAAATTGCTACCCTGGAGCCCGCCATTGGCCCACGAGAGAAAGCCGCTTCCGCTGACGGAGTTTCCGCCCGCCCGCGGGATGATGTTCATCACCGGACCGCCGGACTCGACCTCGCCAAGGCTGCCCGAGGTGGTAAACGTCACCTCCTGGGCGTTCCGGGGGTCGGTCAGATAGTTCGTGCCGCCGGCCTGGGGCACGGCGATGCTGATCCCGTCGACCATGAGCCTGGCTTCCGAGTTCGCCCGCCCCTGTGCCAGAAGCGTTCCGTGCGCGCTGAACGTACAGGAGTTGCACGGACCTGTGCTGACGTCCTGCTGGCCGCCGAAGATGCCCGGGACCAGCACGAGCAGCGCGTTGTAGGACCCGGCGGTCGGGATTGCGTTGATGACTTCGCTGGTGAGCACCGTCTGCACCTCGGCGCTGCGAACGTCCACCGTCGCCGACTCGCCCGTCACCGTGATCGTTTCCTCTACGGCGCCAACCTGCATGTCGGCGTTGACCGTTGTCGTGGAAGATCCTGTGAGCTCCACGCCCTCTCGTTGGGCGGTGCTGAAACCGGCCAACGTGAACCGAACCGTATACGTCCCCGGGCGCAGGTTCTCGATCCTGAACTGGCCGGTGCCGTCGGTGACGGCGGTACGCACCTTCTCGATGAGAGCGGGGCTCGAGGCTTCGACGGTGACGCCCGGCAGCACGCCGCCGGAGTTGTCTCGCACGGTACCGGCCAACGACGCCTGGGCGAAGGCAGTAGCAGGCAGCAGCAGCGCAGCAATCACGAGTGCGGCCCGCAGAAGGCGGGAGAGGGCAGCACGACCGACGGCTGCCAGCGAACACGCATTGCACATGGTCTTTGTCCTTCTTCTGAACTAGTGACGGAGAGGAACCCTCAGGGGTTGCCGGCATGAACCGGCGAAGGCCGTATGAGGGCGCGAAGCGGGAGCACGGGTTTCTTCAGGAGTCGCTGCGGCGCAGCATGGCGCCGAGGAGCGGGCGAACGGCGGCAGCTTCCCGCCCCAGACGAAGTCCAACGACGGGAGAGTCGAGATTCGTCGTGGCGGCGCGTACTGCGCTATCGCCGTCAACGGTGCGGGCGTTCACGTTCGCGCCGGAGGGAAGACACCACCGCCGCGAGGGCACGCCTTGAAGACCTGAGATCGAACGACCGTGTGTCAAGCCAGGATCTTGGGAGTGAGCGAGCGGGATTATACACCGCTTTCAGGGTGCTCGAACGCGCGCCAGGCCCGTAGGGGACACGGCGAGATCAGTGGGCGCCTACGAAATCCGCAGACATGCGCTTGGACAACAGATTGCTCGTGTGTCGATTCGCGATTGACGGAAAACAGTCGGCTCGCCTGGGAGAAGTCATCGGTGGCGGCACGCCGTAGGGGCCCAATACCACTCTAACGGCCTGGCGGAACCGGGTCGTAGAGCTCGAGCCCCGGCAGGTCGCGGAAGTCGTCGGGATTGAGCGTCCACAGCCGCGCGCCGTGCTCGATGGCGCACGCGGCGACCGCAATGTCCATGTCGCGGCCACGGGCGCGCTTCAGGCTGCGATACATCCGCGCGGCCGTCGCGGCTTCGGATGGTCCGAAGTGGCGGACGGAGTCGGCGGGGAGCAGCGCCTCCTGATCCGCCAGCTCGTCGTCGGTCCGCGGACCCCGCAGCCATTCGTACAGCACCAGCGTGGAGGTGGCGAGCACGTGGCCAGCGGCCACCGCGCGCTCGAGGGCCGCCAGCGATGTACGCGTGCCCGTGAGCGCATCCACGAGCACCGAGGTGTCCAGGTGAATCCTCATCGCACGGGGCGGCTCCACCCGGTGCGGCGCGTGCGCCGGATCTCCTGCAATTCCTCGCGCACAGCGGCCTTCGGACGCGTGGCAGGCCGCTGCTTGATCCTGCGGAGAATTCCGAGCAGCCGATCGCGCTCCCCTGGCGACAGCACCTCCTCGCGCTCGGCGTACTGCGCGATGGCTTCCCGGACGATCAGGCTCTGCGGTTTCCGACTGCGCTCGGCTACCCGTCGCAGCGTCTGCACCGATTCCTCGTCCAGGGAAAAGGTGAGCTTGGGCATATAGCAATACTACCATACTACCGTCACGTCTGTCGGCCACGCCGGGTGATGAATGCAGGCGTCGGGAGCGAGTCGCAGGGGCACATCGGCACGCCCACACAACCACACCAACTGCGTCAGGTGCTGAACATCCGGATAAAGCAGAAGACCAGTCCTGCCATACTACGCACGAAACACGCATCGTTTCGCGTCGTGCAACTCGTCGAGAGGAGCAGCGCACATGGAGCCACACCCACCCGAAGGCGGCGCCTTGCCAGGGACGGCCGCTCCACACCAAGCAGACACTTCCACGACAGGCGGCCTCTCACCCACCCGGCTCGCAAGGATGCACGACACGCTGCGGCGCCAGGTGGACAGCGGCCGGCTGCCCGGCCTCGTCGCGCTCGTCAGCCGGAAGGGCGTCGAGCACGCGGACGCCATCGGTACGCTTGCATTCGACGGCACGGCACCCATGCGCGACACGATCTTCCGCATCGCCTCGGTCACCAAGCCAATCACGGCCGTGGCGGTTCTGATTCTCGCGGAGGAATGCAGAATCAGGCTCGACGATCCCGTCGACGAGCTCCTGCCGGAGCTGGCGAACCGGAAGGTGCTACGAACCATCGACAGCGAGCTGGACGACACCGTGCCCGCAACGCGCCCGATCACCGTGCGCGATCTGCTCACGTTTCGCTCGGGATATGGCGAAGTGGCGTTCCTCTCGCCGATGTGCCCCTCCAGAGAGCGCTCGTCGAGGCGCGCCTGCCGCTCAGCGCCTGGATGTTCCCGGGCACTCCCGACGAGTACATGCGCACAGGCGTTCGATCTCGGCAACGTAGTAGAGCTCACCCCGGCACCGCGCCACGGCGGCGGGCCCTCCAGATGCCGACGGCCGGCTCACTGACCCCAGCCGCCAGCCGATCACTGCCACCGGAATACTTTCAGCGCCACGGCAAAGCTCACCAATCCCCACAGGGCGAGCAGGCCGAGCTCCGGCAGGATGGACACGACGCCGCTCCCGTCGAGCATCACCGCCCGCAGCGCATCGTTGAGCGCCGTGAGCGGCAGCGCTTGAACAAAGGGTTGCATGCCGGCGGGGAAGCGCTCGGTGGAGAAGAAGATCCCCGAGAAGATCCACATCGGGACCATCACCAGGTTCATGAGTCCGGACACGCCCTCGATCGTGCGCGGGCGCGCGGCCGCCAGCAGGCCGAGACCGCTGAACGTCAGGGCGCCGAGCAGCGAGACGGCAGTCAGCAGCACCAGCGATCCGCGAATCGGGACGTCGAGCACGACCCAGGCGAACAGGAGCAAGGCCCCGGCTTCGGGGACGAGGAACAGCAGGCGCGAGCCCATCTGCGCGCCGAGCAGGTGGCTGCGGCGCACGGGTGCCGCTATGAGCCGCTTCAGCAGGTTGCCGTTGCGCGCAACGACCAGCGAGAAGCCGATGCCCCACATGCCGGTGCCCATCAGGTTCATGCCGAGCAGCCCGGGCACCAGGAAGTCCACGTACCGTGCTCCGGGCTCTACCACTTCACGTTGCGTCGGCGTGAAGGCGTTGGCGCGCCCGGCGGCGGCCTGCAGCGCGGCATCCACGGCAAGGCGTGCCGTGCGGCTCTCCGACTGCGTCGGATCGTAGACGTAGGCGGGTGGATCCTCCGCCGACACCACGAGCACGACGCGTCCGCGCGCCAGCGCCTGACGCGCCTCCGTCTCACCGAGTAGCTGCGCCGACAGCTCGGGAGCGTCCGTCAACGCCGCCAGCCGCGCCTCCGCATGAGGACCGGCGACGACCGCAACCGGCAGGACGTCGGGCGGCCGGCTGCGAAACGCCAGCCCGAGAATCGCGGCGAGCAGAATGGGAAACACGAAGACCCAGAAGACGGCCTCCGGTTCGCGCACGAGCTCGCGCACGCGCGCGCGCGTCAACTCCGTCAGCGGACCGGGAGTCGCAGATGTCATCGTCGTGAGGCGTCCATGCAGCTATCCATCTCTGAGGCTCCGACCCGTCAGCCACATGAACACATCCTCCAGCGTCGCGTGGTGTGTCGTCAGGTGCGTCGGTTCCGCCGCGTGGGTCCGCAGCACCTCCAGCAGCGCCGGCACGGCCCGATGCATTTCCCGCACGGTGAGCCGCCAGGTCCCGTTCTCGTGCGAGAGCCCTTCCACGGTGGGCAGGCCACGGAGCGCGTCCTCCGGCAGCAACTGGCCCCCGTCCACGGCGAACTCGACGACGTGCTCGGCGCCGAGCGAGGCAATCAGCTCGCGCGGCGTGCCGAGCGCGATGACCTTGCCATGGTCGACCACGGCCACGCGGTCGCACAGCCGTGCCGCCTCCTCCATGTAGTGCGTCGTGATGAGCACGGTCCGGCCACGGGCCTTCAGTCCCTCGACGATGTCCCAGATCTGCCGCCGCGACTGGGGATCGAGTCCTGTGGTTGGTTCGTCGAGGAAGAGCACCTCGGGGTCGCCCACGAGCGCGCAGGCGAGCGACAGCCGCTGTTTCTGCCCGCCCGAGAGCGTGCGGACCTGGGCCGTCGCCTTCTCCTCGAGGCCCACGAGGCCCATGGTCTCGTTGACGTCGAGGCCGTGCGGGTAGAAGCTGCGGAACAGCGTGACGACCTCACGCACGCGCAGCTTCTCGGGGAACTTCGTCTCCTGCAGCTGGATGCCCAGACGCGATCGCAGCGTTAGTCCGTCACCCTGCCAGCGCTCGCCGAGCACCTCGACCTCGCCTTCGTCCGCTGCGCGGAGGCCTTCGAAAATCTCGACCGTGGTGGTCTTGCCGGCGCCGTTCGGGCCGAGCATGCCGAAGCACTCGCCGCGGTGGATGTCGAGGTCGAGGCCAGCCAGCGCCACAACCTCGCCATAGCGCTTGATGAGGCCGCGGCAGCGGAGCGTGCTGGAGGGCGGAGGGACTGACACGGGGATGCTGACAGGATACCGCGTCGGGGCGTCGTGAACCGCCCCAACGTGCGACTGGCGGGTGATCGGCTATTGCCGATCGGCGGCGTTCCAGGCGTTCGGCGCCGCCTGCCTGAACATGAGCTGACTGGTGATGGCGTCCACCGTGTCGCGTGGACACCATCACCGGATACTCGAGGGTGGTCACGCCGCACGACCCACGTCGCCTCTTCCTGTTGGCTCACGGATCGCCCGGCGTTCAGCGTCGGATGAAGACGACCAGGAAGGAGGCGCCCACCCAGCGGTCCTCGGTCTCGACGTGCTCGAAGCCGGCGGCGGTCACTTCGCGGACAACGCCGGCTGCCGTGATCCCGTGGCCCTGGCGTGAGGGCGACGGGCTCGGATCGCCCCCCGAGAAGAGACCGAGCAGGCGGCTCGGCGGGAAGTCGATGATCGCGAGAGTACCGCCGGGCCGAAGGGCCTGGCGGAGACTCGCCAGCATGGGCTCGACCGCCCCCTCGTCCAAGTGGTGGTAGACGTGGCGCATGAAGACGACGTCGCAGCAGGCGTCGGGGAGGTTCGCGCGGTCGACGCTGCCCTCGACGACGATCATCTGCGCGAGGCGCTCGCGGGCGGCGGCGTCGCGCAGGTCGGTGAGTCGCGCGTCGGACAGCTCGTTGGCATAGACGCGGCCATCGGGACCCACGTGGCGCGCGAGCGCCACCGCCATCGTCCCGGATCCGACACCAATCTCACCGATCGACATTCCGGGCTCGATACCGAGACGTGCAGCCAGCCTTTCCGCTTCCGCCTCGGTTGCCGGGCGCCATGTCCACCAGACCGCCGCCGCTCCGGCGATCAGCAGCACCAGCAGCGAGATGACACTCGACACCACCCGCCGCTGAACACCGGATCTCCGGGATCCTCTACTCATCAGTGGGCGCCCGCGACGAACCTCTGCACGCGTCCTTCCCGGATCTCGGCGACGTAGAGGTTTCCCCGGGAATCGGTGGCGATGCTGTGGGGCACCATGAACTGGCCCGCCTGCCGGCCCCAGCGTCCAATCGCATCCACCGCCTCGAGCGTGTCCCGAACGAGCACGCGAATGCGGCCGTTGCCCGCATCGGCCACGTAGAGGAACCGCTGCTGCGGATCCGCGGAGAACGCAAAAGAATAGACGGCATTCCTCGTTGCCGTCTCTCGAGCGACGAATGCCTCTTTCACGAACCTGCCCTCGAGCGTGAACACCTGAATCCGGTTGTTGTTCCGATCGGCAACGTACATCAGACCGTCGTTCGAAACGGCGACGTGGTGCACCAGATTGAACTGCGGAGGTGATGGCCCCGATGTCGTGCGGGTGAGGGCTATCGAGTCGTCCGGGGCAGACCCGAACGCGCCCGAGTGGCGTTTGTAGGATCCGGTCGTCGCATCGAAGACGACGACTCGGCGGTTTCCGTAGCCATCGGCGACGAAGATCTCGTCGCTCCCGGGCCAGACCCACATGTTGGCGATTGTACGACCGTTCGCCACGCCACACCGTCATCGGCACGATGTGTGTAAGACCGCTGAATCACACGTCTACACAAGCCGTGGATCCGTCCTCCACGCCGCTCCTCTGTCATCCCATACCAGAGGCGTATCGCGCGGCCGCCTGACGGCGGTAAGATATGTCTGCTCGCGAGTCGCATCGACGGAGGGATTATGCGCAGTATGGTGCTCGGGTGCGTCCTGGCCGCCGTCATGGCGGCGCCGGCCGTCGTCGCCGGCCAGTGGTTCACGTATCCAATGGAGGGCCTGCCGAGAAACGCCGATGGCAGCCTGAATCGGAATGCGCCGACGCCGCGCCTGCCCGACGGCCGTCCGGATTTCTCGGGTCTCTGGCATGCCTCCGATCCCAACCGGTGCGCGGGCCGTGGCGGCGAGTTCGTCCAGTGCGGGAACGAGATTGGTGGGTCGCCGCTCGGCGGCAACCTGGGCCGGAACCTGCCCGGAGGCAGCCTCCCCTATCGACCCGAGGCAGCAAAGCTTGCCGCGGCGCGCCGCGCCGACGACAGCCGCGACGATCCGCACGTGCGGTGTCTGCCCGACAACCCGCCGCGGACGTGGACGCTGCCGCACCTCACCAAGGCGATCCACGACCCGAAGCTGCTGGTGCTGCTCTACGAGGTCAACGCGATGTACCGGCAGATCTTCATCGACGGCCGGCCGTTCCCCGAGGATCCGAACCCGGCGTGGAACGGCTACTCCGTCGGGCGCTGGGAGGGCGACACGCTCGTCGTCGAGACCCGCGGCTTCCGCGACGACCTGTGGATCGACACCTGGGGCAGCCCGATGAGCGACGCTGCGACAATGATCGAGCGAATCAGCCGACCCACGTTCGGACGGCTCGAGATCGAGCTCACGATCGACGATCCGAAAAACTATACCCAACCATTCACGGTGGCGCTGGCGCAGAACTTCGCGCCCGACACGGAGCTCGTGGACGAGTTCTGCCTCGAGGGCGAGAACTCGTACGACCGGATGATCCGCTCCCGCGGCAAGTAGGCGGTGTAACCGCGATGTTGCTCCTGGGCCCGTGAGGGAGGGTACCGGGGGTGAGGGCCATCGATGGAAGGACCGCGCCTGGCGCGGCTCACGGCGGCTGTTCGCGGACAGAACCCGCCTCGAGCGGCCCCCGGCAAGTCGTGTGGTCCATCCGTGGTCAGCTCCGCTGGCCTGCCGCCCTCGTCACAGTTCCTGCCTCCCAGCGTCGTGGCAATGCCATGGTGCTATACTCCAATCAGCATATTGGAGTTTTCCCATGGCTGTCGGAGCCGCAGAAACCATCAGACCGCGTTCCTCGTCGCTGCAGTTCGGTGAGGTCGACGCGGTGAGCCTCGCGGTCGTGACAGACGAGGGTCTGCAGCGGACGGTCCGTGAGGCGGAGAAGCTCGACCTCGGAAAAGTGCGGGTCGAAGCCCGCAAGGTCCTCGACCGCCACCGGGCGGCGCGACGCCGCCGCACCGCGCAGCCACTGGATGTGCACCGGCAGATCATGGCCGGCGTGCGTGGCGAAGCCATCCTGATCGCGTCCGCCCTCCTGCTCGACACCCTCGGAGAAGCGGAGAAAGTGTTCCGTCTGTCGTTCAAGACGATCAAGTCCAGGGCAGGTCGGACGTTGGAGCCTGGTCCGACCGAGCTCGTCTTGCGCCTCGCACGCGCGACGGTGGCGGCGACCGAGGTGTTAGGCGACCTCGATGCGGCGCGCGCATACCTGCGTACGAAGAACTTTGCGCTCGGTGGCGCGGTGCCGCTCGAGCTGCTTCAATCCGCCGAAGGCGAGCGCATCGTCCTCAACGAGCTCCAGACGCAAGCCGACGGCGGTCCGGTGTGAAGCTGTTCCGCGCCTCGCGCCTGCCGCGGGCCGAGTTCGATCCGCTCGACTCGAGCCGCTCGGTGGCCCGCGACGGCTGGCGGTTCAACGACCGCAGGATCGAGCTCCTGTACGCGGCCGGCGTTGAGGCGCTCGCCCTCCTCGAGGTAGTCGTGCGCCCCGGGTGGGATACGGTACGGGAGATTACCGTAGCCACGGTTGACGTGCCGGACGGTGCGATTGCCCGCCTCGATGATCTCGGCATCACGTTGCCGCGCAACTGGAATTCGAGACCCGTGGCGCGCGACTCCCAGGCGATTGGAGCGGCGTTCCTGCGCGCGGTCGACGACCGCGCCGTCCGGGGAGCCGTGGTCTGCGGCGTATGGGTTCCGTCGGTGATCAGCAGCTCGGATTCGAACGTACTGTTGGATCCGCGGCAGAAAGCATCCTACCGCGTGTCCGCCTGGGCGCGGATTCCCTTCGAGACGCTACGCAGCACGCATACATAACCTGGATCTGCGCGTTCGAGCGTCAGTCGAGCGTCTTCGCGACGCGGAAGCCGAGGTAGTTTCGCCCCCGCTGTATTGCCGGGTACGGCGCACCGCGCCGCGCGGACCGCTGCATGTACGGATTGCTCAGGAACGTGCCGTCACGAAAGACGCGGTTCGCGCAATTCCCTTCCGTGTTGGCGGAGCCGTCCGAAGGCGCGTGCGCGCGGTCCGCTTCGTAGCAATCCTGCACCCACTCGAAAACATTGCCGTGCATGTCGTGCAGCCCGAACGCATTCGGTGGGAACGAGGCCACCGGCGCGGTCCGATCGACCCACACATCGCGGCCTTGCGCCTTGCCTCCCAAGCCAGGGCCGGCAGTGCCGAAGTTGCCGTAGTTGTGGTCGAGCGTGGTACCCCACGGATAGGGCGTCGTGGTTCCGGCCCGCGCCGCGTATTCCCACTCCGCATCGGACGGCAGCCGATAGGCGTCGTCTTCGCCCGTCTTCCAGTTCAACCATCCCACGAAATGCTGGGCATCGAACCAGCTGACGCCAACGACCGGACGCGACCCGCGACCCCAATCCACGAACGCTGTGTTCGGCGTCCCATCCTCGTTCGTGCGCAGGGTGTGCTCGACGCCAGGCCCGTCGCACCAGCGGTCGCGGACGCAGGCCTCCCACTGGTCCCAGGTGACTTCGGTCTTGCCGATCGCGAACGCACCCGGGATGGTCACGCGATGATGACGTTCGTTGTCGCGGCGCTCGGGTTCGTCGGGCGGCGCCCCCATCATGAACGAGCCCGGGGGAACCACCACCATCTCCGGGCAGTTCCGGCATTCCGTGAAGGTCTTCCCCGGCTCGAGGGCATGAGCCACTTCTTGCACCGTTGCGCCTCGAGCAGGTGCGGATACCGCAGCCTCGCGTGCCGGTGCAGGCTGCTGCGCGACGGGTTCGACCACGGCGACAACCGCGATCAGGGCGACAACCATCATGATGTGCTGCACGACCAACCCCTCCTGTTCATGACGAGACGCGCGTGAGAACTCTGCATGCAGAATCGACGCCGACGACTTCTCATCAGTCCGTCACAACCCTGCGGATTCGAACGAGACCTCTATCGGCAGCCCCACGTACTGCTCCGCGAGGCTCGTCATCGCCGCACGCGAGCTGGTGAGGTAATCGAGATCGGCAATCTGGCGTTGACGGTCGAACCCATTCTCGTCCGGGAAACGATGAAGCGTTGAGGTCATCCACCATGAAAACCGCTGTGCCTTCCACACGCGCCGAAGGCACAGGTCCGAATACTCGTCCAACCACGCCGCGCGGCCGTGCTCATAGTACGCCTTCATCGCCCGCGCGAGCACCAGGACATCCGACGCAGCCAGATTCAGGCCCTTGGCGCCCGTGGGCGGAACGATGTGCGCAGCATCGCCGGCGAGAAACAGGCGTGCATGGCGCATGGGCGCGGCAACGAAGCTGCGCATCGGCGTCACGCTCTTCTGGAGAATGCGGCCCACGTTCGGCTTCCACCCGTCGTCCGTCGTCATGCGTCCGAGCATTTCGTCCCAGATGGCTTCGTCGGGCCAGCGCTCGATGGGTTCATCGGGAGGCACTTGAAAGTAGAGCCGTGTGACGCTCGGCGAGCGCATGCTGAACAGCGCGAATCCGCGGTCGTGACAGGTGTAGATCAGCTCGTCGGACGAGGGCGCGGCCTCGGCGAGGATCCCGAGCCAGCCGAAGGGATAGGTCCGCTCGTATGTGGTGAGGACACCATCGGGGATGGATGGACGGCAGGTGCCGTGAAAGCCGTCGCACCCGGCGATGAAATCGCATCGCACCTCCCGGTCGGTCCCGCCGTCCCGGAAGCGAATCACCGGGCGCGAAGAATCCACGCCGCAGACCGATACACGATCCACATCGAAGTACAGCGGACGTGTCGTGGCGATACGCGCTTCGATCAGATCTCTGACCAGCTCGTTCTGCCCGTAGACAGTGATCACCCTGCCGCCGGTCAGACTGGCCAGATCGATCCGATGCCGACGTCCCCGGAAGCTGACGTAGAGACCGTCGTGCCGCAGCCCTTTGCGCTCGAGACCGGCAGCAACTCCCATCGCGACCAGCAGATCCACGGTCCCCTGCTCCAGGACGCCTGCCCTCACGCGGTCGATCACGTAGTCGCGGCTGTGGTTCTCGACAATGACGGAATCGATGCCGTTGAGGTGAAGGAGATGCCCGAGCAGCAGCCCTGCCGGTCCGGCGCCGACAATCCCCACTTGTGTGCTGAGGCCTCCCATCACCCTACGCCACCTCGTTCCGGACATCACGCACAGCACACGCGGGCACCCGGTGCGCTCCGTTGTCGAGGGACCCGCTCAGAACCCGGGACTGCACACGAAGCTCGCGGCGTCGTCCGTGCTGCCACTGCCACTGTACCTCGCTACGAGCGGATACGGGCAGAGCGGCGGCGATCGCACGACGGCCCCTGACGGATCGCGGCGCACGGCCAGCAGCGTGTCGGGCGCGCGGCCTTCCTCGACGCAGGCCAGCAGCGCCTCCAGCAGACCCGTCG
>CAZDLW010000147.1:0-13909 GCA_964505975.1 uncultured Bifidobacteriaceae bacterium | reverse complement strand
TGGCCGGGGCGACGCGTGGCGCCGGCCGCGGCATTGCACGCGCGCTCGGGGACGCGGGCGCGACGGTCTACTGCACCGGTCGCAGCGTCAAAGGCAAGCCGTCGCCGTACGGCCGGCCCGAGACCATCGATGAGACCGCGGCAATGATCACGGCGGCCGGCGGCACCGCCATCGCGCGTCGAGTCGATCACACGAACGACGCAGAGGTCAAGACGCTGTTCCGCCGCATCATGCGCGCGCACGATCGCCTCGACCTCGTCGTCGACAGCGTGGCGGGCGAAGACCCGCTGATGGGCGTGTACGGCTTCCTCTGGCAGGCGGATCTGAAGAACGCCGATGCGATCTTCCGGCAGGGGCTCACCTCACGCATCATCACCGCGAAGCATGCGGCGCTGGCGATGATGCCCGCCAGACGCGGTCTCATCGTGGAAGTGACCGAGAACGACATGATTGGCGGCGGCGGGAATCCGATGTCGCAGGCCGTGAAGATGGCGCAGAAGGTGCTTCCGCTCCTCTGGGCCGCCGAGCTCGCGCCGCATGGCATCACGGTCATGGCCATCACCCCCGGTTTCCTGCGCTCGGAATCCATGCTCCAGCACCTCGGCGTCACCGAAGACAACTGGCGCGAGGCAGGCAAACAGGATCCGAACTTCCTGGAGTCGGAATCACCGCTGTTCGTGGGGCGCGCGATCGCCGCGCTCGCGGCGGACCCGAAGGTGCAGGATCGCACTGGAATGCTCTACGGCTCCTGGGAGCTTGGACGGGACTACCGGTTGACCGATTACGATGGCCGCCGTCCCGACTGGGGTCGTCATGAGATTGACTTCACTGTCCTCCCGCGGGAGTGGATCGATCTGTTCCGCAGGGGCACCGACCTGGAGATCAAATGGTTGACGACACTCGCGGCGCGGAGCCGAAAGTTCAAGGCCAAGATCCCCTCTTGACTCCGTCTCGTGTCCGCACATGCAGGCAGCCGCAGGGAGGGCTTTGGTGACAGAGCCAACACTGTCGGCGGCGCGCAGCATGGCGCAGCGCGTACATACACACTTCGCGGAACACGTGAGGACGGAGCGGGAGGCCGGTCACGCAGACATCGGCCCCCAACCCGATGAGGCCGCGATCGAAGCCCTGATCGACGTGGCCTTCTGGGCCAGTCTCAGGCGCGAGGAGGGACGGGGGCCGAAGGTGTCCGTGGCCCTGGTCCCGCCGTCCCATACGGACCTCCCGCTGCTGTTCGAACAGGGCCTGCCCCTCACGCCGGACATCCTCACGCGGCTTGCCCCTGCAGTGGATCGGCCGGGCATTCATCTGGGCGTCTGGCGAACAGGCGACGCGCTGTCCATCTGGGGGGCGAGCCGGACCATTCCCGCCCTCTGTGTCGTCGTCGAAGTGGTGGCCCCAGGACTGTTGGTCGTCAAGCAGCGGCGCCGGGACGCGGTCGGGAAATATCTCAACGTCGTGGTGCTCGAAGGAGATCGGATCAAGGTCATCGCAGAAGAGACGCCCAGTCTGCCCGATTGCCCGGCAATGGTTGCCGCATTGCGCGGGTTCGACTCTCCCGCATCCTGGTCCGAGCCAGTGAACGTGCTCGTCCAGCTTGCCGTCTCCATTCGTGCGCACGGGCGCGGCGGTACGCTCCTGGTCGTGCCGCACGGCACCGACAGCTGGCTTGAATCCGTCGTGCGACCGATGCCGTACGCCGTCGCGCCGCCGTTCGCGGTTCTTGCCGAACGTGTGCGAGCCCTGAACGAGGCGGCGACGGAACATGCGATGCAGTTGTTTCAGCGCACCATCGACGGCGTCGCCGGACTCACCGGTGTCGATGGAGCGACGGTCCTCACGGACAGCTATCACCTGCTGGCGTTCGGAGCCAAAATCGTTCAGCGCCGCGGCAGCCAGCCAGTTGAGCAGGTGGTACTGACCGAACCTCTCGAAGGCGCCAGCGTGCGCGACGTCCATCCGTCGGAGCTTGGCGGTACACGGCATCTGTCGGCCGCCCAGTTCGTGCAGGATCAACACGCGGCCCTGGCGCTGGTCGCGTCCCAGGACGGACGCTTCACCGTGTTCGCGTGGTCGCCCTGTCAGGACAGGGTCCACGCACATCGAGTGGAGTCCTTGCTGCTTGTAGCGGCACGCCAACCGGCACGCTCACCGCGTCGGTATGGGTCGCCGGAAACCGCTCCGGCACACCTCAGCCTCTGGACGGGGATTCGTTCGGGCATGACGACGTTTCGGGTCGGCGCGAAAAATTTCCCGCGCGAAGGGTATTGGTGACGGCGAGTCCGGGGCCGGCCACTCTTGGCGGTTGCCTCTAAACCGCCGCTGAACCCGGGATGCCATTGCAGGAGCGCCGCAGGAGCTGGCGTACAGAACGCCCTTTGACGTCTGGTACCGCTTTCGCAAGACACATGTGCGCCGCTCCAGCGCCCTTATTGCAATTCAGGCTTCAGGCCCGACATCCACGCGGACGCACGCGTGCATAGAGAAACGCCAAGGCGTGGAGCAAGAGCCCGGCGGCCTCACGTGCAGAGACTGAGCAGGACTCGGATCAGGAGGGAGCCATGAGAAGAACCAGTGTGATCGTCGTCATGTTGATCATGAGCGCGCCGCTCTTTCCCCCGACGGCCAATGCTCAGAACATCGAGGCGGCTAAGCTTGCGAACCTGTGGACGGAAGCGTACAACCTCAGAGATGTAGAACGGCTCGGCGCCCTGTATACCGAAGGCGCCCACCTCTACAACCATGGTCGTCCCAGGACGGTCGGACGCAACAACATCCGCGAGTCTGGGCGGCGGACATGAAGGAGAACGATCCGATGACCGTCCTGACGGTGACCGACACGGTCGAGGGTGTGGACATGACGCTGGTCCACGGCAACTACCAGGTGCTCAACCGGCGGACTGGTGTGGTCGTCGGATACGGCCGCTTCGCGCACATCTGGATCCAGGTCGGGGGCGAGTGGCGCCTCGATCGCGACCTCTGGAACCAGCCCGCGTTCGAGTGAGCTCACGCGCCCCGGTGCCGCGATGGATCGGATCCTTCTCAGGTCTCGACCATCGCGGCACGCACGGCTGGCGTCGTCTTCCATTTCTACGACCAGCCTTCCTACCGCCCAGGTCGTGGCTGACGAGGTCCTGCATCATGCGGCGGTGCTTCCGAGTGGCCATCGACGGCGTCCGTGACGGGCGCAGCGTGACGGTCTTCCGCGTCAATCCGCTTGGCGCCCTGGGCGATCAGCAGACGGGACGTCGACCGCCAGGTCGTGAACCTGTCGCGCTTCTCGGTCTTCTTTCCCGAACGCCGGCAGTTCTTCCTCGAGAATCGCGGCGTATTCTTCACCGGCAACGGCTCACGCTTCGAGCCGTTCTTCTCACGGCGGATCGGCCTGGACGCAGCCGGCGAGCCGTTCCCATCCGTGCCGGCGCGCGGGTGACGATGCGGTCGGCCACGCACGCGTTTGGCGCGCTCGCGGTGTCCCAGGAGGCCGCCGCGGTCGCGAGCGAGTTCGGCGTCGTCCGCTACGTGCGCAACTTCAGCGGACAGAATCGCCTGGTCGAGCAGCAGCGCGCGCGCCCCCTTGGCCAGCGCGATCGCGATGCCGACCTTCTGGCGCATGCCCTTGGAGTAGGTGCCGACACGGCGGTCGGTAGCCTCGGCCTGCAGCCCGGCACTCGTGAGGAACTCGCGCAGCTGCGCGTGCGAGTAGTCGGTCCGCCCGGCGAGCGCGCTCAAGTACTCGAGGTTCACGGCTTCCAGCATGTGAGCATCCTAGTGGTGTGGGACGGCGGCGAGCACGGACCGACCATGGCCGATTCGGCTGGCTGAACGGCGCGTTCGCGCCGGCGAGCGGGCGGCGGTTCGGTGGGCTTCAGGGGCGACACGCGGTCGAGCAGCGGTCTGACCTGGTTGGGCAGGCTGATCATCGCGCCCGTGCCGGTAATGAGGGCCAGCGGCGCGAGGGTAAACGCCCCCCGAGCTTGTGGAACGCATCGTGACCTGCAGGCTTCTCGAGCCGGATGGCGTGACGATGAGGCTCGGCGCGGAAGTCTCGTCCGGCGCGGGGGAAGTGGAGGGCAGCGCACCATCAGCCGCACGGTGGCGGTCTACGCGCGCTGTGTGAAGTACCATACGAGCGCGACCGGTGCAACAGAGCGAAGGAGGACTGAACGATGGTCATGCGAAGAGAGAAGCCGCGCGCACCGGTGGAGCGGGAGACTGCCTTCGGACACGCTCAGCTCACAGCACGTCGCGCCTGGGCGGGCGAAGTGCCCGACCTGAGCGATTGGGGGGCGGCGGAGCTCGACAGCGAGCCCCTGTGAGCGAACGGCCGATAGTTCCTGCCTCGATAGCTACTACTCCATCTTGGATTTCACATTTGGGATCGGCGTCCACGAAATCGGTCAACTCCGGGTTTTCGTTGTGCGGGCGCGAGCCGCCGTCGTATCCTGCACGACGGTAGCCATGCGCCACGACCTGATCGGTCTGCTCGCCACGTTCAGCATCTGCGTGGTCCTCCTGTGGACGGAACCGTCCGCTGCCCCTCAGGACGTCACGCCCACGCGCGTCACTGCAATCAGCGCGGCCGAGTTCTTCATGCCGACGAAGGTGTGGAGGGCGCATCTGTCGCTATCCGCAGACGCCTGGCAGGCGATGCAGCCGCGGTACAGCGGCGTGGGCGGCGGGTTCGGATTCGGTGGCAACCGGTTCCTCGGCCCGCCGGGAGGCCGCAACGGCGTGGCGGCCCGGCAAGGCATCGAGTTCGACTACGTCCGTGCCACGTTGCAGATCGATGATTGGACTTTCCGGGACGTGGCGGTCCGATACAAGGGGAACGGCTCGTACCTGCGGGCCACCCGCAGCGGCAGCGACAAGATCTCGCTCAAGGTGGATCTCAACAAGTACGTCAAAGGCCAGTCACTCGGCGGGCTCACGACGATCAACTTCCAGAACAACATCACCGACATCGGCTGGATGAACGAGGTGCTGGCCTACCGGCTGTATCGCGACGCGGGCGCACTCGCGCCGCGCACGACTTACGCGCAGGTGTACCTCACCGTCGAAGGGCAACGCGAAGCGCGCTACCTCGGCCTCTACTCGGTCTCCGAGAACGTGGACAGAAATTTCGTCGAGGACCGGTTCGGCACGAGGAAGGGTGCGATCTTCAAGCCGTCCACCCAGGAACTGTTCACCGATTGGGGCCCGGACTGGGCGGTCTACCACCAGTCGTACGATCCCAAGACCGACCTGACCGAGGCGCAGCAGCAGCGGGTCATGGAGCTGGGCCGGCTCGTCTCGAGCGCCACCGACGACGCGTTTGCCGCGACCATCGGCGACTACGTGGACCTCGACGACTTCGCCCGGTACTTCGCCGTTCTCGTCTGGCTCGCCAACCATGACAGCCTCCTGCAGAACGGCCAGAACTTCTACACCTACCTCCATCCGGATACCAACCGGATGCACTTCGTCGCGTGGGATCAGGACTTTTCGTTTGGAAATTCGCGGAACAACGCGGGCTGGTCCATCTACCGCCCGTGGTCCGGCCACAACCGGTTCCTGTCGCGACTCTACGGCGTCGACGCGTTCCGTACGACGTATCTCGCCCACATGGCCGAATTCTCGGAGCGCCTCTTCGTGCCCGAGCGCTTCGAGCAACAGGTCGGCGAGATCGGGCCAGCCATCCGCCCGTCGGTCGAACTCGAAGGCGCGGAGTGGCTCGCGGGCCTGGATCAGGTCGCCGCCGGCCGCTCGGGCATCGTGCCGTATACCAGGAGCCGGGCCGCGTTCGTGAAGGCGGAACTCGAGAAAGGGGACCGGAGATAAGTCCTGTGAGATAAGTCCGCGCGTTCCCCGTGAGTCGACGACCCTCGCGCAACAAGTACAGCGAACATCCGGTCAGGGCACACGCACGGTCAGCGGGCGGCCCTTCTCGGCAATCCTGAAGAGCAGGACCTTCGTTGGCGTCAGGATTTCGGACTCCGACACTTCGAGCGGCGCTTCGTCGACGACGTCGCCGACCGCGAAGGACTCGACGGGCTTGCCGTCGATCATCCGTCGCTGCGAGCCCTCGATCATCCAGGCAAACGAATAGGCGTGGTGGTAGTGCCGCGACTGGCGCTGCGGACCGATCTCCTCGATGGACACCGTGACCTCCTTGCCCGGACACCAGTCTCCGAGATCGACACGTTTCAGTTCAGTCACGACTCCCTGGGCGACAACTGTGCTGGTCAGCCAGGCCTGGGACATCAGGCCGATGCCGAACGACAGCACCATCAGGATGGCGATTGCAGGTCGAGACATAGGCGCCTCCGTGGGTGGGTGAGAACACCTGGCGTCGGCGCGGTGCCGCGTGCGAGGCTACCGTGCCTCTCGGGAGGGCTCGCGCGATGCGCCGTCACCAGCTGTTCGCTCGAGATAGCGCGAGGCGGACAGCATGTAGGTCAAGCCGTAGTTCCCCTCGTGACACGCGTACTCGAACACGCCGGCACCGGCCGGCCGCGCCTTGAGGTCGAGGGCGGCGGTCCAGGGCGTGGCCCACGTCGCTGGATCGATGAAGGTGACCGTGTAGTCGATGGCGTCCCGTCCGGTGCGGGTGAACCGCTCGACGAGCCGCAGCGCGGGTGTAGACCCGCGGGTGTTCGCCCTGAGGTTGGTTGTTTCCACCACCAGCGTCGTGCCCTCCCACCAGCCGCGCCCGGCACCCATGTAGATCCGAATCGCGGGCGACAACAGCGGTTCCCGTGGCGGCGAGGGGTCGAGCGGGATAATGCGCGTATCGTGAATCAGCTCGTAGGTGATGGCGACCAACCCCGGGCTCTGCACGATGCGCATGTTCGCGTTGTAGACCGCGGGGAACATTGCATCCGGAAAGCCGCCGCCGTGGACGATACACCGGACGCCGAGGCCGTAGTCCTCGTACGAGTCGCACGGCTCGCCTCGCTGGAGGCTGCCGCACCGCTGTACGGGAACCGGCCTGGCCTGCGGCACGCGTGGAGGCAGGCGGCCATCAGGGGGATCGATGATGAGCGACGTACGGCGGGAGGTCGTGTTGTATTCGCGCCAGTGCGGTATTGGCGCGTTCGGCCCGTCCACCTTCCCCGAGAGGACATCGACTCGCGCGAGGTCGCGCTCGTCGCGGATCCGGACGTCTTCGAGACGCTTGGCATACTCCTCGTCGGTCAGGAACTGCCGCGTGCCGAACTGCGCCGGGCGCTCGAGCGGCACGCCGTATTCGCCTTCACTCGTCCACTCTCCCTGCAGGTCGGGGTCGCCCCACAACGTGCGCTCCATCCAGGTCCCGACACGGTTCGTCTGGGCGGCGGCTGTGCGCGGCAGCCCCTGCGAATGCACCGACACCGCAACCGCCATCGCGGCCGCGGCCATCGTCACTGCTGTGCGAGCGCTCATGCGGTGCTCCATTCGGCGATTCTACGCCCGAGGCACACGCCTGCAGCGTGACGCGCCCGAATTGCCGGAATTTTGACCCGTAGTGCGCCGAGCCGCTGCCGTACGCGATGTCTCGTCGGCGTCGCCGAGCCACGGTAGACCATCACGCAGGGCCTGGACAGGGACCGTACCGCACGGCGGGCTGCGGCGGCAGGTCAAGACTAGACCAACCAGACCAATCATGGTACGGTTGGACCATGGAGATCGTGAACAGCTACCAGGCGAAGACCCAGCTCTCCAGGCTGATCCGGCGGGCGCTCGCGGGTGAGCGCATCGTGATCGCGCGGGCCGGCCGGCCGCTCGTCGAGCTCAAGCCCTACGAGCACACGCGCCCGCGCGTGGCTGGACTGTGGAAGGGGAAGGTGCGGATCGCGAGGGACTTCGACGCGCCGCTCCCGGCGTTGGAGCAGGCGGTGTACGGTGACAACGTTTCTAATTGACACGCACGCCTTGCTCTGGTGGCTTGCGGACGAGAGACGGATCCCCAGGCGCACGCGCGATCGCATCGCAGATCCCGAAAGTCGAGTGCTCGTCAGCGCCGTCTCCGCGTGGGAGGTAGCCATCAAGACCGCCCTTGGAAAGCTGGAGGCACCCGAGAACCTCCTCGACATCGTCGAGGCCAGCGGGCTGGAGTGGATTCCCGTGGAGCCCCGCGAGGCGTATGTTGCCGGAGGTCTTCCCGTGCATCATCGCGACCCCTTCGATCGGCTCCTCGTCGCGCAGTCGATGGAGCGCTCAATCCGGGTCATCTCCCACGACGACGTGTTCGACCGCTACGATGTGCCTCGCACGTGGAGCTGACGCCGACAGTCCGGCGGCGCAGGGCGATGCCGTCGCTGCGCCATATCCCTGCGCTTGCCGCTGTTCGCACAGCCGATATGTTCCTCCGTATGCGATCGTCCCGGTGCATCTCGACACCTGCGATGACCGACGCCGTGGACCATCAGGGCCTTTCACCGGACGCCGATTTGCGGCCACGCGGAATGGTCCTGCACGCGAGACTGGCCGAGGCGATGCTGGGCGGCCGGTCGTGAAGCCGTGGTACGCCCGATGGTTGAACGTCCGGCGGCAAGCCGACATAATCGGCACCACTCGGTCACTCTCCTGGAGGGCGTCCTCATGAGAACTGTGTCGTGCGCTACCGTGGCTGCTCTGCTTACCGTTGCGGTCCTCAAGGCGTCATCTCCCTCGGCCGCCCCCGAGGAGGTCGGGCTTTCGGCCGAGCGCCTTCAACGGCTCGACGCCATGATCGAGCGGCGCATCGCCGCCGGAGACCTCGCGGGGGCCGTGACGATCGTCGCGCGCAAGGGCAAGGTCGTGCATCACTCCGTGCGCGGCGTCATGGACCTCGATTCCAAGGCCCCGATGACGACCTCGACCATGTTCCGGATCGCGTCGATGACCAAGCCGGTGGTCGGCGTGGCGGTCATGATCCTCGTCGAGGAAGGCCGGCTTCATCTGAACGACCCCATCTCGCGGTACGTTCCCGAGTTCCGCGAGATGAAGGTCGCCGTCGCGCGGCCCGGCGGCCGGGGCGCGCCACCGCCGAACGCCGAGCCGCGGTTCGACACCGTATCCGCCGAGCGGGAGATCACGGTGAAGGACCTGTTGACGCACGTCTCGGGTCTCGGCAGCGGCCCGATGAGCAACAGCACCATCGCCCCGATCGCACGCAAGGACGGCGAGACGCTCGCGGATTACATCCCTCGGCTGGGCTCGACGGCGCTCGAGTTCCAGCCGGGCTCGCGCTGGGCCTACAGCCCCGGCGCCGGCTTCGAGACGCTGGGTCTGGTGGTCGAGGTCGCGTCGGGCATGCCGCTCGACCGGTTCCTCCAGGCGCACATCTTCGATCCGCTCGGCATGAACGACATCGGCTTCTGGCCGACCGATACCCAGTGGCCGCGCGTGGCAACGGTGTACGCGCGCGGCCCCAACGGCCTGACGAAGACCCAGATGCCGAACGACACGGTGTCGCGGAACGTGTACTTCCGCGGTTCGGGCGGCCTATACAGTTCGGCCGAGGCGTACGTGCCGTTCGGCATGATGCTGGCCGGCGGCGGCGCCCTGAACGGCACGCGGATCCTCGGACGCAAATCGGTGGAGATGCTGCGTGCCGTGCACGTCCCGGACACGCTGGCGGGCCGGCCACCCGGAGAGGGCTACGGCCTCGGCGTGCGCGTCGTCACGAATCACGCCCTGCGCGGGACGCTGCTGTCGAACGGCACGTTCGGCTGGTCCGGCGCGCAGGGCACGCACTTCTTCGTGGACCCGCAGGAGGAGGTGGTCGGCGTGCTCATGGTGCAGACCTCGAATCCCGAGATCCAGCGCGAGTTCGAGGATCTGGTCGCCCAGGCGATTGTCGATTGATCTCGGACGGGTCCGGTGGGTGACTGCTCGCGGTAGAGGCGTGCCCGCATGCTCTCATGTCGAGGCCCTGTTTCCATTCAGAGCACAGAAAGGACGGCCATGAAGAGACTCACCACGTCGACGCTGCTCTGTCTCGTCGTACTGGCAACTCCCGCTGCGGCCCAGGAGCCCGTTGTGGGCGTGCCGAACCCTGAGCGGCTGTTCACCGACACGGATCCTCAGAGGCACGCGAACAAACAGGTGGCACTGCGTATCATGCGCGAGTTGCTGGAATGCAATCAGTGGAATCGGGCCCAGGAATGGCTCACCGACCGCTATCTCCAGCACAATCCCAACGTGCCCTCGGGGCGCGATAGTGCAGTGACGTTCTTCCAGGGGCTGGTCGACAAGGGCGTGCGCAAGCGCGACGACACGTGCGCGCAGCTCACCACGCCGATCGTCGCCGTCCTCGCCGATGGCGATCTCGTGACGGTCGTCTGGCCGATGACCTGCCAGCACGATGGCGGCCAGCCGTACACGAGCACGTGGTTCGACATGTGGCGGATTGTCGGCGGCCGGGCGGACGAGCACTGGGATCCGGCGATGAGAATCCAGACCGGTTGTCAGCCGGGGCGCTGAGGCAGGACGTTGCGCGTTCTGCCAACGGCTGCGTCTGAGGCGGCGTCAGTTGCAGCGTTGTGGCGGACCTCGAGAATCGGTACACGCACATCCTCAACGCGTCAGCCGGCTGGCTCAGGAGAAGTGGCGCTTCATGGTGAACAGCGCCGCGCGCGTCCCGTGCTCGACGCGGCGGCCGCGCATGGCACCGTGCTACCATCGTCGGCGTGGCGATGCCGGCTGCGACGCATGCGGCGGTGAGCCTCTTTGCGGAGCGCGTCCGCACGCACTTCGGCCCGCGACTCGTCTGTCTGGTGCTCTTCGGATCGCATGCCCGCGGCCAGGCTACTGAAGACTCGGACGTCGATGTGCTCGCCGTCGTCGACGGACTCACCCTTGCCGACGCCCGCACCGTCGACGCGATTGTGGGCGACATTCTCACCGAGCAGGACGTCGTGCTGTCGCCGCTCGTGCTGAGCGCCGCACGGTTCGACGAGCTGCGTGCGCGTGAACGCCGCCTGGTGGCCGAGATCGAGCGCGACGGTGTGCCGGTGTGACCGACGAGAACCGCAGGCGCAATATAGCCGACGAAACAGCACGCGCGGACCAGGCCATGCAGGCCGCACGGGCGCTCCTGGAGCTGGGCTTGTGCGCCGATGCGGTCTCGCGCGCATACTACGCGGCCTTCCACTGCCTCTGCGGGCTGCTCCTGTCGCGCGGCCTGGAAGCGAAGACCCACGCTGGCGCCATTCACTTGTTCAACACCGAGTTCGTGCGGCCCGGGCTGCTGGCATCGTCTCACAACAGGCTGCTGGCGGGCATGCAGCGCTCGCGCGAGCTCGCCGACTACGATGCGGCGGTGACGTTCTCGAAGGAGGATGCGGCGGCGTCTCTCGCCGACGCCGAAACGTTCCAGCGCTCCGCGCTGGCACTCTTGCGGCTGGAAGGGTGGATCGTATGACGCCCGCCGGGTCCGACGAATGGAAACCGTGATTCGTCGTATCCTCTTGCGCATGAAACGACTGACTTGCGCCTGTGCCGCCGTGCTCGCGACGCACGCGATTGCGCTGACTCTAATAGCGCAGACCGTATACCCCACGGGCACGACCATCTACGATCCGGACCGCGCGTGGAGCGGGTATACCGTCCTGTCGGCGCTCCAAACCCAGGCTGTGCTCGTGATCGACATGAACGGCAATGTCGTCAAGCGCTGGGAGGACTACAACAACTCGGCGGGCGGCCCGGCGCGCGTGCTGCCGGGCGGCATCGTCATCGCCGCGAGCGGGGCGCGTCCGCCGCACCAGGAGTCGCTGGAACTGGTCCAGCGGGACTTCGACGGCAACGTCACCTGGCGGTTCTCGCGCAACGAGCAGATCACGACGCGCGAGGGCGACACGATCTGGTCGTCGCGCCAGCACCACGACTGGCAGCGCGAGAGCCTTCCCGCCGGCTACTATTCGCCGGAGAGCACGCCGGTCGTCGACGGCGGCACGACGTTGATCCTGACGCACACCAACCGGACCCAGCCGAACGTTGCCGACGTGCTGCTCGAAGACGACCGCCTCATCGAGGTGTCGTGGGACGGGAAGATCCTGTGGGAGTGGGTGGCGAGCGACCACATCGACGAGCTCGGGCTCGCCCCCGACGCACGGAAGGCCATCAGGGCCGCACAGGCTTTCAACAAGGCCAGGGGGAGTTTCGACTGGCTGCACATCAACTCGGCGACCTACATCGGACCGAATCGGTGGTTCGACCAGGGCGACACGCGCTTCGCGCCGAACCACGTGATCATCAGCAGCCGCGAGGCGAGCCTGCTCGCGATCATCGGCCGTGACGGCAGGATCGTCTGGCGGCTCGGTCCCGACTTCAGCGCATCTCCGGAGCTTCGCGCCATTCGCCAGATCATCGGCCAGCATCACGCCCACATCATCCCGAAGGGCCTGCCCGGAGCGGGGAATCTGCTCGTGTTCGACAACGGTGGCTCCGCCGGCTATGGTTTCGCGAGCCCTATCGCACCGAACGGCGTGGGCGCATTCGCCCGCGCCACGTCCCGCGTGCTCGAGATCAACCCGGTGACGCTGGAGCTGGTCTGGTCCTACGCAACCCCCAGGTTTTTCAGCACGAATATCAGCGGCGCGCAGCGGCTGCCGAACGGCAATACGCTCATCACCGCGGGCGCCGGCGGCCGGCTGTTCGAGGTCACCACGAATGGCACCATCGTCTGGGAGTACATGTTTCCGATCTTCAGCGGCGTCAATGCGTCGAATGCGGTGTACCGGTCCTACCGCGTACCGTATGGATGGATTCCGCAACTCACGGCTCCCCGGGAGCAGCGGGTCACGCCGCCTCCACTCGGTGAATTCCGGGTGCCGTAGTCGTCCCCTGCTTCTCCGCGTGCTTCAGGAAGACCTGCACCAGCGGCGGACGACGTTGTCGGGAGCCCGCCCCGGAGCCGACGCGCCCGTCGCAACGGCGACTGGCTCCTGAGGCCAGCGGAGAAGCAGAAGCCGTCAGGCCCGTGGGACCGGTCCCACCGCGTCTTGACGGCCGGTCCTCAGCGGGTCATATTACTTCCATGGCACTCTCGAGGAAGAAAGCGACCACCATTGCGCTGGATCCGGAGGACGATCGGCTGCTCTCCAGGGCCGCGCGCGAGCGCGGGGTCTCGCGTTCGGAGTTCATCCGGCAGCATCTCGCCCTTGTGCTCGAACAGTACCGACGGCATCCCAAGCCCCGGAGCGCGGGCGTCGTCCGAGCGCTGACAGAACGCGGCAACGAGCGCGAGCTGTTCAGTGCCGACCGGTAGCGCGGCTGCGCTCATCTGCGATACCGGAGCGCTCATCGACTACCTCGTCGAGGCCGCGGCAGACCATGTGCGCTTCCGCGATGCCATCGACCAGGCACGCACGCGTTACGTACCGGGGCTCGTGCTCGCCGAGGTCGATTATTTCCTTCGCCAGGAGCGTGGGGCGATGCAAGCGTTCATGCAGGATCTGGCGCGCGGCGCCTTCACCTACGCGCCGCCAACCGTCGGTCAGCTCACACGCGCGATGGAGGTGGACCGGCGCTTCGCCGATCTGGGTTTGGGCCTCGTCGACGGATCCGTCGTAGCGCTCGCCGAATCGCTCGGTGTCCGTCGCCTGGCAACGCGCGACGTGCGTCATTTCGCAGCCGTTCGACTCCACGACGGTCGTTCGTTCGAGTTGGTGGTTCATCCGACCGATCCCGACACTGCCTGACCTTGCAGTTGACTCGTGATGGAGTCGCAGCTCGTGGCCACGCTGCCCTGCGCCGTCGTGACGCGGTTCGCCTCGCTCACCTCGCAGCTCGCGGCAGTCTTCAAGGATCATCAGTGGCTCGAGCCGCCGACCGGCCTGCCCCCGTTTCTGGAGTCGTAGCCCCGCGCGACGAGGCGCGCCGTTCCATCTGAGAGGACGACCATGCTTCATGGCGCCCGGCGTCACGCACTGCGCCGGCGGCGCGGGACCGGCGCCGACGGGTC
>CAZDLW010000146.1:0-13958 GCA_964505975.1 uncultured Bifidobacteriaceae bacterium | reverse complement strand
CGCACGTGGAGCTGCCGCCCTCCCCGGCGTCATTCGATGGCCGGTAGGCCAGCACTGCCCGCGTGAACAGGCCGGGGAATTCCAGACCGGTGGCGGGCTGCGGCTGCCTTGCGGCGTGCACCATCCGCCGCCGGAATCACCCTGAAACCGCCCCTGGCGGCTAATTCTCTTCGAGCTGCCGGAGCCTCCGTTCGTGATCGTCGAGTCGCTGTGCGAAGGCCGAGTGTTCGGCCGCGTTGGACGCCGACAACCGGGCGACTCCGTCACTCGCCGCCTTCGACTGGTCGAGCGACAGGTTGCGCTCCGCCTTCATCTGCTCGGCGACCACATCGAAGTACCGGCGCGTCTTCTCTCCCTCGGCCTCGACGTGCTGCCGGATCCTTTCGCTCTCGGCCGCGAACCGTCGCTCGAGCTGATCGAATCGCTGATCGACCTGCTCGAACCGTCCGTCCATCTCCGCCTTCAGATCTGATAGCTCCATGGCGCCTCCATCCTACATCGTCTTTTCCCTGATGCCAGAGTCGCGCCGTCGGAAAACTTGCGTGAATTTCCTGCACGAACAGCAGGACGTGGCATTTTCCACACGCCTGGATTACACCGCGAATTGAAATTTTCTCCACGCGACCGGAAGCTCAGGCAACCGGACACGGATAGACTCCGAGCCCCGAGTACCCGAGCCCCGAGTCCAGAAGCCACCCGGGGGCGAGCACTTCGCGAAGCTGTGGGCCGAAGCGCTACGGCTGCCGGCCGCGATGGGTTGACAACCGTTTGACGCTGTCGCGAGTTCCGCGTGCGAGGGAGAGGATTGAGGAGCGTCAGTCGGCTGGCGGCATCAGGATAGAATCGTCGTAGCTGTGGACACGCGCATCCCGCTGGTCGTTGTCCGCGCGCCGTCAGCATGGCGGGGCTGGTCATCGTCGGCGAGGTGACCGAGCCGGCGGCGGCGCCATTCGCTGCGGTGGCTGATTCGAGTGCTTTGGCGAGGCCGAAATCGAGCACCTTGACTGTGCCGTCGGCCCGCAGCTTGATGTTGGCCGGCTTGAGGTCGCGGTGAATGACGCCCTGCTCGTGCGCCCCTTCGAGCGCGTGCGCAACCTGGATCGCGATCGGGACCGCTTCGTCGAGTGGCAGCGGTCCCCGTCGAAGACGCTGCGCGAGGTCCTCCCCTTCGACCAGTTCCATCACGAGCGCGCGACATTGCACGGGGCCCTGGGTGCCTCCCGCGCCGCCCTCGCTGACCTGGGCTTCCTCGATGCCGTAGACGTGCGCGATATTGGAATGCCGTTGGCAGCGTGGCCTCCAGCTGGGTGGGCCTCCCGTGCTAAACTGGTCAACGACTGGTTAATCGGTGCGAGGTGTCCATGGCAAAAGTGACGGCGTTCGAGGCGAAGACGCGCTTCGGGGAACTCCTCGACAGGGTGGCGCAGGGCGAGGAGGTCGTCATCACGCGGCACGACCGGCCGGTCGCCCGGCTGGTGCCCGAGGGCGCCCCCCGGCTCGACGACGTGCGCCGGGCGGTGACCGGGCTGCGCGAACTGCAGCAGCGGATCCGCCGCCGATCGAAGGCGAAGCTCTCCGGCCGGGAGGTTCGCGCCGCCATCGAGAGCGGCCGGTTGTGACGAGAAGTTTCGTGGTCGACGCGTCCGTTGCCGTCGGCTGGGTCCACCCGGCCCAGGCGACCCCGGAGACCGCTGCGATGCTCGACGCCATTGCCGAGGGGACGACGATCGAGGTACCTGCCCTGTGGTCCCTGGAGGTGGCAAACGCGCTGACTGTCCTCGCCCGTCGGCGGAAGCTCACCGAGGACGAGCGCCAGGTCGCACTGGGCTGGTTGCGCGGGCTCCCGCTTCGCGCGGATCACGAGATGGCGTCGCTCGCCTTCACCCGCCTCTCGGAGCTCGCGTCCGCGCATCAATTGTCGGTGTATGACGCTGCCTATCTGGAACTCGCCCAGCGCCGCAACCTCACGCTCGCGTGCAAGGACGGGCCGCTGCAGGAGGCCGCGACACGGGCGGGCGTTCGTTTGTGGCCATGAGGAGGACGCCGTACAGACCGATGGCCGCCAGGACGCAGGAAGCCTGCTGTTCGCCTGGCTGTTCCTCCGCGGCCGGATGATCCCTGTCCCACTCGCCTGACGAACATGTGTTCGTCAACCGCAGCCGGGGGTCGAGACGCTCTCGGCTGGACGGTCGTCCAGAAACAGTACGCCGACCTCCTCGCACGTCCATCGCCAGCGACGCCGGCGGGTTCGAGTACCCGCCGAGGCCGTCAACGCCGACGAGGACAGCGTCGTGATCGTGTCGCGCACCGCAAGTAGGGGTTCGTGGCGCGCTAAAGAGAGTCGTTGTGCTTTGTCCCGGGACCGAGTAGACTTGCTGGGCTCATCTGAATAACGACGTCACCGTGGTGTGCACCGACGCAACCACGGCTCGCCGCGACCTCCCATGAGGGCCAGGGCGCGGCACCCCGCCGTCTGCCTGGGTCGGTGGCCGCCCGCCAGGGCGGACTCGTTCCGAAGGAGGAACGATGTCGAAACACGTCGTACGTTTCTGTGCACTCGCGTGCCTGATGATTGCCGGGCCCCTCACCACGATCGCCGAGGGGCAGCAGGCGGCCCCCACGTCCACTCCCCCGATTCTCGTCATCTATCGTGAAGAAGTGCGGCCCGGCCGTGGCGCCGCGCATGGGGTCAACGAAGCGGCCTGGGCGGCCGCTTACATGAAGGCCAACGCCCCGCAGCAGTGGCTCGGCATGACCACCGTCGCTGGTCCTACCGAAGCATGGTTCCTGTCCGCGTATCCCTCTTACGAGGCCTTCCAGGCCTCCGAAGATGCGGTCGACGCCAACGCCGCGCTGGCAGCCGAGAGCGACAGGTTCTCGGCACAGGACGGCGACCTGGTGAGCCGCACGTCGACGATCGTAGCGCGCTACAGACCGGCGCTCAGCTACCAGCCCGACGTCAAGCTCCCCGAGATGCGCTACATGCAGGTCGACATCGTCCGGGTGAAAGCGGGCCACGACCGTGATTTCCGTGCCGCGTGGAGGCAGATCGTCGAAGCGCACACCAAGGCGAACATGGACGAGCACTGGGCCGTGTACGAAGTGGACGCGGGCGCGATGGATCTCACGTTCTACTTCTTCTATCCGAGGAAGTCGCTCGCGGAGATCGACAAGTCCAGCCCCATGCACGCCGCCGATGCGTATCGCGATGCCGTCGGCGAGAACGGCCGTCTCGAGCAGCGCGAGATGTTCCAGCGGTCGCTCGAATCGTCGCAGACGCTGATCTTCAAGTTCAGGCCGGCGATGAGCGTGCTGACCAACGCCTGGATCGAGGGTGATCCGGAGTTCTGGACCGTGAAGCCCGCCGTCGTCGGCAAGGCCGGCGCGACCCTCAAGAAGTAGGCACCTTTCGAGCCGGCCCCGGCGGGGCCGGCCAGTTCTGTCTGTCGCTCTGATAGAACGAAATGTCATGAGAGTAGCCGTACCCGTGGTGATCGGCGTTCGGGTCTGTGCCTCGGCGACCGGAGCGCTGCGCAGGCTCCGTCGGCAACCGCGAGCCCACGGGACGTCTATCACGTCCATCTCACGAAGGCGGCGCCCGGCCACGCGGGCGCGCTCGCCAAGGAGCTGAGCCAGCCGGACCCGAACGCAACCGATGCCCGACCACTTCGTGGTGCTGCGCCATCAGGAGGGGATGACTGGGACTATGCCGTCATCCAGCATCTGGGTCAGAAGCCGACCGTCACCGCGATCGCGCCGGCCATTGTTGAAGCTCCACCGACCCACAGCCTGATTCCGGCGATCGACGAGGATCAGGGCACCGTTCTTCCGCGTGAACTCGCCGGTGGCGTCAGGGTCGCCGCACCAATTCCGACATGAAATCGCCGCGTAGGTATCCTCTTCAGCGTGATGTCGCCGTACTTCAGCCGTCCGGGCACCTTGACGACACCGGGAGGTTCGGCCACGAGGTGTTCGACGACTTCAGACTCGTCGAGAGCCCTCGACGGTCCTGAACGTTCCGACGACGACGCCTTGATTTCGAGGGCGACGCTCAGGGTGTCGCCGAATCGCCCACGGGCGTGCGGTCTGCCCCACGGGAGCCGCTCCCCTGATGTGGGAACGAGAGCAGAGACCCGCCACGGTCGGGGCGAGCGTTCGGGAGCGAGCATCCGCGGACTGAGGACGAGGGCACGTTCGAGGGGCTGCCGGTTGATCGCGATCCGGGGATCCGAAGGCCGGCTGAGTTGTCCCGACAGTGGTGACGGACCTGGCGGTCTTTTGCGTCCGTTTCCGACTATGTGGAGAGCAGGACTGGAAAGGAAGCAGGAATCCATGCCGTGCGTCATACGCTGGTCAGTCTGTCTCGCTGTGTGCGGTCTACTTGGCGCGTCCGCTCCGACGCGGAGCCAGGGGCTCAGCTGGTGCTCATCGTGTACTCGCCCAGGCAGATGGTCGAGGTTCCGGACGCGGATGGTATCGTGCGCCTCGCGCGGTTCGAGGCGAACGTGCGGGCGTACGAGGACGGCAGCGGGAGGGGTGGGGCGGTACTCCATGTAGGCGGGAAGGAGCGTTACGAGTTCAGGTTCGAGCGGCTCCTGGAAATGGAGACCAATGAGCTGGGGGTCCAGGGCGCCACCTTCGAAGTCAGGCTGGAGCAACCCAAAGTCGCTCACCTTCTGATCGACAAGGGCTTCCGGGTTTATTCGCGACGAAGGTGGGATCGAACACATGCTCATCTATGACATCCAGATCCCAGACCTCCGGGGTGGCTTCGTCTTTGACAAGCCCCCCTTCGAGGCCGAAGGCACGCTGAGCGACACCTCACGCGAGCGGGGTTGATGAACGGTCGCCCGGCTGTGGGCTTGATCATGGATGGTGGATCAGATCCAGCCGATGTCCTACACCGCTGTTCAGAGCATCGTCGAGAACTTCAACCCGCGCAGGCTCCGGAACTACTGGAAGACGATGTATGTCGACGAGCTCGGCGCCCGATGCCCTCGCGGTGATGACGGAGCTGTACGCGCGGGTGCCGGTGCCCATGACACACCTGGTCGTGTACACGCTGGTACCGGCCGATCGCACGGCGGTGGGCTACCGGAGCGCGCGTCAGGTGGTGATTGCCGTCGGCTTGTAGGAGAACGCGGCCGACGACGAGGTCAACATTACGGGTGCGGAAGGTGGCCGATGGCCTGCGGCCATTCGCGTCCGCCGGGTTCTACCCCAACTACGAGGAAGCGACCGACGCAGAGCGTCTCGTTGCCGGACGATAGACGGGATGAACGCGGTTTCGCCGCCGGTTCGCCGTCGGGCCGGGCTGGTTAACATAACGTGTTGGACGAAACCGCTGCCCCGGTGCTTGGCTATGGGGATTGAACTACCCCGGCTTTGAGATAGTAAAGGTCCCGCAACCAGCGAAGTCAGGAGGACTCGCGATGCCTACGCAGACAGGAACGATCTGGGCCCAATGGGTCGGATACAGCAACGTTCTGAACAGCATCCACACCTACACTCTCCACCCCAACAACCGCGACATCACCGCCGAAGCAGCCATCGCTCTCCATACCACGACCAAAAGCACACATTGGTCGGAGACCGGCATCTCGCAGATCGTCTCGAACGGCATCAATGAGACGTTCGATCCTCCGCTTCCCCGCATCAAGCGAAGCAACGTCACCCAGATTACGTTCCGCACCCTGTCCTCGAGCAACACGCGGATCTATGGGCGTCACCTCATCTTCTACTGGACCTGAAAAGGGGATCAGCGATGCATACACCAGAGATCGACAACGTGTCCGCCGGTTATGTCTTCGTTTATGACGCCAAGACCGGCGACGTACTGTGGACGCACGAGAAAATCGTCGAGGTGATCCGCGGCCGGGAGGAGCGCCCGATCCGGATCACCGACGCGGAATGCGAGCAGGTTCGCGCCGAGGCTGCCCACATCTTCAAGGGCCGGGAGGTCAAGGCGCTGATCGCGCCCGAGGGATTCGCCCTGCGCGAGAACGTGCGCCTGGCAGTCGATCCGGCAAAAAAGTACCTGCGCGAGATGCCCGACGAGCCACGGAGCGTCGCCGACCGTTTCGCAGAACACGAAGAGTAACCCTGATGCGGCGTGCTCGCCGAAGCCGACGAGCTCATCGCTCGCGTAAAAGGCCATGGCGTGTTCCTGGCCGCCGGGTACGGCGCCCGCGCCTGGGAGCTGGCGCCGGCGCTCGATGTCGAAGTGCGCCACCTCTACGAGGATGCGAAGCGCTGCATACGTGCCGCCCTTCCGCCTGATTTCGCGTCGGGTATCTTTCAGAGCTGCGACGTGCTCTCGGCGCGGCGGGCCTCCACGCCGCGCCCGACCACCTCGTGGTGACGTGCGGACGCGTGCGCGCCGGTTATCGCATCGGCGAACGGCTGTTCGGCGGGCTTCCGCCGCACAGGTCGCAACGGTCATACATCTGATTGGCGAGCGGCCCGGCAACGGCCACCACACGTTCTGCGCCTACGTCACGAAGCTTCCGGCGGATCTATGGGCGCAGGCCGCCGCCGTCAACCCCAACCACACCAGGTGGTCAGCAACATCGCCGATACCGCCTTCGATCCCGTGCTCGCGGCGCGGGAGACGATCCTGCTCGCGAGCGCCCCCTTCCTTACTGGCGTTCTCCTGGATCACAGCCATCGGACCGGCCACCGCAATGACGATGTCTTCCGAATCAAGGTACTTGCGCGCGGCGCGGTTGACGTCGTCTCACGTCAGCTTCCGCAGCGCGGCGAGCTGAGCCTCGTCGCCGGCATAGTAGTTGAGGTACTGCGGCGACTGGTAGTCGTAGAGGCCGAAAAGCGCCTTCGTGGCGAGTCTCGTCGCGACGAGATGGGCCGTCTCGTACGACGCGGGCACGAGCCCGTCGATGTAGGCAGTGCGTGCGGCCTGGAACTCCTCCTCGGCCACGCCTTCTGGGCTTGGGGCGGACCGTAGACGTCGTGAGCGCCGAAGATGCGATCCTCTCGAAGCTCGAATGGGCGAGGCAAAGCGGAGATTCCGAACGCCAGATTCGCGATGCCGCGGGCGTACTCGAGCTGAATCCGACCCTCGATCGTGCCTACATCGATCGCTGGGCCGGCGAGCTCGGCGTAAAGGATTTGTGGGACCAGATTTCACAAGGTTGATGAACCCGGGATAGCAGTCGCGAGTGACAGGGGAGGTCCTCCGCAAACGCAGGATGGCGCTGGATGCCCAACACACCGGACGGCGTTTCTACCTCGAAACGGCGCTGCGAACTGCGCCCGGCGGACCACGGCGTGATGGCGTGTCTGAAGTCGCCGCGGGGTGCCGCAGACACTGGCGTCCTCGAACTCACATAGTCGGAAACAGACTGGAGAACCCGCCACACGGCGCCGGGCACCCGGACGCCTCCGGTCCGACCGTGTCCCTCGCTTTTGCAATACCTTGGAATCGTCGGGGACAGGCGCTATGCTTCGCCTGGCCGAGGAGACCCTCTATGACTCCTGCGTCCGGGAGACGCACGGCAGAGCTTCTGACGTACGCTCGCGCAGGCAACAGGGACGCGTTCGACGTCCTGTACACGCGGCTCTACGAGGAGCTGCTGCCTCTCGCGCGGCGGCAGCTCCTCGGACAGCGGCGGAGAGAGACGCTGGATACGACGTCCCTCGTCCACGAGGTCTATGCCCGGATGCTGGGTGAGACCCTGCCCGCGGAAAGCCGGGCGCACTTTCTCGCGATTGCCGCGCGCGCCATGCGGCGGGTCATCGTCGATGCCGCGCGGGCGAGAGACGCGCAGAAGCGGGGCGGCGGCATACCCCCCGTTACGCTGCCGCCCGACGGGCCGGGCGTGAAGCACGATATCGAGACCCTCCTCACAATCGACGAGGCGCTGTCAGGGCTGGCGGCGTTCAACGAACGGCTGGTACGGGTTGCCGAGTGCCGGCTGTTCGGCGGGCTGACGGAGGAGGAAACCGCCTGCGCACTGGACGTCTCCCTGCGCACCGTCCAGCGGGACTGGCCGCGGGCCAGAGCCTGGCTGCAGCAGCGGCTCGGTGACTGATGGCGACGCCCCTGACCGCGGCACGGAACGCGGAGATCGATCGCCATTTCGCCGGCGCGATGGACCTCCCGGCAGCCGCGCGCGCGGCTTACCTCGACGGGCTGCGGGAGCAGGATGCGGAGCTCGCCGCCGCCGTGCAGAGCCTCCTCGATGCCGTCGCCCGGCCGGATCCTCGTCTCGACGCCGGCCGCTGGTTCCGGGGGCCGTTCTGGGATGAGCTGACGCGCCAGGCGCAGCTCCGGCCCGGCCTGGCAGGCGAACGTGTCGGGGCGTATCGCATCCTCTCGGAGCTCGGGCGGGGCGGCATGTCCGTCGTCTACCTCGCGGAACGCGCCGATGGCGCGTTCGAGCAGCGCGTCGCGCTCAAGTTCGTCGCGCTGGGCGTGGCGCACGAGGCAGGTCTCCGGCGCTTCGAGCAGGAACGCCAGATCCTGGCCGCCCTGAACCATCCCCACATCGCCCGGCTCCTCGACGGCGGCGCCGATCAGCGCGGCTGTCCCTACATCGTGATGGAGTACGTCGACGGCCGTCCGATCGACGAGTTCTGCGAGGCCTTCGAGCTGCGTCTCGACCGCCGGCTCGAGCTGTTCGACACGGTCGCCGCCACAGTCGAATACGCGCACAGGCATCTGATCGTCCACCGGGATCTCAAGCCGTCGAACATCCTGGTGACCGACGACGGCGAGGTGAAGCTGCTGGATTTCGGGATCGCGAAGCTGCTCGAGCCGGACGCGGCCAACGGCTTCGCCGCTCCGCCCACACAGACGCTGATGCGCGCGCTCACGCCCGAGTATGCGAGTCCGGAGCAGGTGCGGGGAGAGCGCATCACGACGGCATCCGACATCTACCAGCTCGGCACGCTGCTCTACGAGCTGCTGGCCGGGCGGAGACCCTTCTCGTTCGAGAACGCGACCGTCCCGCAGATCCAGCGGACGATCTGCGAGGAGGATCCCGTACGCCCGAGTGTGGCCGTCTCGGGAGGCGCCGCGACTGCAGTTGGACAGCCACGCGTGGAATCGGCAGCGCTGGCGCGCAGCCTCAGGGGCGATCTCGACAACATCGTCCTCAAGACGCTGGAGAAACAGCCGGACCGTCGCTACATGGCCGTTGGCGAGCTGCGTGAGGACCTGGCGCGCTTCCGGAAGGGACTGCCCGTCCGCGCGCGGAACCCGACGCTGGGCTATCGCACGATGAAGTTCGTCCGCCGGCATCGCACAAGTGTGTTCGCGGCCGTGGTCTTGCTCGCCCTTCTGGCGGGATATGCGGCGACCGTCACCGTGCACGCACGGCGCATTGCGGCCGAGGCCGCACGGACGGCGCGCGTCAGGGATTTCCTCGCGAGCCTTTTCACGCTGGCCAATCCGGGCGTGACCAGGGGCGACGCGCCCGGCGTGGCCGCGCTGCTCGAAGCCGGTGCCGCGCGAGTGGCCATCGAGCTGCGGGACGACCCGGATCTGCAGGCGGAGCTGATGACGGTCCTCGGCCAGGTTTATGCAACACTCGGCCGGTTCGACGAAGCCGTGGACCAGCTCGGAGCGGCGCTCGCGATCAGGCGCCGACTCCCGGGTGTCTCTCCTGAGGATACGGCCCGGACGGCCTATTTCCTGGGGGAGGCCCTTCACCACCAGGGGCGATACTCCGAAGCCGAGGAGCTGCTGCGAGAGGCCGTCGACGAACGACACCGGGTGCTGGGCGAAGAGAGTCCGCAACTGGCCATGGCGCTCAACGAGCTGGGTGACCTGTTGCACAGCCGCGGTGCGCTGGGGGACGCCGAGGAGGTGCTGCGCCGTGCTCTGTCCATCCAGCTCTCACTGACGGGAGAGAGCCACGTCGACGTCGCCGTGACGCGTCGCAACCTGGCCAATGTGCGCCGCGACCGGGGCGCCGTCGAGGATGCCGAGCTCCTGTACCGCCAGGCGCTGAGCGTCGTGCAGGAGCGGTTCGGTGCATTGGATCCACTCGTGGCGCTGAACCGCAGCGAGCTGGCGCTTCTGCTGGCCGAGACCGGTCGCCACCAGGAGGCCGAAGCGCTGCTCGAGGAGAATTTCTCAGTGTACGCCAGGCTCTATCCTGGTGGGCACGCCATGGAGGGAACCACCTTCCGCAATCTGGGCGTCCTTCGGCTTCGACAGAACCGGCTTTCAGAGGCGACGGAAGCCTTCGAGCGCGCGCAGGAGAACTATCGCCGTACGCTTGGCGGGGACAACCCGCTCATCCCGCGGGTCCAGCGCTACCAGGCCGAGACGGCTCTGGCGGCGGGGGACGCAGACGCCGCGGCGGCCGTGGCCGTCGAAGCGCTGGATCGCCTGCGGCGGGCAGGGCTGCCGGATCATCCCGCCGTTGCGGACGCACTGGAGACGCTGGGACTGGCACGACTCGCTCAGGACCGGCCGGCCGAAGCGGTTGAGCTCCTGACCCAATCGCTCGCCGTACGGACGAAGTCCGGTGTGCCCTCCCACCCCAGGCTCGAGCTCACGCGGCGGCACCTCGCACGCGCTGGAAGCCGCTGACGTCGTGCACGGTCCTGTCCGATCGGAAACAGCACGTCTTCTCGGCCGGCGGACAGAAAGCCGCTCGGGGGTACGTGAAATGCCGAGCGACCGGCGTAAGCGAACCGTCAAACGGCAGCAGGCGGAATGTTCTGATTCAGTCGGAAGATGTTTGCTGGATCGTACTTGCCCTTGATGAGCGAGAGGCGGTGGTACTTGTCCGGCCCGAAGGCGGAGATCAGGCGCTCCGCGCCGGCGGGCTCCTCGTAATTCGGATAGAAGCCCCCGGACGCAAATGGCCGCAGGGCGTCAGCCACCTCGCGAACCCACCCGGTGTTGACCGCGTCGTCGGCGGGGTTCTCCCACATGCCGACGGCAATCACGACGTGGCGGGCGTCGCGGTAGGCCACCGCCGTCCGGTCCGCCGGCACCCGAGACACGGCACCGCCGAGCGTGTACACGACGAGATGTGACATCGGTGCCGGCACCCGCGAATACAGCTCTGTCATGACGGCAATGGCATCATCGGTCAAATTCTCGAGGTACATCGTCTTCCAGTAGTTCCGGAGCCCCCGCGGATTGAAGTTCTCGACGATGCTCTGGACCGCCGTATAGGGCATCGCCTGGATCTGGTCGACCATCGGTGTGCCGAAGGTCCGCAGAGGGCGCAGGACCTGCTCGCCGGCGTCAATGGGCCCGGAATGACAGACCAGATTCACGACGGCCTTGGTCCCATCCGGCAGCGTAGCCACGACTGCAAGGAGGCCCAGCTCGTCAGGTGCTTCGGCACTGAACTGGTCGTAGAAGCTCAGCACGCGGCCGGTCTGGTCGAACGGCGAGATGAGCAGTCCACCGAGCACCGGTCCTACTTCGTGGAGACGGAACTCGAAGGAGGTGACGATGCCGAAATTTCCTCCGCCGCCGCGCAGGGCCCAGAACAGATCGGCGTTCTGGGTCTCGTCCGCTCTGACGAGCGTGCCGCCGGCGGTGAGGACGTCGGCCGCAAGGAGGTTGTCGCAGGCGAGGCCGAACCGGCGCATCAGAAACCCGTGTCCGCCGCCGAGCGTCAGTCCCGCGATTCCGGTCGTGCGGACCAGCCCTCCGGTCGTCGCGAGCCTGAACACCTGCGTCTCGTGATCGAAACCGCCCCATGTCGCTCCGCCCTCGGCCCGTGCGACCTTTCCGGCGGGATCGACGGTGACCGCGGCCATGTTCGAGAGATCGATCATCACGCCGCCCTGGCAGACCGCAAATCCACCCGATCCGTGGCCACCCGACCGAATGGAAACCGGGAGGTCCTGCTGCACACCGAATTCGAGCGCCCGCATGACGTCGGCGACGCCGGAGCAGCGGGCAATCACCGCCGGACGGCGATCGATCATGCCATTGTGAATCCTCCGTACGGTGTCATATCCCTCGTCGACAGGGATTAACGCCGGACCCCGCATGCTCGTCCGGAGGGCTTCGATTTCCGGCGCTCCAACGGTGTGACCAGGCGTGAGCGGCTCGACCATGGCAGGTCTCCTCGGGAGCAGGGTGGAACGTGGGGCCGGGGCGGGATCATACCCTCTGTCCCGCCCCACTCCCGGTGAAACTTCGCCGTCGCCCGGACTTTTCTAATGACTCGGCGAGCGGTCCGGGACGTCGCGGATCGCCTGCAGCAGCTGCGCCTTCAGGTCGTCGGGAATCTCCGTCAGGCCGTGGTCTCCCGACGCGTGCACCCGAACGGCCTCCATCAGCTCCTCGGTCGTGGCCGCGCGGCTGACGTGCGGGCAGCCCGCGATGAACTCGCCGCAATGAATCTCCTTCATCGTCTTCTTCCTCCCCCTGCACAGTAATTACGTCCGGTCATCCCTGCACCCGGATTGGGTGGGATGACGGTTGTGGGATGCTTAGCATCCGCCCGACGCGGCGCCCGCCTGGAGCGCTGGCCGCCAGCTCGCGTCGTGCGCACCACGCCGCGTCTCATCGCGCGCCCCGGCCGCTGTGCCGCTCAGGGCCCTCACTTGATGCTACCCCGCCGGATTATCTGTCAACTCGAGCCTACCCGAAGGTACCTCGCGCGTTCGGCAAAGCCGCCGGTTCCATTGCGGTCCTGGGCCGACCCTGGCTCGCGCAGGCGCAGGTTCAGTGCGCCCAGTGCAGGGCGCCGGGGGACCGCTGGCCCTGCACTCAAGGCACGATGTTCACGGTGTGGTAGATCGGGAAGGTTGGTTGCTGTCGTACAGCGATATCAATCTCCAGATCGATCACGCGCTTGAACGAATGGCTGTGCAGGCCCACCACCTCGAACTGACTCAGGTCGTCGTACGTCTCCCAGGTGTTGCTTCCGACCCACACGGACAGGTATGACGATTTGGCAAAACCGTCTTTCTCGCGATCGATCAACTGGTAGCCGGACGGCACCAGCGACTCCTGATCCGTGTTCAAGCCTTCCGACAGGTGCCAGTGGATGAAGTTGCTGCCCTCATTCTTCACGAGCACGGCATCGTACAGGAGCGTTGGAAAGCACGCACCCGGCGGCGGTTGGCAGCCTCCGTTCACGTCGTTACCGATCAGGTCGATGTCGATGACCCGCATTCCCAAGACCCCCGCAATGAGCTCGATGGTGTCCATGGGCTCCGCAAGAAGGATTCGCCACTCCAGGAGGTTCGGGTTGCGCTGGAGAATCCCCGCGAACACATGCTGTGACCCGCGTCTGTACCGTTCGATGTCGAGCATCACGTAGCCGCTGTACCGGGTCCACTCCAGCAGTTGCTGCTGCGTCATGCCGTTGATCAGCCAGGAATCCAGCTTGAAGTTCCCCGTGTTGTTCACCCAGACAGCGTCCACTACATTCAGGCCGTCGACCTCGCGAATCTCGATGTCTATCAGGCGCCGGGGCTCTTTCCATCGGGGAGGGGGAGGAGGAACGGGGGTGAAGAGGGTGCCATGGATGGTCGAGGCCGGGTTGGAATAATCCTTGAACAGATCTGCGAATATGGCCCCGAAAACCAAGCCCGATTCGGCCGGTGCGGTCCAGCGCTCGAAGCCGATCGGCGGCTGGGCGTGGGCCGCGTGCGCGACGGTAAGCAAGAGAAAGCCAGCAGCTACGTAGTGTCGGATGTCCTTCATGATCCTGTCCTCTCTCAGTTCTAATGCGCCGCGATGAGGGAGAGCCCCGGCTCGGGGTGACTTACCCCATTGGTGTCGGTAACTGAGTCGAAAGACAGACACGAATCCCGCCATGGCAGTCCAAGGCATCGCACGGCGTGAGGTCATGGGGTGTCAGGCGGGTCATCAGCAGGCCTCCCTGGGCCGTGACGCGGCAACGAGACGGATGTCTCGTCATGCGCGCACAGCGTCCACTAAGTCGGAAAAGGCGCCCCCAACCCGCCACGCTGGCGGTCGGCGCGGGATCTCTCGGCAGCGGGCCGTG
>CAZDLW010000145.1:0-14120 GCA_964505975.1 uncultured Bifidobacteriaceae bacterium | reverse complement strand
CGCTGCGCCTGCGGCCGAGTGCCGGCCGCGCGCACCGATACGGCCGGGCGAAGCGGTCCTCACCAGCGCACACCGCCTGCCAAACCGCCACGTCATCCATTGCCTCGGGCCGATCTACGGGGCCGACGAGCCGGCAGCCGACCTGCAGCGTCATGAAACGTGTGGGTGGTGCCGCCCTTGCGGAGGTTGATCTCGAGCGCGTAGAGATCAACCGCGGGCTGCCCGACTCGCGGCACGTTCCCTGCAGGCGCACGGCCAGCTGGACGATGGGCGGGTCTACCTGATCATGTCGCTGTTGGACGAGTTCCCGCTGGCGACGGCCATCACCGCCGAACGGACGCCGGTCTGGAGATTATGCGACGTTGGCTCCTGCAGTACGGCCGCAGTACGGCCGCCGCTGCATCCCGGCCGGTTGCGTTGCTCCTTCCTAGAATATGCTGCAGGCGCAGCTGCTTGGCGCAGCTGTTCATTCTGCCGTACCGAGCGCACGCGTATCGGGTGTGACGCCACCACGACGAGCGGCATGCGCCAGAACGCCGCCTTCTACGTCTGCGGGTCGAGCACCGTCACGTGGCAGTCGTACCGCCCGGGGGCAATACCCTCCGAGCGGCACGCTGAACATCACCGGCACCGTCTTCGATGTCCGGTACGTGCCGCCGACCACGGGCAGCGGCCGCGTTTCGAACGCCTTCTTCTCGCCTTAAAAGAACGACACCACGGCGACGAGCGGCCGCATGGTGTCGGCGGCGCGCTGATACGCCTGCAGGTACACGCAGAGATCGCGGGTGCGGCTGAACACCCGCGTGACGCTCGGCACGAGCTTCTGCCCGTCGTGCACGAGCGGATTGAGCGCCGCCGCCTCGGCGTCCTGCCGCACGGTGAACAGCTCCTCGCCGAGCGGCACGCGCTGGCTGGCGAGCACCACGGAACTGATCGGGATCTGCTGCGTCTCGCGCACCAGGTTCGGCACCAGGAACGACGTCTGGTACGTACCGATGCGCCCGGTGGTGGCGTCGCGGGCGCACACTCTGATCACGTAGCGATCCGGCAGCAGCACGTACCCGTTCTCGTACTGAATCGGACGACGCGCGCCGGCGAAGGGGGTGCGAAGCAGCCGTTCATGATTGCTATCGTTCCTGCGGCTCGACATCTTCGCGGCCGCCGGTCGGGCGGGCCGCGCAGCAGAAAGCGACCGTCCCCGTACCGCATCGAAGGCGAGCGTTCACAGCAGCGGTTGTTCGGTTGTTCGAATGGCTGACCAACTGGCACACTGCAACTGCTGCCGTGCCCATGCGGATGCATGCGCGTAAAGGCGTCGATGCGTCGATCGACGTGCTATAGTCACGCCATGGCAGCGGCACGCGGCGCACTCGCCTCTGCAGATCCGACGATCTACCCGGTGGAGGAGCGCGTGGGCGAGGACATGCTGCAGCGCCGGATTGTCGAGCTGCTGCGGCCGCTCATCGAGCGCTGGCTCACCCACCGCGGTGTGCGGGCCCTGGTCGGCGCCGACCAGTTCATCTACTACCAGCAGTACAACCCGCATGCGCGTGTGGCGCCGGACGTCTACGTGCTCCCGGGCGTGGCGCCCGATGCCGCCGTGCCGTCGTGGAAGGTCTGGGAAACCGGCATCGTGCCGAGCTTCGCGCTGGAGGTGGTGTCGCGGGACTGGGAGAAGGACTACGCGGAGGCGCCCGAGCGGTATGCCGCACTCGGTGTCGAGGAGCTCGTGCTGTTCGACCCGCAGTACACCGCGCGCCGCGACGGCATCCGGTTCCAGCGGTTTCGGCGGCCGGCGCACGCCGGCCTGCAACTCGCTGAACGGACCGACGCCGATCGCGTGGCATCCGAGGTGTTGGGGTGCATCATTCGTGCGGTCGGCGTCGATCAGGCCCTGCGGCTGCGCCTGGCGCTGCCGCCCGACGGCACCGAACTGTTCCCCACGGCGGAGGAAGCGGCGCTGGAGCGGATTTCCGAGCTCGAGGCCGAGCTTCGGCGACGGCGCTGAGGTGGTCGAGACCTGGCATGTGGGACTCATGGATAAACGCAGATCACCGGTGCCGCGAACACGTCGGGCCTGACCATTCTGCCGGCTGGCGCGAGTGTCGATCGCCGTCGCCGGGCCGATCCCGCGCTATCGCCACCTACGGCGCGGGGAAGATTGCCAGCCGATCGCCGCGGAAGGAACCTACCCACAACTCCCGGCCCACCTCCACCGCCACCGTACCTGCGTCAAACGTCTGCGTGTCGGGGTGGCGGATGATCTCGCGCACGGACAGCGTCTGCGGATCGAGCTTCACGACAATCGTCGCTCGTGCGGTCTGATCGCCGCCCTGGCCCGCAGCCAGAATCGAGCCGTCACGCGCCCAGCGGATGTTGTCCACGCGAAATCCAAGCGGAACCTCGTTGCGCACGGGAGTCGCCTCTCCGCGCGACAACCGGAAGAACGATTGCGTGCCCCACGCAGCCACGTAGAGCCAGCGGCCGTCATCGGACATTTCGAGGCCATTGGCGCCAGCCGCTTCACTACCGGGCACTTTCTGCCATCCGCTGGTCGTGTGCCACTCCCAGAGCTCTCCGTTCAGCTCGCCCCCCAGCATCCTCTTTGTCGCGGCCGGGTCCCCGTTGCGAGCCAGAAAGTTCGTGGCCACGAAGCCACCACCCGGCAGACCGCGAACGGAGTTCAGCCCGATGGGATCCGGCGCGATCGCGCAGCCAATCCACGTCAAGGACGGCGTCGCGCGACTCACGTCCACGTCGAACACTTCTACCGACTCGCGGCTTCCGTGCACCACCACGTACAGCCGGTGCACCGAGCCGCTCCCCGGCTGGAGAAAGAGCCCGTGCGTCTGCCACTTGGCCTTGGCAGCGGCATCCGGAGGACCCGGGCACGTGTTGTACGTACGGGCGTCGAGACGCTCGACCGCCGTTGCCGTCGGGTATGCAAGGAAGCTCGAGCGGTCGCTCACGCGAACGAAATAGATCCCGCCGCTGCCGGCAAACGCGGACGCCACCACCCACTGATCGCCCGGCACGACGACGAGATCCTCGGGCGCGGGAATGCCGCAGGCAAACTGGACATTCCCCACTGGACTGCAGTCCGGTGTCGGCGTTGTCTGCGCGGCCGACATCACGGACCACACCAGGAACAGTGCTGTCAAGGCGAGCGTTCTCATGGCATCCCTCGTCGTTGCCGCCCGCGCGGCTCCGGAATCTGCGTCACCGACCAGCATCACGCAACCTCATTCCTGCTCAACCGCTCCCCGATCGCGCGCCCGCCCGTAGCTGAGCGCGTTCGGCAGCGCGTAGTTCCCCTCGTGACACGAGTACTCGTAGATCCGATAGTTCTCGTCGCGGTTGAGCGGCAGCGCCACGGTCCACGGACGGGCGTACACTTTGGGATCTTCAATCGTGACCACATAGTCGATGGTATCGGCATCGACGCGGGTGAACCGCTCCACGACCCGCATGGCCTCCGTCTGCGGGATCCCGCGCATGCGGCCGGTCGCGGCACTCGTGGCGATCGAACCCTTGTTGTTGTAGTTGGTGGTCTCGACCACCAGGGTGTCGCCCTCCCATCGGCCGCGCGGCTCGCCGTTCCACTGACGGATGCCCTCGCCGATCGGCGGCCGGCCGTCGATTGGAATGATGCGCGTCTCGTGGATCATCTCGAACACCATCACGACAGAGCCGGGAATCTGGATGATGCGGTACGCGTTGTTGTAGCCGGCGGGAAACATGCCCGCAGGAAACCCGCGGGTGATGCAGCGGACCCACGGCGTTTCGTGATGAGGCGCGTCGGGGATATGGGCCAGATCGTAGTCGCGCTTGTCTTCCGCCCACTTCATCACGGGCACGCGGCCGTCCGGCGGATCGACGACGAGGGATCGCCGGCCCGCACTCATCGGGCTGTCGTGTTCAGCCCAGTGCGCCGGCGGACCGATGCGGGACCCTGCGCCCCCAGCCGGTGCCGCGGGTGGGCCCACAGGGGCCTCGAACGGCGTGCTGTCGAAGTTGACCCAGACGCCCTGCAGATCCGGCTGTCCATCCGGTGTCCGGCCCTGGGTCCACGTCTGTGCGGCGGCCACGCCCGCCGTGAGCGCAGTCACGCCAACGAGCGCGACTGCGAGAATCGTCGTCCGCCACGTACGTGTCATGTGAGTCCTCCGTGTTGGCGAATCCCGAGTCCCAGAGCCCAATGCGCGAGCCTGCGAGCGCGTAGGCGAGCCTTCACGCAGACACCGTGCTCGATCGCTTTGCGGCAGATGAACCCGCGCGTACCTCCATGGTGCGTGTCGGCGAACCGTCCCGCCGCGCTGGTGCCAGCGACGGCGGCGGGATCGTCCCGCCCACGTGACAGAGGCGCGACATCCGCAGCCAGCGGTCTCTGCCCATCGCGTCGAGTTCAACCGTCCGCCTGGAACGCTGCTGATTCTACCGCTGATGACCCGCGGGGGGTGATTGCCGCGGAGTTCGACCGCTATGCGGCCCGGAACGAGAATCTTGCACTCGTTGTGGCAGAACCCCTTGGCCGGTCACCGTCAGAGCCGGAACAGCCGATTGATCTTGAAGATGACCGCCCGATTGACCAGCGTGGGAAATCGGCGGCTCAGCGTGTCGCGCTCCTCGTTGTAGACAACGAACAGCTCGCTGCCGGGCCGGTATTCCCATCGCAGTCGCGCGTTGGACGACACGGCGCGCCCGTCGGAGCTGTACTGCACGAGGGCGCTTGCAAACATCAGCGGCGTCATCGTGTAGATGATCCGCGTACCGGCGAGATGACTCGTGAACGAACCCTGAGCGAGCGTGACGTGGTTGAGCGCATACGTGGGCTCGATGGACAGCTGCGCCGACACGTTGACGCGGCCCCGGTTCACGCGCACGGTGGTCTTCCGGCCGCTGTAGAAACTGCCGTGCTCGATCGACATCTGTGCAGAGATCCGGCGCCGCTGACCAAGGTTGTACCCGGCCCGCACCTGCTGGTACTCGTAGCCACCCACGGGAAGCTCGACGCCGCGGCTGATCTCGAAGACCTCGGGCAGGAACTCGTACATGTTCGTGTACTCGACGCTGAATGTGTCGCTGTTCTCGAAATCGATGCCGAACGTGCCCTGATGTTCCCGCGTCTCCACCTGGCCCGCTCCGTTCTCGATGTAGTTCACCGAGGCGCTCCACGACAGCTTGCGAATGGCCTCGACTCGCGGCAGCCGTGGACTGAAACGTGCCTGGCCGGCGGTGCGCCGCATGTCGCCGCGGCGCACGAAGCCCACTTCGGGACGGAAATCCTCACCGACGGTGAGGTGCTCGAGCTGCAGGCCGTACCGATCGCCGTTGTAATCGAGCTGCGCCCGGTAGCTGCTGTCGTTCCCCGACAGACCATCGGTTCGCGTCCGTGCCCAGTACGTATTGATGTTGAGGTTGCCGAAAAAGCCCAATGCGCCGTCGACGCCGTACGCCAGGTTCCGTCCACCTCCCACGGCGCCGGCTGACCGATCCGTCAGGAGCACGCCAATGTTGCTGCGTCGCAGGATGTCTCGCCTGACGCGTACCACGGCAAAATTGGTTGCCGGCGCCGCCGACACCTCGTCCTGGCCGGTCCGTATATTCAGCAGCCCGAGGCTGTAGCGGCCCACCCGCCCGGTGAGCCGTCCCCCGGCCCTGATGGGAACGACCTGCCCGTCGCTCAGACCGATGCGCCGGCTGTAGAACAGGACCGGGGTGCTGCTGTTCCCGCTCTGTCCCCCCGTGGCTGCGCCGCCGAAGGCAAACATCCCCTGGTTCTCGAGAAAGAACTCCCGCTTCTCGGGAAAGAACAGGCTGAAGCGCGTGAGGTTCACTTGCTGCTCGTCGGCCTCGACCTGCGCAAAGTCCGTGTTCACGGTGAGGTCGGCCGTCAGGTTCTGTGTGGGCCCGTACTTGACGTCCAGACCCACATCGGCGCTCACGTCATGAGCAACCGGCTGTGTTCTCCGCGTGCTGGTGAAGTCGGATACCGCATATGGCTTGATGTCGAGATGTCTCGCGGAGACGGGGGCTTCGAGCCCCACGAGCGTTGCGGCATACGATGCGTATTGCAGGCCCTGCTGCCCCTGCCCCGACGGGCCTGGCGAAATCAAGGACACCTCGTTCTTCCACCGGTTGGTGCGCAGCGCGTTGAATCCCCAGACCTGCTGCTCGCCGGGCCGGTAGCGCAGCGACTTGAAGGGCAGAGCCGCCTCCACGGTCCAGCCTCCCTCGAACCGTCCGGTTGCCACCTCCCACACCGGGTTCCAGTCGCCGTTCCACTGGCGCTCGTTGGTCACCTGGCCGTCCTGCCGCCCCCCGATAGCGTTCACCGTGAACAGCACCGAGTTACGCCGGTCGTAGAAGGTGTCGAACATGAACGCCACCAGGTCGTTACCCTGCCAGATGGCATTGGAGTCGCGGCGCATCTCGTTGGCCACGACCCGTGAGGGTTCGGTTTCCCAACACCGAAATGAGATGTAGACGTGGTCCCGGTCGAAGGCGACCCACACCTCGGTCCGCTCGGTGGCGGGCTGGCCCTCGTGGGGTTCGGTCTGGATGAAACCGGTGATCGGCGGCTGCTCGCCGTAGAGCGGCTCGTCGAGCACGCCGTCGATCCGAAGGGGCGCAGAGAGGCGCACGGCGCGAATCGTGAGGCGCGCACCCTCTGCGCCGTCCACGGCCACTGACGAGGTGCGGCCTTCCTGACCTCGAGCCGGCTGGCCCATTGCCAGGATCGCCACCAGACAGAACGCGACGTTGCGCATATCAGTGCGCTAGCGTACACGGTGACCGCCGCGTCCTGCCACCAGACACGGCACACTCGGGCTGGGTGGTCATCCGGGGACAGGTGGACTCACGGCGCCTCGGCGCCCCCGGTGCGTCACCGGATGCATGAGGGACAGCACTTATCCGGCACTTATCCCAGAGCTCAGTTGGGTTGCGACGGGGCGGCGACCTACGACTCGCGCGACAACAGTCGGGCAAAACGCATCCGGAGCGTGGGGACCGAGCTGGGTTGCGGGACCCAGCTCGGATCGCTGGGCGCAGGTGGAGGATGCGTTTTACCGCGCGATGTCGTCGGGAGCCCGCCCCGTCGTAACCCAACTGAGCTCTGGGCCTAGAAAGCGGCGAATACGCCGCCGATGAGCGCTCCGTGGGACCGGGTGCGGCGTTCGAGCTCGTATCCCCCCACGAACATGTACCATCGCGCGTCTGCGCGCACCCCGGCCGCCCGCAGCGCCCCACGCGGGCGCGTGAAGAACCAGTACTTCACACCACCGCCGACGTGGTACGAGCGCCCCTCCTCCACGACGGTCAAACCTTCGTGAAGCTGTCGGACGTACCCGGCTCCTCCCACGGCAAACGGCACGAGGCGGCCCGCGCGCAGCTCATCGAGCATGACGATGACGCTTCCCTCGATGAGGTACTGATTGAGCCGCGCGACGGCCGAGAATGGTGTCGTGGCTTCGGCGTCCTCGGTCACGGACGTGCGCAGCTCCGGCCGCCCGAACACGAACCGGCCTTCGGCCCCGAACCGCCGAGTCACGTCCAGTCCACCGCGGATCTCCAGGAACATGGCCGGCCCAAAGCGCATGTCCGTTCTGAACAACCTGAAATCCTGCGCCTGCGGCGTGTTGGCGCGCAGGTTCGCGTCGGCCGATCCGAGCGCCGCGCCACCCAGGAGCCCACCCCCGACACCCACTTCCACGCGACGAAGAGGGCGATCGCCCGTGCCTTGCGCATGGGCGATCGGTGCCGCGACGAGAACGATGGCCGCAGTGACGATGAACCCGAGGCGCCTCGATAGCATGCGCGTGTCCATGTCAGCGTTCGCGACCAGATGACGCGCCGTTGTCGTGGCAACTCGTGTGGTTCTGCTCGCCCGCCCCTGCGGCGCCGGCTGTCTGCGAACACTCCGCGGGGTCGCCCCGACGATCGGGACAGCCACCATCACCCGCGCAGCTCAGCGCTCCCTCGTCCGCCGGCGGACCAAAGAATACCCACCCGGATTGCGCTGATGCGGGTCCATCCCTCGACGGGATCCCGCGAGCAGGTGCCGGCGCGGAACGCTCGACGATGCCCCAGCTCGCCGTGGGCACAACAGTGGTCGATGCGGCGGCTCTCGGGCGCGCCGACTGGGAGGCGGCAGTCGTGTGCGCCGGCGTGCCGGGCGTGTCTTCCCCCGGGGACTCGTCCCGCACGACAGGCGATCCGCGCGGCACCGCATATCGTGCCGGCGCGACGCGGGAGGGCGACATCTGCGCGGGTACGGACGCGACCTGAGAGGACGCCTTGGGCGTAACGGCCACCTCGACCCGATCGCCCGTGCCGCCAGCCGGCGCGACGAGCAGACGCGGCAGGAAGGTCACTTGAAAATCGAGGTCGACGTTGACGTTGAAGAAGTAACTGTCCACTTCCGCGTCGTCGAGCGGCTCGACACGTATGACATGAGGGCCCGGGGCGAGACCGGCGATGTGGAACTCTCCCTGCTCGTTCAGAGTAAAACCGCCAACCACCGCCCCGGTGCGTGGATTGAACGCCACGACATGCGCCCCCAGGACCCCGCGCCCGTTGCGCACGACGCGGCCGCGTGCAATCCCCGTCTGCGCACGGAAACCCGCCGCCGGGTACAAGTCGGACACGCCAGCCACGTCGTCAGGCTGGAGCTCGCGGTCGGCGATGTTGCCCCGATCGAACGCAATGGGAAACATGACCGTCCCGGAAGCGACTACGCGACGGCCACCAGTCGGGCGGAGCTCGGTCTCGCCAATGGCGGAGTGTCCCAGACCGAGGAGGTGCCCTATCTCGTGCACGGCCACGGACTCAACGTCGAATCGCGCGGGATCCCCACCCTCGGCGGTGGACCAGGAGAACGCGGAGTTGAAGAAGACATCGGACTCGAGAATCTCACCGGTTACCGCATCGATGAGGAAACCTGTCGCACCCAGGACGCGGTCCAGGTCTGGCTCGTCGAGAAAACCGATGACGGACAGGCCGTCGTCCTGGAACGGAAGAGCCGGCGTGGAACCACCGAACTCGAACGAGACCGTCGCCGTGGGCGCGGCCTGCCAGGTCGCGAACGCGCGCGCGACGGCCGCCTGGAACTGCGCGGAGGTGACACCGGGAACACCCTGATTGCTGGCGTGCCATCGGATCGTCGGCGTCCTCCACTGCAGGCGCACGGATTGCCCATTCAGCGGGATGGACAGGTGCAGGTAGGCCTGCGCCGGCGGCGCGGCCAGTACGACGACGAGGGCCGCCAGCAGCGATCGAGACAGCACCCGACGCATCATTGCCCGTTCTCCACGCCGGACACCAGTCTCGAAGCAATCTCACGGACCTGCTGCGCGAACGCGTCGATCGACACCGGACGGCGGGCCGGGTCGCCACGCACGATGCGTTCCGCGCCGGGGCCCTGGACCACGACCAGCGGACTCACCAGCGTCTGGCCCCCTCCAGTTCGCTGTACGCGATAGACACCCTGGTTGAGCCCGTACGGCATCGGCACGCCGGGCGCACGGCCCCTCAGGAAGAGCACGACTTCGTCCCCCACGCGGAACTCCGGCGCGCCGATGATGACGCGCCGATACCGCCCGACCTGACCGTTGGGCACCCGGAACACCACCACAGGGCCAGGTTCGCCCTTCAGTGATTGCGTCACGACCAGTGTCACGACGGTCTCGATCGAGCGTTGATCGCGGAGCATCTGCGATTGCACGTCGGACACACGGCCGTGCACGATGACCTGCGATCCACTGACCATCTCGGAGAACTCGGCGGGCAGCACGACGGTGGCAGCGGCTGGCACGGCGGCAACGCAAAGGAACGCCACGCACGGCGCAGCCGCCAGCACCCAACGCCCGATTCGAGTATCGGTGCGCGTGGTCGCATGCGGCAATCGCGAGAGGGGACGCGCGGGGGCAGGGCGCCCGAACGGGCCGGACCTGGTACACCTGGGGTCTTGGACAGTCATCGTGAAGAGCTCCCTATGCAGTTTTCGAGCCTCGGCTCGCGATCGCCAGCACGGCGTCCGCCGCGCGCCCGCTCGCGCCGGGAGGCCCGAGCCGTTCGCGGACACACCGGAGTGATTCCCGCACGCGCGCGTGATGCTCGCGGTCCGATAGCAGCGCCACAGTCTCCTCCGTCACGCGTTCCGGCGTGAAGTTCTCCTGAATCAGCTCCGGGACGATACGACGGCCAGCCACGAGATTTGCCATGGCGTAGGTGTCCACCTTGACGAACGGCCGGCCTATTCGATAGGTCAGCGGAGACAACCGATAGACGACCACCATCGGACGTTCGTGCAGGGCACATTGGACGGTTGCCGTCCCCGACGCGGTAATGGCCACATCAGACGCCGCGAGCACGTCGTCTGTGTGATCGCACACGAGCACGGGAAGGCCGTCACCGTTTCGGTTCGAAATCTGCACGCCTGGTACCGGCGCCTGGGTTTCTCGCCTGCCGACCGGGCTCGACGCCCCGGCGGGCTGCCATTCGATGAGCGGCGCAAACAGTCTGTCGGGCAGATTGGGCGCGCGTGCGACGACGAACTGGACGCCGGGCACGCGAGCCCGAATCAAGGGCAGGGCCGATGCCAGAACGGGCACGATGCGCTCGAGCTCGTTGGCCCGACTTCCGGGCAACAGCGCCACCACCGGAGCCTGCTCGATCAGGCCGTGCGCACGAAGGAAGGTGGAACGAGGCTGGGTGGAGCACGCGAGATCCACGAGCGGGTGCCCGACCCACTCCACCGGGACGCCCGCGCGACGGTACAGCTCCTCTTCGAACGGAAAGATCACCAGGACCCGGTCCACCGACGACTGCATGACCCGCATGCGTCCAGGGCGCCAGGCCCAGAGCTGCGGCGACACGTAGTACACCACCGCAATGCCGAGGCGGCGCAGCGCCGCCACGAGACGGAAGTTGAAATCGGGAAAATCAATCGCGACACAGACATCCGGTCGTCGCTCGCGCGCCGCTCGCGTCAAGCGCCGCAGCATATGAAAGGATCGCGGGATGACGCGAAGCGCTTCGGTGAGCCCTGTCACCGACAGGCCATGAAAATCTCCGACGAGATCGGCGCCAGCCGCCCGCAAATGTCGTCCGCCGAAGCCGAACAGCTCGACATCGGGTGCGCGCCGGCGGAGTGCGGTGGCCAGCGCTCCAGCGTAGACATCGCCGGAGGCCTCGCCACAGGAGATCATGATTCGCATCGTTGCCGCGTTACGCGCACAGGAGGACCGGGAGGCGTGAACACGAGATATGTGGGGAGCGGGACTATCGAGGTCGTTCGAAGAGACGTTCTGCTACCGGCGCGTTGAACGCTATCTCGGTAATCGTCCGAGACAGGATCGGGCGTCCGTCGTGGAACAGACGGGCCTCGAACGGCACGGCTATCCCGTCGACCGTCCGGTAATCCGACCATGCCTCTTCGGCACGCACACGCCGACCGTCGGGGCCCTGCACGAAGAAAATCTGGCGCGTGATCAGGCCGTGCTCGTCGACATGGAAGCGCACGTCGTCGAGGCGGGGGCCGCTCACTTCGAGCACCCGCCGCTTCCCTTCACTTGTCATCTCGTCGGGAAGCGCCCGCACCTGCAGCCGGCCTTCGACGGCGCCAATGAGCAACTGTATGGTGTCGCGGCGCACGCTTGCGGCAAAATCATCCCTCATCGCAGCCGGTGCGGGACGTACACCTCCGGGGTCCTGCACCCACGCATTGCCGGCATTATAGATTTGGACGACCTGCGCTCCCCCTACGACGGCGTCGACACGGAACCGATCCGGGTAGAGCACATACGTCTTCGTGGTCGAGCGCAGCCCTTCGCCCTCGATCAGCAGTGTTGTCTCCGCATCAGCCACCAGCGTGCGGACTGCCTTCAGGGCTGCCAGCCCTCCCTTCATCTCCACGACACGCCCGAGGAGCTCCGCTGCCTGCCGATCTCCCGGCGAGCCGCGTCCGCCCGTCCGCACGGCCGGCACACGACGCGCTGAGCCATCCAACCAGCCAAGGGCTCCCGCCCTTGATAACCCGATTCGCGCTCCGGGCCGCATAGCGGCCCAGACGCCCCGGCTGGTCGCCTCGTATGCCGCAGGGAAAGCCTCCAACAGAGGGACTGAGGCGGCCGCCGCCGGCCGGCGGTTCCGTCTGAGCGTCGCGGACATGAGGTCGAGCTCGTCCAGCGGCACGACTTCGATGTCGATGAATCCGAGGCCACGCAGATCGGACAGGAAGGCCCGAGCATTTCCGACGAGGACGATCGAGAGCCGATCTGGCCGGACGTACTGTCGCGCCACCCGCTGGATATCGTCCGGGGTGACACTCAGCACCCGCTCCCGGAAGCTGCTGATCTCTTCCATAGGCAACTCGTAGAAGACCGCGTTCAGCACCTGCGTCGCGATGTCGTTCGGCGTCTCGATAGTGAGCGGAAAACTTCCAGCCAGATAGGCCTGGGCGTCGGCCAGCTCGCGCTCGGAGACCCGCTGCCGCGGAAGCCGTGCGAACTCGTCGAGCGCCAGCCGGAGCACCTCGGCCGTCGTCTCGGTGCGGGTATCGGTTTCAGCCACGAAGCTGCCGGCCTGTTTCATCGCACGGGCCTGGGCCGAAGCCCCGTAGGTCAACCCGCGCTCCGATCGAAGGACCCGGTGAAGACGATTGGCTCCTTCCCCACCGAGGATCTTGACGGCGAGGTCGAACGCCAGGTAATCGGGATGCCGCCGCGGAATGGCGAGCTGCCCGACACGGATTTCGGTCTGTACCGAATCGGGCTTGTCGACAACCACGATCCGCCGCGTCGGCGGCGGGGGCTCGATGGGGGCCAGCACGGGTACGTCCCGCCGAGGCCAGCGGCCGAATACACGCTCGACCGTCGAGTGCGCCTCCTCCCGTGTGACGTCACCCACGATCGCCAGCATCATGTTGTTGGGTACGAAGTACTGCTGGTGAAATTCCCGGAGATCCGCCTGCGTAATGCTCGCCAGTGTCTCTGGCGTTCCGCTCCCCGGCAGGCCGTAGGGATGAAACCCGTAGACGAGCCTGTCGAGGACAACGGACGCCACGTAGTCGGGGTCGAGGTCCGAAACCTGCAGGGACGACAGGGCGCGCTCTTTCTGCCGATCGATCTCGTCCGGAGAGAATGCCGGGTTACGCACGACGTCGGCCAGCAGTTCCATCGCACGTCCGAACGAATCCTTCATGACGACAGCGTTGACGAAGGTCAGGTCGGTTCCGGATCCAGTACCCATGGCGCCGCCAATCGAGTCGATTTCGTCGGCAATCTGGCTGGCGCTCCGCGTCGTCGTGCCCTGATCCAGCAGATTGGCGACGAGGCCGGCGAGACCGCCTTTCTGCGGATCATCCTGGGCCGCGCCGGCCCGCACCAGCAGCCGCATGGTCACGGCGGGCTGCTCGTGATGCAGCACGGTGAGGACCTGCAGCCCGTTCGCGAGGGTCTGCACCTCGTACGGCGGAAACGTGACCTCCTTGGCCGCCAGCGGCCGCGGAGGCCGCTCGGACGGCCACGCGCGGAACTGCTCCGGGTTGGACTGTGCCCATGCCGGGGATACAACGAGCACCATCAGCCCGAGCACCCACGCCACGGCACCGGCTGCCCATGCCGGCTTCGACCGTGGCCGGTTACCAGGTCGGAACTGCGGGACAGGACCTCGAAATCGAAGGTGCCAGGTCATCGCGATCCGCCCCCACGCGGCATGATGTACACCACGACGCGGTTGCGCTCCGTGAAGTAGGTGCGCGCGACGCGCTGGATGTCTTCCGCCGAGACATCCATGAAGATGTCGAACTCACCGTCGGCCGTCGTGATGTCGTTGTGAATGACCGCCGCGTGCGCCAGGTGCAGCGCCTTGTCCTGTACGGACTCGCGACCCAGGATATAGTCCCGTGCGAACTGGTTCTTCGCGCGCTGCAGCTCCGTTGGAAGAACGCGCTCGCGCTGCAGCTTCTCGAACTCCGCGATGAGCGCGGCCTCGGCCGCCTGGGGCGTCTGACCCGGCTGGACGATCGCCACGGCATAGAACAGGTTCGGGTGCTCGGTGATATTCGCGCGCGAGAATGCCGTCAGCGCGATCCGCTTGTTGTAGACGAGCTCGCGCGG
>CAZDLW010000144.1:0-14197 GCA_964505975.1 uncultured Bifidobacteriaceae bacterium | reverse complement strand
GCTCGTACTGGGTCCTGCCGGCGGGGTCGAGCGTCCCGAGGCGCGCAGCAAGCGCGCGGGCAACCGTCGCCATGCGCTCCGGATCCATGTAGTAGTGGGGATTTCCGATGGGGTGTACGTCACCTCGTGCACGGTCCGCCGCCTGGTCGCGCTCGATCAGCTCGATGTGGGCCGCCCCCTCGAAGTAACCAGGCTGACCCGGGAGAATCCGGGGGTTGTTCGCACCCTGCAGTGCGGCGGGGAGCCATCCGATCTCCAGATCCGCACCGACGGCGACGACGAGATCGGCACGGCGCAGGGCCACCATCATGCTCGGCCGCGCGAGCAGATAATGCGGGTCGCGGTCTGGCGGCACCAGCGTCGTGACGTCCACCTCACGGCCGCCGACTTCGCGCACCAGCATCGCCATGCTGCTCGTGGTCGCCACGATGCGGAGGTCCGCGGCAGCCGGATGAGCCAGCGTGCAGATCAGGGCCGCGAAGCAGATGCGCATCAACATCGAGTCCGTCCTCTAGAACCGGTGCGCCCCATGGGCGCCAAGACTCATCTGGAACTGGACGATGGCCTCGTGGACGGTCCGCCTGATCCCGCCGCCCTGCAGGCGGCCGTGGCTGTACTGGGCTCGGATCCGCGAGAACTCGGTCGGATTGAACGTCACGTTCGCAGACACGCGCGTCGACGAATCGAAGTTCACTCTCAGGCCCACGTCTTCGAGGCGGTTCACCAGCCCCACGACGTCGAATCGACCGGCCATCGTCCAGCGCGGCGCGAAGCCGTACACCGCCTGCGCATACAGGCCGTCCTGTGCTGACGCACGAGACGGCCTCCCGATCAGCGGAGCGTCCGGGGCGGCGACGCGATCGAAGTTCATTTTCCGGTATAGATACTCGCCCTGTACGGTGGCATTGCCGTGCCCGTACGCACGTCCCGAGTCGAACCGCCAGATGACGTCGGCGCCAACGAGCCAGCCCCGTCCCTCCAGCGCCAGCAGGGCGGAGTCGCCATGTGCCTCCTGGTGGCTGCGGCTGTACCCGTAAGAGGTGCCGATCTGCAGCGCATTCGAGTATCCCACGTCGGGAGCCACTCTGAGGAACCCGAGGAGCATGCGCGGCCCCGGCTTGTCGTCGAAGACATCGGGGGAGTCGTCCGCAAGTCGCTGGGCCACTTTCGCATTTTCGCCTTGAAGCGCCTCGAATCCCAGCAGCAGGTAGACCGGAAGGGCCGGGAGCCAGGTTGCCTGTACTCCGGTCTCTGCCAGACCTCCTCCGAGGATGACCTGGTACGGGAGCGTCTGATCGAAGAAGTCCCACTGATGTGGATGCTGCCTGTTGATGTAGCCGAAGCCGCTCAGGAATCGTCCAAACCGCAATTGCATCCCGGGCACGAACTTCCGAGTTTGCACGTACGCTTCCTCGGTCTGTATTCCAGCGCGGTTCACGACGAAGGTCGTCCAGACATCGAAGTAGGGATCGATGGTGCCCATGAATGCGAGCTCGGCCTCGCGCAGGTTGAAGCCGCGTTCCGGATCGAGCGAAGCACGCCCGTCCTCTCCAGCCACACCAAAGCCGTCGGCCTGCCTTCGCAGGGCAGAAGCCAACCCCCTCCGATTGTCCGTGTAGTAGTTGATGTCGGGAATGACCGAGATGGCCGGGTTGAACGCGCGGCCCGCCGTGACCTGTTCCCCCGAACCCGACAGGTCCAGCGGTCCGAGTCCCTGTGGGTCCGCCGTATACAACGGTCCGGTCGCACTGCGTGTGTGGATGGCCGAGAGTGCGTCGTGCTCCTTCAGCAGGGCTTCCAGCTCGTCATCCATGACGTGCTGTCTGTCCCGCAGACGCCTGTGCTCCTCCCGCAGACGAGCGGTCTCGGCTGGGGCCGCCGCACCGAGCCGCTCCGCAATCATGGCAAGTGAAGCCGCAAGAGCATCCGCCTCCTGTTCGAGCGCAGTCAGACGGACGGCGACTTCATCGCGGCGAAGCTCGACCTCCGCTGGCGTGCGGCGGGTGTCCGCCACGAGACTGTCGCCCAGGCCAGCCGCAATCGCGAGCAGGAGCACGAGAGTACGATGTGCCGTCATCCAAGCCCCGTCATCCAAACAGCATTAGACAGCAGCTCCGCCACTGGTGCGGCAGATGCCGCTGCGTCTTTTCACCAGCCGATCCCGGCAGACGGTCCGGTGACACGACGCCTGCCCGCTCGGGCACAACGGCTCCGGTCCGTTCGCGCGCGACGCGTCCCCAACTCACGAGCGCCTTACAGCCGTTCGAAAATGCCGGCCGCGCCCATCCCGCCGCCGACGCACATCGTCACCATCCCGTAGCGCGCCTTCCGGCGCTGCATCTCGTGGATCAGCGACGTCGTCAGCTTGGCGCCCGTGCAGCCGAGCGGATGACCGAGCGCGATGGCGCCGCCGTTGACGTTCAACCGCTCGGCATGGATGGGAAGTTCACGAAGGACGGCCAGCACCTGCGAGGCAAAGGCCTCGTTCAGCTCGACGAGGTCGATCTTATCGAGCTGCAGCCCCGCGAGATGCAGTGCCTTGCGTATTGCTGGCACGGGTCCGATGCCGAAACGCTCCGGCTCCACGCCAGCCGTTGCGTAGGTCACGAAACGGGCGAGAGGCTGCAAGCCGCGCTCCCGGGCAAATCGTGCGGAGGTGACAACCACGGCCGCCGCGGCGTCGCTCGTCTGCGACGAGTTACCCGCCGTCACCGTTCCTGTGGCGTGGAATGCCGGTCTCAGCTTGGCGAGTGCCTCCGCAGAAGTGTCGCGGCGCGGGCCTTCGTCCACGGAGAAGCTGATCTCCCGGATTTCCGGGCTCCCGGCGGCTTCGCGGGGCGTCGCGACTCGGAATGTCAGCGGCGTAATCTCGTCGGCGAACCTGCCTGCGTCGATGGCGGCAATCGCACGCTGGTGACTACGCAGGGCGAAGGTGTCCTGCTCCTCGCGCGAGATGGCATGTTCACGGGCGTGATTCTCGGCCACCAGGCCCGTGCTGAGGTACACGTCCGGGTAGCTGTCCACGAGCGTCGGGTTGGGGGACACCTTGTTGCCGCCCATGGGAACCAGGCTCATGGACTCGGTTCCCCCGCCGATCACCGCATGGGCGAACCCGCACATGATGCGCTCGGCTCCGATGGCAATGGCTTCCAGCCCGGACGAGCAGAAGCGATTGATCGTGGCGGCCGAGGCGGTGACCGGGACCCCTGCGCGCAGGCTGGCAATGCGAGCCACGTTGAGGCCCTGTTCGGCCTCCGGCATCGCGCAGCCGATGACGACATCGTCGATGTCGGCGGCGTCGAGGCCGGGCACACGCCGGAGCGCCCCCCCGATAACGGCGGCCGCCATGTCATCCGGCCGCACCGTCCGAAGCGCGCCGTTCGGCGCCTTGCCCACGGCTGTCCGCGTGGCCGACACGATTACTGCGTCTTGCATGAGAAGTCTCCAAGCAGGCCTTCGAGCGCGTCTCCGACTTCGCCGGTCTGGCCTTCGAACAGGTGGTCGGCGGCGTCGATCTCGATCAGTTCCTTGGGCTCCGGCAACTGCGCGTAGAAACGACGCACCAGCGCGAGCGAGATCAGTTCGTCGCGCTCGCCATGGACGATGAACTTGGGCTTCGTCGACCGCTTGACCGCCGCGAATTCGTAATGGTTCACCGGCGGAGCGATGCCGATGAGCGCGCAGACGCGGTCGTCTTCGGCTCCGACAGTCAGGGCGACATAGGATCCGAACGAGAATCCTGCGGCCCAGATGTCGAGATCGGGGTGCCGGCCGGCCATGAAGTCGATGGCCGCACGATAGTCGTCCATTTCGCCCCGCCCTTTGTCCCAGGTCCCGTCGCTTCGTCCCACACCGCGGAAGTTGAAGCGAAGTACTGCGCATCCGGTGCGGGCGAGCGCCTTGGCTCCCTGAAAGACGACCTTGGTGTGCATCGTTCCGCCGTGCGTGGGAAGCGGATGGGCAAAGACGACGGCGGCGCGAGCGTTGCCGGTCGGATCGTCGATGAGCACCTCGAGCCGCCCCGCGGGGCCGCCAATCTCACGAACCTGTTCAGCCAACGAGTCTCCTGTGCGTGTGCATGCCCCCAGCACGTTCGATGAACGAGACGACGAGCCGCGCGAACTCTTCCGGTCTCGTGATGAGTCCAAGGTGGCCGGTCCGTTCGAGGGCTGCCTCGTGGGCATGCGGCCAGATGCGCAGATACTCGCGAGTGAGATGTACGGGGACGACGCGGTCGAGCGCCGCCTCGCCGGTCAGGACGAGCGTCGGGACATCGACCTTCCGCAGTTCTTCCTCCACATCGAGTCCGGCGAGCAGATGAACACGACGCGCCATTCGTCCCGGCGACAGCATGTGCGTGAGCACCTGCCATCCATGCCGCAGAACCATCGCGAGCGCGATCCTGTGGCTCGGCGCGGCGGCGGCGATCTCGCGATAGAGACGGAGCGATGCGATGGCGAACACCGGCGAGAGCAGCAGCGGTGCGCGCAGGTAGAATCGCACGCGCGCGTCTGGACTCCACGCCGGCGGGATCGCCGAGACGAGCGACAGGTGCGAGACTCGATTCGGGAACCTGGCGGCAAAGGCGGCCGCAATCAGGCCCCCGTAGGACACGCCGCAGATGGTGGCGCGGTCTACACCGGCCGCGTCCATGATGTCGGCAATCTGATCGAGATAGCACCAGAAGCCGCGGGTCTCGTCGAAGCGCCCGCCGGCGGTGGGCTCGTCCGACAGCGAAAACGTGATGACGCGAGACCGCCGTGCCAGCGCATCCACCGCCGGCTTCATCCATTCCCAGCGCCCCTGGATTCCTGGTACGAGCACAATTGGCGATCCGGTTCCCACGTCCACGAACTTCACCGTGTACTCCGGGTGTGCAGGGTTGCCGAGATTCGGCGTCTCCGGCGACGACGATGTCTCCGACATCGGCCGGCAGTATTGCCGTGGTCGCCCTCGCTCGCGACGCCAAGGGAGTGAAGCACCTCAGTTCCCAGTCCTAGTCCTAGTTTCTCAGTGGTTTGCCCGTCTTCAGCGTGTGCTGAATACGTTCCTGGGTCTTGGGCTCTGCCACGAGACTGAGGAACGCCTCGCGCTCCAGGTCGAGCAGGTGCTGCTCCGACACCGTCGAGGCATGCGGGAGGGCTCCTCCAGCCATGACCGTCGCGAGCTTCCGCCCGATCAGGGCATCGTGATCGCTGATGCGGCCGGCACGCCACGCGAGATGAATGCCCAGCTTGAGCGGCGCCAGCACGCTGTCGCCGCCCACCGGGATGGCCTCGCGCGGAAGCGGCGGTTGGTACCCCTCGGCAACAATCTGCAGCGCTCTCGTCTTGGCATCTGCAATCAGCCGCTCACGATTCATCGTAAAGGCATCCGTAGGTTTCAGGTAGCCGAGCCGCATGGCATCCGGCCCGCTTGCCGACGTCCTGGCGAACGCAACCGTCTCGAACGCACGCTGCACGTGCGGCAGAGAATCCGTGCTGCCCTCTGGTGCATGCTCGATGGCCCTGGCGAGCATCTCCTTCGTGCCGCCCGCGGCCGGAATCAACCCGACGCCCACTTCGACGAGCCCCATGTACGTCTCGCCCGCGGCCTGCACGCGGGCTGCGTGCAGGGCCAGTTCGCATCCTCCCCCGAGTGTCAGGCCCGCCGGTGCCGCAACCACCGGCACGTCGGCACAGCGCAGGGCCATGGTCGTCTGCTGGAACGTGCGGATCATCAGGTCGATTTCGTCCCAGTTGCCCTCCTGCGCTTCGAGCAGCAGCAGCATGAGATTCGCCCCGGCCGAGAAGTGCGGCGCTTCGTTACCCACGATTAGCGCGGCATGGCCGCGCGCCGCTTCGCGGACGCCCGACTGGAGCATCTGCAGTGTGTCGCCGCCAATCGCGTTCATCTTCGAGTGGAATTCCACGCAGAGCACGCCGTCGCCAAGGTCCACCAGGCTTGCCCCCGGATTCTTCTTCACGACCTGCGATCGCTCTTTCGCGCAGCGGAGGATCTGCAGGTCCGGTCCGGCCGGAGGCACCAGGCCGTCACGCAGCCTGTTGCGTCCGGACTGCAGCGGCTCCTGGAACAGGGGAGGGTCGCCCCGCTCGAACAGTTCCGGGGCGGCTTCGCGTGCCGCCTCCGTGACTTCGCGGATGCCGATGGCGTCGGCGAGCTCGAAGGGGCCAAGGTCCCACCCGAAGCCCCATCGCATGACACGGTCCACATCGTCGGCGGAGTGCGCGATGTCCGGGGTCACGATGGCGGCGTAGACGAGCGTCGGAGCAAGCGTCTCGCGGAGGAACCGGCCGACCGTGTCCTTGGCAAGGAACAGCGCTCGGATGCGGTCGGCGTCGCTGATGTTCGATTGCGCCGCGTCCAGGGAGGGCAGCTTTGGCTTCTGCGCAGATCGGTACTCGAGCGTCGAGGGATCGAGGGTGAGGATCTCGGACTCGCCATCGGCCCGCTTGATGCGCTTGTAGAATCCCTGACCGGCTTTCTCGCCGGTGAGGCCGCGCGCGAGCATCTGCTCCACGAACGGCGGCAGCACGAATACCTGACGCGCGCGCTCGTCGGGCAGCCGCTCGTGCAGGTTGCTGACGACATGACCGAGGATGTCGAGACCCGCCAGGTCGAGCGTGCGAAACGTCGCGCTCTTGGGCCGTCCAATCGCGGGGCCGGTGATGGCATCCACCTCTTCGATCGTGTACTCGCCCGAGGCGACTCTCGCGAGCGTGCGCGTGACGCCGTAGAGCGCAAGATGGTTGCCGATGAAGTTCGGTGCATCCTTGGCGATGACGACGCCCTTTCCGAGCCGGTGGTCCGCGAACGACTCGATGGCGGCGAGCGTGGCGGGGTCCGTCTCGGCAGTGGGAATCACCTCGAGGAGCCGGAGGTAGCGCGGCGGGTTGAAGAAGTGCGTCCCCAGCCAGTGCCGTCGGAAGTCGTCGCTGCGGCCTTCGGCCAGCGCCGCGATTGGAATACCGGAGGTGTTCGAGCTGACGATGGTTCCCGGCCGCCGGACGGCATCGACGCGCGCCAGGAGCTCGCGCTTCACGTCGAGCCGCTCGATGACGGCCTCGATCGTCCAATCGGTATCCTGCAGGCGGGTGAGACCGCCCTCGAAGCCGTCGGTGCGGATGAGTTTGTGGGAGTCGGGCATGAAAAACGGGTCAGGTTTCAGCGCCCGGGCTCGTTGGAGGCCCTGCGCCGCTGCGTCCGGTGTCACATCGAGCAGCAGCGCCGGAACGCCAGCGTTGGCGAAGTGAGCCGCGATCTGGGCGCCCATGACCCCGGCGCCCAACACGGCGACAGATCGAATCACGCCTTCAGTCTAACCCCGGAAACGACGCCGGTCGTCACACGGCTCCGATGTCGGAGGATACGGCCGCTACGCGACGCAGTGGCCGCGTGAGGCACGTCGGTCCCCCGGCGCCCTTCACGCTGATCTCGTGTCCGGCGTACTCGATGACCTCGATGCCCGCCCGTTCCAGGGATCCGCGCGTCCGCGGATTGCCGGTGATCATGACGCACTTCCCGGGCGCGAGCGCCAGTACGTTCGTGCCCATCGTCGGGAACTCGGCGTCGGGTACTTCGATGAGCGTCAGCCCACGATCCAGCAGCCACCTCCGGAACGGCACGGGCAACAGCGGCGAGTAGACGACGGCCGCGCGGGCGTGGACAGGACTGAAGAGCGACATCAGGTGCATGACGTCGTCCTCGCCGCGCCAGTGCGGCAGAGAGACTTCAACGAGCTCCACGTCCGATCCGACCAGCGTACGGAGCTGCCGGATGCCGTCCTGGTTCGTCCGGTAACCATGACCGACGACGAGGGTGTGGTCGTCGAGCCAGACGGCATCTCCGCCCTCGAGACGCCCCTCGCCGGTGATTCGCCCAGCAACGCTGCACGCGGCGCACGCCATCTGCGCCAGCGCGTCCTCGAGTGCAGCGGGCTCCCCGGCGCGTTGACGTTTCCCCATGCTGCCGAGAACGACCCCACGTGTGCACACCACCGAGGTGTCGCGGACGTAGATGGAATCGAGCGTCGTACGATCGTCGCGCGGCAGTGTGTGGACCTCGGCTCCAGCGGCGCACAGGATCTCGACGAACCGGTCGTGCTCTGCGCCGGCTCTCGCGAGATCCGGGGGCGCGGTGAAGCCGAGCGTCCTCCATTGCGACTCGATCCTGCGCCTGTCGACGAAGGCCTCGCGCGGATGCTTGACGGCGACGTGCGTGAAAGACGCGACTTCGGTCAGCGTCATTCGCGCGGATGGAGGGGTGCCCGACATCATCGCCACCGCGTGAGGATGCTCTCGCGCTGAAACAGCCTGACGCCGAGCCACATCAGCCCGAGATTGGCCGCTACCAGCACCAGCACGAGCAGCAGGAGAGTCGCAAACGTCAGACGAAGGACACCCATGAACTGGGCAACGAGAAGCGCAGAGATCGGAAGGATGATCAGCGTGCCCAGTTGCTGCGCGCTCCGTGCATCGTTCGCGCGTGATGAGGCACAGACGGCCAGTTGCAGGGCGGCCAGTGCCGCCAACGGACCCAGCAGGAACACGACAGCGAGTGGGCGGGGTTGCAGCAGGACAAGGAAGACGCCAGGTCGTGCGAGGAGCGCGACGCCGGCCACGTAAACACCGAAAAATGCCACCGTCAGCCCCAGTGCGGGAAGGAAGGCGCCGAGCACCTTGGCCGAAAGGAGTTCGAATGTGGTGAGCGGAGTGGCGAGCAGGGGCTCGAGCGTACGCGCCTGCTTCTCTCCGATCACGCTGTAGGCGGCGACGGCCATGGACCCGGCCACCGGCGTGAGCACGAGCAGGATCAGGAACCGATCGAACAGCCAGGCCTGAACGGCCGCTTCGGGATCGAGCGAGCGAGTCGAAGGCTGGGACTCGTACATCTCCAGGGCGATCTCGAAGTCGCTGGAGTCGGAGAGCTGCTCGCCGGTGAAGTACGGCACCAGGACGGCGACGAAGAACGGAAGGACGAGCGACGCGAACCCGGTCAGCACGGCCGGCAGGAGGACTCCGGGATTCTGGCGAAGATCCGCAAGCTCCTTCACGAGCAGCGCCGCCACGCGACCCATCACGGTTGGTCCTCCTCGTTCTGGAGCAGCCGGAGGTAGACTTCCTCGAGCGGCGGTTCCTCCGGCGTCACACGCTCGATCTCGGCACCCGAGTCGACGAGCCGTCTCACCAGGGCCGGCGTGGTCACAGATCCGTTGATGCCAATCGACAGGGCCGAGCCCTCCACGACCACGTCGTCGACGCCCGCGGCCCGCAGCACGGCCGAGTAGACGTCCACCTGGCGAGAGAGGACGATTCGCACACGGGCCCCGAACAGCCGGGCCCTCAATGCCGCCGGCGTGTCCACGGCGACAAGCCTCGATCGCAGCACGGCGACGCGGTCGGCGACGCGCTCGACCTCGTCCAGATTGTGTGTGGACAGCAGCACGGCGCGCCGCTCGTCGCGCAGTCGCCGCACCAGCTCGCGCACATCCCGCGCGCTCTCCGGATCCAACCCGGATGTCGGCTCGTCGAGCAGCACGACGTCCGGCTCGTGGAGCAGCGTACGGGCCAGTGCTACGCGCTGCTTCAGTCCCTTGGAGAGTTGCGCCGCGACGTCGCCCCCTCGATCGGCCACGCCAAACAGGTCGAGCGAAGCCTCCACGGCCTTCCGCGGCGACGCGAGGCCGTACAGCCGCGCGTAGACGAGCAGATTCTGGCGGACCGTCAGCCGGTCCCACAGGCCTGGAGCTTCGGTCAGCAGCCCCGTGCGCCCACGGAGCCGCCCGGCGTTGCTTCGTGACAGCGCCTCCCCATCGATATGAATCGAGCCGCTCGACGGCTCGATGAGCCCGGCCAGCATGCGCAATGTGGTGGTCTTGCCGGCGCCGTTCGGGCCAAGGAGTGCGAACACCTCGCCTCGCGCCAGCTCGAACGACAGGTCTTCCACGGCCGTGCGTGTGTTGAAGTACCGGGTGAGATGGGACGCGATCAGCATGCTGCTCGTCGCTCGTCTTAGTGTAGCGAGGCTCCGCCTCGGACCCGCGAGGTCGGCTGCGACTCCGCCTCGCTGATGGCAGTATCTCCTGCCCGCACTCCGTGCGGGCGAGACGTCTTGAACGGCTGCCCGAAACCTGACCCGATTGCATGGATTCGGGCCGTTCAAGCCTCTAACGAAGCTTCTCGGTATTTCGTCGCGATCGGCCCAGTTACCGAGCGCAACCTCAGGTGACACACATGCCGTGGAGCGCCCGAACTGCACGGAACGGCAGCCTTCGTCGCCGCGGCGCTTCGACGACGCGGCCGGTCAGCGGGGGTCGAACTCGTAGCAGCCGGGCGTGACGAGGAGTCGCCCGGTGTAGGAAAAGTACAGGCTGGTCGGACTGACGATGCCGGCGGCACGGAACTGCACGGTCCGCACTTTCTCGCCGTCGGAATCGTAGACGTACGTGTAGGGAACACTCAGCGAAATCCAGAGCCGCCCCTGTGGGTCCACGGCCGCCGCACGGATGACGGGCACCACGAACGGCACCTCGCGGTCCTCGACGCGACGACTCGGCCAGCGAGTGGGTTGCGTGGCGAGATACTGGTCGAGCTCGCGCCCCTGAATGTATCGCTCGAACACCAGTTGGCCGTGCGCATCGTACTTCCTGAACATCGGCTGCCCCGTGATGAACACGAAGTAGTACCCGCCGTTTGGATCGACGAGCGGGAATCCCGCGTTCAGGGCGGCGTGCAGATCCGGTTCGTGATCGGGTCGTCTCTCGCGCGATTGGCCGACATGACGTACCGGATGGCCGGAGAATGCATACTCCGTGAAGAGCGCCCCGCTCTCTGGATGGCTCACGAGGAGCGTAGCTCCGGTGTGTTGGACCGAACCGACGCCGTTGAGGACCATGTTGTCGATCGTGACGCGCGCGGCGGGTCGACCCGGCAGGAAGAAGCCACCCAGCCTCGACCCGGTCGAGCTGAACAGTTGAATCCGCTGCTGTCCACGCGGCATGTCGGCCACGACGAAGCTGCCATCCGGCGTACTGTGGAACCCGCTGGGCTGAATGATGCGGCCCTCCTCCTGCCCGATGTCTACGACGCGCCGCGTGCCGCCGCCGTCGGCATCGACGAGGTGCACCGCATGCGCCCGCCGATCGAACACGAGGTACACCCCGTTCGATGCTTGCCGGAAGGCGATGGGCTCTTCGAACGCACCCGCTACGTGCGGCGGGAGCCCGCCCACGGCACGCAGGGTCTCCACCTGCATCGCCGCACGACTGCTACCTGCGACCACCAGGGCACACATGAGCAGGGCGGGCAGCCCATGCGGGCGCCGGCAACCGTCGGGACGGAGGGCGGTGTGAGACATCTCCCGGGAATGCGACGGCGGCAGGGCAGGCCCGCCGCGCGCGACGTTACGGGTCGCTCGACAGTCAGTCAGTATCGCGCAAGCGTACGGATCGCCTTCAATACGTCGGCCGAGCCGGGAAGAATTCGTTCTTCGAGCACAGGTGCGTAGGCGACCGGACAGTCCAACGCCGCGACGCGCGTCACCGGAGCGTCGAGATGCTCGAAGAGCTCTTCGGAGATTCGGGCGGCAATCTCGGCGCCGAATCCACAAGTGAGCTGGTCTTCGTGGGCGATGACGACGCGATTCGTACGCCTGGTGTAGGCTGCAATCGTGTCCCAGTCGTACGGGATGAGCGACCGCAGGTCGACGACGGCCACGCTGATGCCGTCGTGGTGGGCCTGCTGCGCCGCGAGCAGAGACCGCTGCACCAGTGCCCCCCACGTGAAGACCACCACGTCCGTGCCGTCGCGTGCCACCGCCGCCTTCCCGAACGGCACCATGTAGTCGGCGCCAGGATAGGCGCTCTTGTTGTACGGCTGACGGTAGAGGTGCTTGTGCTCGCAGAACAGCACCGGATCGTCGCAGCGGATTGCCGTGCGGAGGAGGCCGGCGGCGTCCTGGGCGTTCGACGGGAACACGATGCGGATGCCGGGCGTATGCGCAAAGATCGCGATACCCGACTGGCTGTGGTATGGTGCACCCCCGCGGAGGTAGCCTCCGATGGGCACGCGAATGACCACCGGGCACGACCACCGGTTCGCCGAGCGATAGCGCATCATCGAGAGCTCGTCCCGAATCTGCATGAAGCCCGGCCAGATGTAATCGAAGAACTGGATCTCTACGACCGGCTGCAGGCCGCGGAGCGCCATCCCGACGGCCCGCCCGATGATGTTGGCCTCCGCCAGAGGCGAGTTGAACACACGCTCGCTGCCGAACCGCCGCTGCAGCCCGTGTGTGACCTTGAAGACGCCGCCCTTGCCGGCCACCGACGCGAGCGCCTCTTCGCGGCTTGCGTCGGCCACATCCTGACCGAAGACGACGATGCGCGGGTCGCGCGCCATTTCGTCCTTCAGGGTGGCGTTGATGATGCCGACCATGGTGTCGGGCTTGCCGTGCGGCTGCGGCTCGGTGTCGAATTCCTTCGAGGTCGGGTCGACGTCTGGCGAGAAGACGTACAGACTGGCGGTCTCCGCTGCCGGTGTGGGGGCGTGCAGCGCCTCGTCTGCCGCCGCGTTCACGTCGCGCTCGACCGACGCGAGGATCTCCGCTAGTTCCTTCTCGGTGACCAGTGCCTCGCTTTGCAGGAACTGACGCATCCGCAGCAGCGGGTCCCTCCGCGCCTCTGCCTCGCGCTCCTCCGTCGTCTTGTACAGCTTCTCGTCGTCGGACAACGAATGCGAGTACGGACGCACGACGGTTGCGTGCACGAGCACGGGGCCGTTCCGTCCGCGTACGTGCGCCACCGCGTCGCGCATCGTGTGATAGCTGGCCAGGTAGTCCGTGCCGTCACAGCGCAACACGTGCAGGCCGGGAAAGCCCTCCACAAGCCTCGAGATGTCGCCCCCGGGCGTCTGCACCTCGACTGGGACAGAGATGGCGTAGCCGTTGTCTTCGACGAGGAACAGGACCGGCAGCATTCTGGTGCACGCCGTGCTCAGCGCCTCCCAGAACTCTCCTTCGCTCGTGGCGCCGTCTCCGACCGAGACGTACGTCACCTCGTCCTCGTGGTACCGCTCGTCACGACGGGGAATCTCCGGCACGCGCTCGTAGATGAGGGCCGCCTCGGCACATCCAACCGCCTGCAGGCACTGTGTGCCCGTGCAGCTGCTCTGCGAAGGGATGTTCAGCTGGCGATGCCCCCAGTGGGAGGGCATCTGGCGCCCGCCATTCGCCGGGTCGTCCGCTGCGCCAACGGAAGCGAGGAACATCTCGAGCGGGGTGACGCCCAGCATGAGGCACAGGGCGCGGTCGCGGTAATACGGAAAGAACCAGTCGTACCCCCCGCGCAAGTGGCTCCCGGCAGCAACCAGCACGGCCTCGTGGCCGGCACCGCTGATCTGGAAGAAGGCCTTGGTCTGGTTTTTGAGCTGAATCTCCTTGTCGTCGATCTTTCGCGACAGCAGCATCACACGATACGCGTCGAGCAGCTGCTTACGCGTCAACCCCTCGTATGGGCGGCTCCGCACGTTCGCTCCAGTCGTACGGGCCTCCACGCCGTTGGCGAAGGTCGTCGCTTTCATGACGGGCAGATTATGTCACTATCGTTCGAGTCCTGTCTCCCCGTCGCGGATCAGGGCTGCTGCTGGAAGGGCAGCCCCCGCGAGCCTCGCAAGGTCCGGTGCGCGACGCCGCGAGAGACGTTTGCAGGACAATCATCCATGACGCCACGACTGCACCGCTGGGACGAGATCGCCCTCGACAAGGTCACCGAGATGGTTTCGCAGAAGATCGTGTCCGGTGAGCGGGAGATGCTCGCGCAAATCTACCTGAAACGGGGCACGCTCGTTCCGATACACGCACACGACAGCGAGCAGATGACCTACGTCTTGCAAGGCGCGCTCCGGTTTCACGTGGCCGGAGAGGAGATCATCGTGCGCGAAGGTGAAGTCCTGCACATCCCTCCCGGCACGCCTCACCAGGCCGAAGCGCTCGAGGACACCTTCGAGCTGGATGTGTTCAGCCCCATCAGGCGTGATTGGCTGGATGCCGTCGAGCACTGACGACGCCGGGGCGCCAGCCCAGAGTGCCGATCTGGTCGGCGGCGTCGGGCTGGTAGCACGTGGGACTCGCACGCGCGCCCGTTGTCGCGCGCCTATGCACGACGACCGCGTCTGGCGGCGCCACGACGCGCGCGGCGACT
>CAZDLW010000143.1:0-14257 GCA_964505975.1 uncultured Bifidobacteriaceae bacterium | reverse complement strand
AGTACGCCACCCCCATCCAGTACCGCGAGACTCTGCGCTACAACATGGGGCTCTACGCGCAGGATCAATGGAGGGTTCACCGCTTCACGTTCAACTACGGCGTGCGACTGGACTTCCTCAACGCGCGCGTTGATGCCCAGGACATTGCGGCCGGTCCGTTCACGCCTGCGCGCAGCTTCGCGGCGGTCGAGAACGTTCCGAATTGGAAGGACGTCAATCCCAGGTTCGGTGTCGCCTACGATCCGTTTGGCGACGGAAAGATGGCGGTGAAAGCCAGCATCGGCCGTTACGTCGTCGGCGAGTCCTACACGATTGCGCGAGCCGTCAATCCCGTGCAGTCGACGGTGAATCAGGTGACGCGAACGTGGAGCAGCCCGAGCGGAACATACGATCCGTTCATCGATTGCGACCTGACGAACCCGGCCGCCAACAGCCGCTTCCCGGGACAGGTCGGGTGCGGGCCGATCAGCAATCCGCTCTTCGGTCAGGTGGTCGCGAGAACGACCAACTACGATCCCGCCATTGTCGAGGGCTGGCACGTGCGCCCCAACAACTGGGAGTTCCAGGTGAGCGTGCAGCGCGAGCTGATGCCCCGCGTGTCCGGCTACGCGGCGTACACCCGCCGATCGTTCGGAAATCTGTTCGCTACGCGCAACCTCAATGTGACGAACGCGGATTTCACGCCGTACTGTGTTCCTGTGCCGACCGATACGCGGCTGCCGGGCGGTGGCGGCGGTGGACAGCTGTGCGGTCTGTACGACGTCAATCGGATCATTGCGCCCAATAACCTGATCTTCAGTTCGAAAGAGGTCGGGCGAGGTATCGAGGAGGTGTACGACGGCGTCGATTTCGAGGTCAACGCGCGCCTCCCTCGAAACATGCTGGTGTCGGGCGGTGTGAGCCTCGGACGAGGGCGTGTGGACAACTGCAACCTGATAGACGACCTCAGTCTGTCGTTTACCGGTCCGCGGACCGAGGCCTACTGCGACGTGCGGCCGCCGCTGCATCCGCAGGTCAAGGGGCAGTTCGCGTCTCCAATCTGGTGGAACATCAACGTGGCGACGACGTTCCAGAGCCTCTCGGGACCGCAGCTCAGCGCGAACTATCCGTTGTCGAACGCGATCGCTTCGCCGTCGCTCGGCCGGAATTTCACGGGCGTGCCGCCGACGATCAACCTTCTCCCTGCGGGCACGATGTACGGGGACCGCATCTATCAGACCGACATCCGGATCAGCAAGGCGTTTCGTGGCAGTCGCGCGGTCGTGCGTCCAACGGTGTCGATCTACAATCTGTTCAACGCGAACCCGGTTCAGACGTACAACCTCACATTCGGTCCGGCATGGCTGGCTCCGACGGTCATCCTGCAGGCACGGTTCGTGGACATCGGTGTGCAGGTGGATTTCTGACACGTGAATAGCGCACAGGTTGAATGGAAAGCAGAGAGTGCAGAAGGCAGAGGGGGTGTGTTCGGGCGCGTTTGTGAGGATTCTGCATTCTGAATCCTGCATTCTGCATTGGATGCGACGTGAATGGCCGCGGTGGATGGTGCCGCTGTGCGGCGTCCTGATCGTGGTGGCGACGGTTGCGGCGTGCCGGCCACAGCCGGAGGCGCCCGCGTCGCTGTCGGCGCCGCCACGCGTCGTGACGTTCAACAGGGACGTTGCGCCGATTCTGTTCGAGAACTGCGCGGCCTGCCACCGGCCGATCGAGTCGGAAGCCCGACCACCCGCGCCAGGGATCGCACCTGACGACCCGCTCTGTGTCGCCGGCGCGCCATTCAGCGTGCTCGACTACGACGCGGTCCGCGCGAATGCGGAAGCCATCGCCTGGGCGACCACGAGTCGCGCCATGCCTCCCTGGATGCCCGAGCCCGGGCACGGCCGGTTCCTCAACGAACGACGGCTGCGCGAGGATCAGATAGCCACGATTCAACAGTGGGTCGAGCAGGGAACCCCGCGTGGCGATCCGGCAGACGCTCCGCAGGTGCCCGAATTCGCGGGCGATTGGCAGCTCGGCACTCCCGATCTCGTGCTCCAAGTCTCCGATCCGTACATCCTTCCGGCCGGCGAGACCGACGTCTTCCGCAACTTCGTCGTTTCCGTCCCTCGTTCAGGGACACGGTATGTCCGGGCCGTCGAGTTTCGTGCGGACAATCCGCGGGTGCTCCACCACGCCAACATTGGGATCGATCCGGCTCGCGTCTCCCGCCGCCTGGACCGCGCGGATCCGGAGCCTGGGTTCGCGACCATGCCCGAAGACGACGTGCAAAACGTCTATGGGTGGTCGCCCGGCAAGACGCCGGTCCTCGAGCCGGCCGACACCGCGTGGGCGCTCGAGGAAGGCAGCGATCTGATCGTGCAGCTGCACATGGTCGGTGGCTCGCAGCCCGAGACGGTTCAGCCTTCGATCGGCCTGTTCTTCGCCTCGGATCCACCAACGCGCGTGCCGGTGGTGGTGAAGCTCGAGTCGAAGGCCATCGACATACCGGCCGGTCAGCGCGACTACGTGGCCGAAGATCGCTACGTCCTTCCCGTGGACGTCGAGGCGGTGAGCGTGTATCCGCACGCCCACTATCTCGCCACCGAGATTCGCGGGACAGCCACTCTTCCCAACGGGACCAGCACGCCGCTCATCCGGATCAGGAACTGGGACATCCGATGGCAGGACCAATATCGGTACGAGTCGCCGCTCTACCTGCCACGAGGTACCGTGCTGACGATGAGGTTCGTCTACGACAATTCAGAGGCGAACCCGAACAATCGTCATCGGCCTCCGCGGCGCGTGCAGTGGGGCCCGCAGTCGACGGATGAAATGGGCGCGCTGTGGGTGGAGGTGATTCCCCGGCGACGGGAGGACATCGCTGTGCTGACGCGCGACTACTTCCAGCGGGCGCTGCTGGCAGACACGGCGGCCGCGGAGCTGCGCGTACGAGCCAATCCAGGCCATGCGGCGGCTCACAATCTGCTCGCCACCAAGTACCTGCAGGCCGGTCGCGCGCAGGACGCCCAGGTGCAGCTGCAGGAAGCGCTCAGAATCGAGCCGAACAATGCGGAGGCGCACAGCAATCTGGGCACGGTATTGCAGGTGCAGGGCCGGCTCGTCGAGGCCCTGCAGCACCTGAGCGAGGCCGTGCGCCTCGCACCCGCAGACGATCGGGTCCGCTTCAATCTGGCGAACGCGATGAGTGCGTCGGGACGCACGGAAGAAGCCGTCCGCGAGCTCGGACACGCCATCGCACTCAATCCCGAGAATGCGGATGCGCACTTCAACCTGGCAATGCTGCTGGGCCCGCAGGGCAGGCTCGACGAGGCGATCGCGCATCTGATGCGTGTCGTGGACATCAATCCCCGCCACGCCGACGCCTATCGCAATCTCGGAGTGGCGCTGGGGCTCCACGGTCGCGTGGATGAGGCGATCCTGCAGGTGCGAAAGGCGCTCGGCATCGAGCCGGATTCCGTGGAGGCGCAGCGCCACCTGAATCAGTTGCTGCAGGCACGGGCATCCCAACGGGCACGGTAGTGAAGCTTCGCCTCAACCCGCCGAGACTCATAAGGCCGGAGTAGCTCCGCTTCACTGCCGCCAGTATTGGCTTTGCCCCGCTTCGCGGGGCTAGACATCTCCTCACGCCGCCGCAGAAACTTGCTTCATTCGTGACGATCTCAGCGTGAGGAGATGTCTGGTGCCACGGCTGCGGCGCAGCGAAGCTCCTCCGTTTGCGAACGCCAGATTCCTCGATCTGCACTACAATTCGGCCTCCAGGACTGGGAGGAGAGCCGCGATCATCGATTCGCACGGGCATGTGACGGCGCCGGACAGCCTGTATGTGTACAAGGCCCAGATTCTCGCGCACCGTGGGGCGCACGGTCGGGGCGGCGGGCTGGCCAACGACGAGGACGTCAGACAGGCGCTGAACCAGCCGGTTTTTGGCGGCAGCTCACACCTCGACCAGCTCAAGGAGGTGGGCACGGACCTCCAGCTGATCTCGCCGCGCCCGTATCAGATGATGACCAGCGAGCACCCGAGGCTCGTCCAGTGGTTCGTCGAGGAGACGAACGCCATCATCGCGAAGCAGGTGGAGCTGTATCCAAATACCTTCCGCGGCGTGTGCGGCCTGCCGCTGACGCCGGGCGTGAGCCCCAAGGCCATCCTTCCGTATCTGGAGAAATGCGTCAAAGAGCAGGGATTAGTCGGCTGCCTGTTGAATCCGGATCCAGGCGAGTGCAGCGGTGTGGAGACGCCGCCGCTGGGCGATCGCTTCTGGTACCCGCTGTACGAGAAGCTGGTGGAGCTCGACGTTCCCGGTCACATCCACTCGACCGGCTGCCGATCCGAGCGCTTGCCCTACTCGCTGCATTTCATCAACGAGGAGAATGTCGCCGTCGTGTCACTCCTCACGTCGAACGTCTTCAACGACTTTCCCACGCTCAACATCCTGGTGTCGCACGGCGGCGGGGCCATCCCCTACCAGTACGCGCGCTTCGAGGCGAGCTCGCTGCGCGGCAAGGGGCCGCGGTTCTCCGACATGATGCGCAAGCTGTATTACGACACCGTGCTGTATTCGAAGGATGCGTTGGAGCTGCTCTTCAAGACGGTGGGTGTGGACCGGTGTCTCTTTGGAACCGAGCGGCCTGGAGTGGGGACGGTGAAGGATCCCAGAACGGGGCGCTGGCTGGATGAAACGCGCTACACGATTGAATCCATCGAATGGCTGACCGATGCGGACAAGCGGATGATCTTCGAGGAGAATGCCAGGAAGGTCTTCAACCTGAAGGTACCGGAGCTGGCCAGCAGCCTGTAGCCCTGGGTGGTTCCGGCTGCCACCACCGGTTCCTGGCCAGCCACCGGGCTTTCGACCACCAGCAGGAGAGGATCACCATGAGCGGACGGCGCCGTTTCCTCCTCGTCACCGCGATCGCCATCGGGATTGCCGCTGCCGCGATTGCATTCGTCGCGGTGGTCCTTGGAGGCCGGCGCCTGCTGCCGCGCCTGGTGGCGCCAGTGTCCACGGGCCCGCTCGACACGGGTCGCACGCGCGGCGGGGCAGGCCCCCACGACTGAGTGAACTGCGCCCTGTCGGGTCGAGCCCGGTTCGCACGTCGCGCCCACCATCCCCTCCGCATATAGCTCCGGCGAGCCGCTGCAGCCCTGAAGAAGCCGTCAGGGAGGACTCGGCATGCGGAGCCCGCTCGGTCGGTCGCGTGCCCGGTGCGGCGGGCGATCGGCTCCATGGAGGTTCGGCGGCGTCGTCCCCGACGGCCGGTGGGCGTTGGCTGTCACAGCGGCCGCCGGGGACTGATTCCCGCAGCCAACGCCACGCTGCCCTTGGCCGTCCATCAGCCGAAATACTTGCTTCTCCAGAGGATAGGGAGCGACACTCTGTCGACTCGGCCGCCGTTGGCTGCAGCGGGAGCCCGGCGGTCTACTGAGTCAGTGGTTAGGCAGCGAAACCAGCGACCGAGATCCCTTGGAGATTTCGATGGCAGACAAGACACGGGACCCGCACATCTCGGCAATCGAGGCGATACTATGGCACGTTGAAGGCTTTGGATCCCGCGAGCCGGAGCAAGGTTCTCGCATCGGTTTCGGCACTGATCGATGTCGGCGATGCGTCAATCCTCTCAGCTTCGCCCGCCGTTCAACGTGCCACAGATCGTACTGAACTTGCTGGTTCATCCAACTCTCGGCGGTCGTTCCAAAGGCGAGCGAGAGGCGGACGGCTATCTCCGGAGTGATTCCAGCGCGCGCGTTGAGAATGCTCGACAAGGTCTTGGCGGCTCACCCCCAGCGATCGGGCGGCATCCGTAACGCTCAATCCGAGCGGCTTCAAGCAGAGTTCTCGCAGCACTTCACCGGGATGCGGCGGGTTGTGCATCTTCATGGTGTAACCCATGGCGTTACGGATCACAATCCGGCCAACCACCGCTTGCAGCCGACGGCGGCCGGCACGATCATGAGGGCCGCCGCGGCTGATCGCGAACGTTGATATGGCCCGACGACAGACACAGAAACGAGAGTGGTCACGCCTCCAGCTTCGGTTGAACCGAGACGCCTGGGCTTGTCTGTATACCCGGACTGAATGGACTTCAGTGGGATCCAGACAAGGACCGACAGAATCAGGCCGATCATGGGGTCTCGTTCGAAGAAGCATCAACGGTGTTCGGCGATCCGTTCGCGATCACGCTCGGGGATCGGATCACTCCGACGACGAGAATCGAATGCTGACGACAGGCTACTCGATCGGCAGCCCCTGATTATCGTCTCCCACGCGGATCGTGGCGACCGAGTTCGGCTGATCAGCGCACGGGATGTGACAGCGGCAGAACGATATGACTACGGAAGAACCCACGGTGATTCGCCGGCGGCGACGACATGCGGCCTGAGTACAGCCTACGTGGAGGTGTTCGTGGCAAGCACTACGAACGCTACCAACAGGGGACGAACGTAGTTCTACTCGAGCCGGATCTGGCGAAGGCCTTTCGCGATTCCGCGACGGTCAACGAGGCACTTCGACAGTATCTGGCTGAGCATGGGGCGCAGCCGGCAGTGACGAAAACGTGAGCAACCGGCTGCCTAACACCTATCAGCCATCCGGTTGTCAAGAGCACAGATCTCCAAGCGCTGCAGCCGACGAGCCGCGCGCGGCGCCAAGCCAAGTCGACAAGACGATCTCGTTCAGCGCGGTGAGGTGGAGGAGCGCGGGGAGTCTACCGCCTTGCAGGCGCCAGCCGTTCGCAGGTCCGCGCCGAGTCAGCGCTTGTAGCTGGCTGCGGGATAGTCCTGCCCGAACTTGTTCTTGTGCTGTGCCGCCACCCACGCCGATTCGTCCAGTACCAGCTGGGGGGCGGCTGACGCGCCGACGGTGCTCTCGATCTCCAGCGTCACCGGGCGTGCCCGTTCGGAGAGCGCCGTCAATCGATATCGCCCGGGCGGCAGGTCCAGCGTGTAGCGCCCATCGTTCCCTGCGACGGTGACGTACGGCGTTGGGACAATGACGAGCAGTGCCGTCATCTCCGGATGTATGTTGCAGAACACGCGATACGTGCCTGGATGCGCGAACGTGCGGGCGCGCGTCTCGCCAGCACGGTAGAGCCCCAGATCGAATGGTTCCGGTCCGGACAATGAGAAGACATTGTGGAAGATCAGGTCATTGTTGGGGAATCGAATGGTCGATCCGACCGGGGCCGCCGTGACCGGTGGCAGGAACGTTCTGTTGCGCTGGGTGAGCGTCACTTCGCGAGGCAGACGCGGGACGGCCGAATCGAGCGGCTCGGCATAGAGACCACTGCCGGGGCCGGCGGGGCGCCCGCACGCGTCTCGGTACGGACATGTCCGGACACGGGTCCGGCCAGGAGCATGGCCGGACACACGAGCCACGCAATCGCGAACATCCAGCATTCGCGCGTTGGCCACGCACGCAACGTCAGAACCTGTAGAGCAGCACCCAATCGAGGTGATGATTACGGCGTTCGGCGCCCGTCCCCGGACGCGTTGCCAGCCACTGATACTCGACGCCCGCTTCGACCTCCGGAGTGAGCGCGTACCTGATGTTACCGTAGGCCGTTCGGTTGCGAGCGCGGGGAGCGCTGCGCACGTCTCCTCGCAGCTGGTCGATCCCGAACCCTACGTGCGTCGCCACCCGGGCCGTCGGAAAGACCTGAACCTCGGCCCATCCCCCGCCGCGCGGGGAGTGAGGCCGAGCCCGCCGCCAAACTGGTCGATGTTGCGGCCGGTGAACAACTCGCCGGCAATCCCGATGCGATCGTGGCGTACGGCAAAGTCGAGTGCGCCGGCCCAACTCTCGTCCAACACCTCTCCCCGTCGCTCCCGAGCGTAATGCCCTGAGATGCCGGCCGCAACCACGCGCGGGTCACCCACGGTCCCCCGCGAGTAGCCGAGATGGGCCTGGATGGCGGGACGCCGGGACCGCTCGCCGCCGAGCGCGGGATAGTCTTCGCCAGGAACGTCGCCACCTATCGGCGCGAGCACACCCGTCGTCAGTCTGACGTGCGGCGCGAGCGTTGCTTCCACTCGTGCCTGGGGCGCGCGCAGGTAGAGGTTTCCGGATCTGAACAGGAGCGGAAACGCAAAAGCCGCCAGTGACGACGGGTCGCGGGGCGCGAGGATGACGTGGTCCTGGCCTGCCTGCACCGCCACGCGGGCGGTTTCGATGCGCGCGAAGCCGACGAGCAGCCGCGGCAGGCCCATGACTTGCCCCGTCTGAAAGCCGGGAATGCCCCCGAAGAAGTCGAACGCCAGCACGCCGCTGGCCCTGGCGGATCCAATCCGCGGGCCGTCGGCGGCAAAGCCAATCCGCGTCTGTCGAAGCGCAAGGCTGAACGTGCCCGTGTGCCCGTCGGCGGGTCGTGGGGGCACGATGTTCGGCACGTCCATCCAGTTCGCCTCGCCTGTATTCGCGAATGCGTGGGCGTGAATGGTTCCAAAGAGCCGCACCGGCATCTGCGTTTCGGACTCGACTTTCACCTGCGCCAGGCCGGCTAGCTGCGTCTGCAGCATCTCGACCCTCGGGTCGGCGGGTGCCGGTTGTGCGCCCGCGGGTGCTCCGGTGTCTCCGGGTCCCACGCGTCCAGCGACGACTGCTTGAGCGCATCGATCTCGGCGCGCAGCTCCGCCAGCTCCGCGCGGAGCTGCACGATCTCCTGGGCTGCCGTCGTCGTGCTCACGTCCTGGCCGGCCGCGGCATGCGACACACCAGTCAGGATCAGTACCGTAAAGAGAACACGTGTCGTCACGGGTGCAAGTGAAGTCATGATCAGCTCGCTGCAACGGGCAAGGAGGACCGCGACGTGCGCGCCGCACGGTCGCCGGGGAGCGGGAGGTTCAGGACAAGGGGATCGCGGTGACAGGCTCGAGCGGCCTCGCTGGCTGCCCGTGTCGTTCACTGCGGTAGCGGCGACTCGATGGAAATTATGGAACGCACCGTCGTGGTCACGATGGTGCGGCCCTCGTGCAGGAGCTCCATCAGGAACCCCGGATGAATGGCGCGCAGCTTGAGCACGCCGCCGCCGAGCGAACAGCCGGCGAGTCGCGCTCGTGTGCGCACCGGGAAGAAACGCCCCCCTTGGACCAGAATGTCCCCCGTGTGCGTCGACAGCACCGTGATGTCATAGATGCTGTTGCGTGTGTACACCAGGAAACGCTCCAGGCCGGCCAGTGCGGTGAGCTCGACGCCGCCCGCCCAATCGTAGGCCGTCCACCAGTTCAGGTCGACCGCCTCGAACGGTCGGACGATGCGCAAGGCGCTCGTGTCACTCATCGCCGCGCCGATCATACGCCAATCCGGCTGCTGCCGGTGTCCCGCGCAACCCGACCGTACCCATCAGCCGTACAATCACTGCCGTGCCCGGCGTGTCGCTCATGGTGCTGGCCGCGCTGACAGGACACCTCATCATCTTCCGGGCGCTCGCGCCGCCCGGCGCGTGAACCGGCACCGATGCGCCGATTGTCATCCTGAACGATCGCCGCCCGCCGGCACTTCATGCACGTCGGCACATCGAATACGCCACTGCTCAGTGCCGGTCGATCCGGGGACTTACGAAGTCGAGGCGTCCCGTGCGGGAGATTCGTACCAGTACCGCGGGAGACCGGTCTTCGTCTCGCGGAGAATCTCCAGGATGGCCTGGCGGTCGGCTGCACTGAGCGGTGCGTACCTCTCACTCACGTCCCGACCGGACAGCACGTCCCAGAGTCGTGCGTAGATGGCGGTCCGTGCCGCGGCGGGCAAGCCGTCGAAGGCTTCGGAATAGATCATGTAACTGCAGGGGTAACGAAGCAGGCGCGTGTGGAGGTCGAGCTCGCGTAACGAACGGCCGCGGCTGTCCTTGGGCCCCCGTGCGGCAAACGACGACGCAAACCCGGTCGTGCCTGCAACGGGCGCTGTAAATGGTTCCTCGTCGGCGAACAGGAGATAGTCGACGAATTCCACGGCCGCGTCCTGCAGCGGGCGTCCTGCCTCGGTCCCGATGCGCACCTCCCAGCCGATGCGCGTGATGAGATTGGCCATGCGCGCCTGGTGCTCCAGCAGGAGGAGCGCGACGATGTCGCTGTGCGGCGACGGGTAGCCCGCCATGTCGAAGCGGCCATCGAGCGAATGCACCCGCAGCGTCTCCGGCGTGACCATGGCCGCCATGTCGGAGGGATTCGTGACCACGGCGTTGCCCATGTGGCGGTCGATGCCGTGCTGTCCGGTCACGTACCACCCACCCCAGCGCGTCCAGAACGGGCTGCGGTGATCCGTCGAGAACGAGGGCGCGTACTGCACCGTCCCGTCCATGCCGGGAAAGACGCTGCCGACGAACATCCCCGGTACGTGCAGCGTTGCGTCGAACGAGTGGCAGGCGACACACGAGTCGTCGCGTGTCAGCTGCGGCGTGGACATGGGCTTCTGCTGGAGCGTATAGAAGACGGCACCCAGCCTGGGGTCCTGCGCGACGAACTCCAGTACGTCGCCAGTCCGCACCCAACCCACGGAGACGTCGTCCCCGAAGTAAATGGCGCGCGGATTCCGCGGGCCGATCTTCGCTGCCTGGAAGCTGGTCTTGGAGAACACCAGCACCTGAGACTCGACGGGGACGTCGAGCGCCTCGAGCACAGACTCGAGATACCCGTTGTCAGCGGAGAACTCGAGGGTTGCCTCTCCGCGTGCGAGTTGCTCGTTGAGTCGCGTAATCCGATTGTCCGCAGTCGCCGTGCCGTACGCAATTGCAGGATGGTTGCGCAGCAGCGACGGATGCGCCGGGAGTTGTCCCGAGGTCGTTCCGACAGCGAGGAGCCAGAGGCCCAGGAGGATGATGGCGAAGCCGTGACGCATGAAGTCCTGCTTTCCAGTCACTTGATGCTCTGCAGTCCCACCGCGACTTTCCGAACCGTCAGCCAGGGAAAAACCAGCAGCCGTTGCGGACGATTCCGCACGCGTGCATCCACCGATTGCCGCAACACGCTGCGAGAAAGGTCTTCACCCCCTGCTGCTCGAGTATGGCTGGAAACGTACACGTTTCCACTGTGCAAGCACGGTTCCACCTGAGGTCGGATTTCATCCAGATCCGGAGGGGACATCAGGTTCTGCGCTTCGTCTGATATTCGCCGCGTGACGCCTATCGTGGTCACCCCCCAGAGGCTCGGCACGGCCGGACCGACGCCTGCCGGAATCCTCGTGATGAACGGGCGGAACATGCTAAGAATGTGGCCATGATGTGCAGACGCAAATGCGCGGTCGTGCTGGCCGCTCTCGTGTGGATGCTCTGGTCGGCTGAGAGCACCTTGGGACAGACCGGGGCGTTGCAGCAGCGGCTGGCCAGGACGACGAGCCTGAACTGCAGCTTTTCGGTCCGGACGACGGGGACCTGGAAGGACGGAACGCCCGTAGGCGAGGTCACGCCCGCCACCATCGCCGTGGCATTCACCAACGTCAACGTCGACGAAGGAACGGCCGACGCCGAAGGCCGCTTCGGGGGGTCCTTCACGGTGGTGCGCCATGCGAACAACTACCTGCACTTGATGCAGATGCACGGGTCCGGGCCGCTCTACACGACGACTGTGCTGGCGAGGGAGACAAAGGACGGTCGCTTGATGGCCGTGCACACCCGGCACGAGTACACCGAGGTCAGCCTTCCCGGGTTCACGTCGAGGCCCGAGATGTATCTGGGCGAGTGCACGCCGGGGACATGAGGAATGACTGCCCGGGACGGCCAGGCATCCGCGATCGGCTTGCGGGGCTGGGGCGCAGCCTCGTCAGGTGTTGGGCGGCCAGACTCACTTCCGGGCAACGATGACAGGGTGATCCTCCATGGCGTGCTTCAGCACGCGGACGAGGTCCATCGCAATCGTCTGTTCCACGAGCGCGCCACGTTTGCCCAGGCCGCACAGTTCGAGCACAGCAAGCCAGATCTTCTGCAGCGCACGCTGGGGGCGCTTCACCGATGCCCGCCGCTCCCAGGCCGACCAGGCGTGCCGATCCAGATCGAACCACGGGATGACATACACGAGCGGTTTGACGCGAACGTCCGTGAACCCTGCGGCGAGGCACTGATCCACCAGCTCGTCCACCGGCACGTCCCGCTCCTGCACTCCGAATTCGTCCCTGGCGTGCACGGAGTGTGGCTGGTCCGCATGACCAATCCCGGGTTCCGAGAACACGACGGCCCCTCCTGGCCTCAGCACGCGACAGAGCTCGCGGAGGGCCGCCTCCGGATGCGGCAAATGATGAAACGCATTCAGGCAGATGGCTTTGTCGGCACACGCCGGCCGGAGGGGCAGTGCTTCCAGATCGCCTGCGACGAGGGCGCTGTGGCTCCTCAGCCGTTCGCGTCCGATTCGCAGCATGTCTTCCGCGATGTCGACGCTGATGGTGCGAAGGCCAAGCCGCTGCAGCCACTCCGAGGCCCAGCAACTGCCCGCTCCGAGGTCGAGCACAACGTCCGACGGCTGCGGTGACAGACAATCGAGGGCGGCGGCGAAATCCGCAATCAGGCGAAGCCCTCCCGGCTCGAAAGGCATGCCCGGCCGCACGAAGGGTTTCGTCCGTTCCCAGTCTTCCGTGCCCGCCCGGCGAAGGTATTGGCGCTCGGCCTGTTTGGATGCCGCGTCGGTCACTGTGACTGGTTCCATACCGGGATGATTCAGGACGGCCCACAGGCGGCCGGATCCTGGCAATCAGCTGCGGGATCGGTGAGGATATCACCCCTCGACGTCGGCTGGGCTATCCCGAGCTCCGGGATCGCTGAGCGACGGCGAAGCGCCTGGCGAAGTCCTGCGGCTGGTGGCCAGGGGCTCTTGCCGGCGGTTGGGGGCGGGGCTTCACTGCGGGTCCGAGGCAGCTTCTGCCGTAAGCTAGTCGTGTGCAGCGTGTCCTCGACGAAACTCTCCAGAATCACCTGACCGCCGGGCGCCAACTGCTGGCGGACCTGCGCGACGCGCTGACGCGATTCGGTGCCAGTAACGAGGATCAGGAGGCGCTGCGTGCGTCCATCCGGCAGCTCGACGAGTTCTTCCTGCTGGTCGTTGTCGGCGAGTTCAACGCGGGCAAGAGTGCCTTCATCAACGCCCTCGCCGGTCAGGCGATCCTGCAGGAGGGTGTCACCCCAACGACGGCACAGATTCAGCTGTTGAAGTACGGAACGCCGGGCGGTGTCGATGTAGACGACCGTGGGATTGGGGTGGTGACGGCGTCGGTCGATCTGCTCCGCGATGTGCACATCGTGGACACGCCAGGGACGAACGCCGTCATCCGCGAGCACGAACGGTTGACCACGGCGTTCGTGCCGCGGTCGGATCTGGTGCTGTTCGTGACCTCGGCCGACCGCCCGTTCACCGAAACGGAGCGGATGTTTCTGGAGTTGATTCGCGGCTGGGGCAAGAAGATCGTCATCATCGTCAACAAGGTGGACATTCTTCAGCGGCCCGCCGAAGTCGACGAAGTCGTGGCTTTCGTGCGGGACGCGTCGCGGACGCTCCTCGGCGTGTCGCCAGAGGTCTTCGCGGTGAGCGCCCGCCTGGCGCAGCGCGCAAAACAGGGCGAGCCGTCGCTCTGGGCGGCCAGCGGGTTCGAGCCGCTCGAGCGCTTCATTCACGACACTCTCGACGAGCGGGGCCGGTTTCGTCTGAAGCTGGCGAATCCCATTGGCGTCGGACAAGCCCTGGCACAGCGGTACGGCCGCCTGGCGGAGGAGCGCCTCGGCCTGCTCGAGCGCGATCTCGCGCTGCTCGCCGACATCGATCGGCAGCTCGTCGTGTATCGCGAGGACCTCGGGCGTGGATTCGAGCTGCGGATGACGGCGGTCGAGAAGGTCTTGTCCGATATGGAGACGCGCGGACACGAGTATTTCGAGGACACGCTGCGGATCGGGCGGGTGATGGACCTGTTGAACCGCGCGCGCATTCAGAAGGAGTTCGAGGATCGCGTCGTGGGCGACGCGCCGCGTCAGATCGAGCGGCGGGTCACGGAACTGATCGATTGGCTCATCGACCAGGACTTCCGGCAGTGGCAGGCCATCACCACCCGTCTCGCGGATCGAATGCGCGAGCACGAAGGCCGTGTCATTGGCAGCGCCGATGTCGGAACGTTTCATGTCGATCGCACACGACTGCTCGATTCGGTCGGTCGGGAGGCCCAACGGGTCGTCGAGACATACGACAGGCAGCGCGAGGCCGCCGTCATTGCCGACCAGGCACGAACGGCGGTGGCCACGGCGGCCGCGGCCGGCGGCGCGGCGGTCGGCTTCGGCGCGCTGGTCACGGTGGC
>CAZDLW010000142.1:2976-14310 GCA_964505975.1 uncultured Bifidobacteriaceae bacterium | reverse complement strand
TCTTGTTCTGCATTCATGGGTTGGTCCGAAGCATGCCAGGTGACAATGAATGGATACGTATAACACAGCCAGGAGGGCGAAGTCGTGCGCTCCTGCCCATTTCCGGATGGTTCACCGCCCGGCGGATCTCATCGGGTCGCACCCTTGCCACACGCACGCGCTCGACCCCGTCCCCCGAGGGCGGCGCGGAGGATGAGCCGGCCGCCGCGGCCACTGTGGGCACCTACGTCGGGCTGTGCCTGCTGATTCAGTTTCCCGACGTGCCGGGTACGATCTCCCAGCAGGAGGTCACGAACTACTGTAACCAGCCCGGCTATACCGGCTTTGGCAACAACGGCTCGGTCCGCGACTACTTCCGTGACGTGTCGGACGGCCGCCTCACCTACACGAATCACGTCACCGCGTACTACACGGCACAGAACAACCGCGCGCACTACACGAATCCGAATGTCGCGTACGGCACGCGTGCCCGCCAACTGATCGTCGAAGCGCTGAACCATCTCAAGGCTCAGGGCTTCAATTTCAACCAGTTGACGGCCGACGGCAGCGGCTTCGTTCGCGCGCTGAACGTCTTCTACGCCGGCCCGGTCGTCAACAACTGGTCCGAGGGGCTCTGGCCGCACGCCTGGGCGCTCGCCTCGCCCTTCGTCGCCAGCTCGACCCGGCGGTTCTCGGACTACCAGATCACCAACATCGGCACGCAGCTCACGCTGCGGACGTTCTGCCACGAGAACGGGCACATGATCTGCGATTTCCCGGACCTGTACGACTACGGCAACGAGTCGAACGGCGTGGGACACTTCTGTCTCATGTGCTTCGGCGCGTCGAACACCAACCCGAGCCAGGTATGCGCGTACCTGAAGAACGACGCGGGCTGGACCTCGTCACTGCGGCAGGTGGCGCCGGGCATGTCGTATGTCGTGCAGGCGGGGAACAACGATTTCCTGATCCACCGCAAGAACCAGGCGGAGTACTTCGTTGCCGAGAACCGCGCGAAGACCGGCCGCGACACGGCGCTGCCGGACGCGGGCCTCGCCATCTGGCACGTGGACGAGAACGGCAGCAACAACAACGAGCAGATGACGCCGTCGCAGCACTACGAGTGCTCGCTCGAGCAAGCCGACGGACAGTTCCATCTCGAGAAGAAGGTCAACGGGGGCGACGCTCAGGATCTCTATGGCGCCACCGCGGCGCCGGTGTTCGGCCCGTCCACCACGCCGAGCAGCCGCTGGTGGGACGGGACGGCCTCCGGGCTCGACTTCACGTCCATCTCGGCGCCGGGTGCGTCGATGACGGTCAAGACGCAGGTGCTCTGGCAGAACGATCGCGTTGTCCTGCGCACGCACGCCAAGAACTCGGCCTTCCAGAGCTGGGCGTTCCTGCAGGGCGACAGCGGCTGGCTCCAGATTGGCGCCGGCTCCGTGGACGGCAATCGAAACATCTTCATGACCCTGTGCGAGGCGTTGGCCAACGGCCGCAAAGTGGACGTCCTCGTCAGCGATGGCCGGATCGTCGAAACGACGATCAAGTAGGGAGGGCCGCTCTGCGGTCCGGCCGCGCGAAGCGCGGCAAAGAGATGCAGCAAAACAGCCGCGGGGCTCGGCAGGGATATCACCGTTCGACTTCGCGTGGGTTGTCCCGAGCGCAGTCGAGGAACAAAGGGACGGAGCCCGCGGCTGGTTTCACACTGTGGAGGATTCGTTATGTGGCACAACGACAAGCAGGTGACTCGCACCCACTGCAAGAATGGCACGCAGCAGGCTTGGGCCATTGTCACTGGAGTGGGCAGCAGCTGGCTGCGGATCCGGCCGAACGCGGCGGACGGCGTCAGCAACATCTACATGATTCTGAGCGCGGCGCTGGCCAACAACCGCAGGGTCGACGTCTTCGTGACGAACAATGAGATCTCGGAGGCGACACTCCGGTAGGGGACGGACATGATTCCTGAAATCACAATCAAGATCTCGTTCACGCCGACGTCGAACGGGGGGCGTGTCGAGCCCACCGTCACGACGCTCGATATTGCTCCGCCCGAGCTTCCGGCCGAGGCGGCTGCGCTCGTCCCGCCGCCGCCAGCCGCCGACGAGGGTCCAGGGGACTCGTTCGCGTCCGACATCCCCCCGCCGCCGTCGGCGACGATGACGGAGGAGCAGGTTCCCCCGCTGCCGGAAGACTACGAGGGGTCGCCGGGCGACACGGAAGAGCCGCCGCCTCCGCCCAGAGGCCGTGGGCGTGGGCGATCCGAAGGATGAGCACGTCGCGCAGGCGCAACGATCCGACGTTTGACCGGCAAGCTGGGGTAGTTGGATAGTTGGTTGGACTGCTATGCAGCCTGGAACGCGAATTCGTTCTCGTTGCGTCCGACCTGATAGCGGTCCTCATCGCAAGAACCGCAGCCAGAGATACTGGCAACCAGCCACGGGAGCTCGGCAGGGATATCAAAGGCGGAGCCCGGTGGCTGGTTGGGAGCGTCGCCATGCCCGACACTACCGCCAAGGTCACTAACGTTGCTGATCCCGATTCGGTCCATGAGGTCCCCGTTTTTTTGTGCTACCGCCGCAGCGACGGCAGTTGGGCTGCTGAATGGCTGAACGACCGGCTCGACGGGGCGGAATACATCGACCGGGATGGGCGTCGATCCAGGTTGGTCGTCTACTACGACAAGACAGCTCCGGGTGTCGCCGATTGGAAGTCTCTGCACTTCCCGTCGCTCCAAACCGCGCGAGCGCTGCTGGTGATTTGTACGCCGGGAATGGCCAAGGATTTCTCGCGACGCGGTCAGCCCGATTGGGTATATGAAGAACTGCGCTGGTGGGTCGGAAACCGTGACACGGCTCCTATCGTGATTGATGCGACTGGTGAAGGGGACCGGTGGCTTCCAGAACTGGTGACGAAGAAGTGGCCGGACATCAATCGAATCGATCTCGTGCAGCGAGACGCGGAACACGCGGCCGCCACTAGCGACCATGAGTTCGACGCACGCATCCGTCACAGGATCATCGGTGCAATTCGTGAGAGTGAGCATCAGACGTTGTTCGAGGAACTCGAACGCTCGCAGCGCCAGGAGCGGCGACTTCGCTGGGCCTTCGGTATCGCTTCTGTCCTTCTCGTACTCGCAGTCGTCGCGGGCTACTACGCGCGGGTGCAACGCCAAGAGGCGATTGCTCAGCAAGCGCGTGCCGAAGAACAGGCGCGCATCGCGCAGGAACGCCGTCTGGAGGCGATTGCCCAGCAGGTGCGTGCCGAAGAGCAGGCGCGCATCGCGCAGGAGCGCCTGGCACTGCTTGGAGAACTGGCGAATCGATTGCTCGATCCTGGAGGGTCCGGAACCTCGAACACAGGCGTAATACTCAAACTCCTGGACGAGGTGATTAGAAGAACGAACGAGATGCAGTTCATGATTGTCTCACTCGACGTTCTCAGCTGCTGGGGACCGTACACAGGAACCGCGTTGGGGGTTACCTTCGAGAAGCTGTTCTCACGGCTCGATTCTGTCGCCGATGAGGACGTTCGTGCGCGTGTTCGGATGCTTCGCGCGAATGTCGAGGCCGAGCGAAGCGGAAAGCCACGTCCGTACCCTTGTCAAATGGCGCGCCGCGGGTGACCTCGAGGACCGACTCACACATTGCGAGACCTGAGGCTCCGTCGCGGTCGTGGCATGATTCATCGTCACGAACACACCGTCAACGCGCTCAGTCGACGGCTTCGACCAGGACGAATTGTCCGTCTCCCGCGCCCTCGCGCAGCTTCTTCGCCGCTACGTACTCCGGAGAGCGGTAGAACTCCTCCGCGCGCGCGAAGCTGGGGAACTCCACGATCGCCACCCGCGACTTCGCCGGTGGTCCCTCGAGCGTCTCCGTGCGCCCGGCGCGCGCGAGGAACCGCCCACCATATCGGGCAATGATGTCGGGCGACAGCTTTGCGTACTCCTGGTACTGCTGGGGATTGGTGACGTCCATCTGAACCACCAGATACGTCCTCTTCGCGGCCGACTGCGACGCGGCCAGCACGCCGCAGAAGAATGCCACAACGAGCACGAGCCCAATCTTCAACGAACGCATCGTCAGCCCTCCTTCAACCTTGACGGGCCGGCTGTGAAGGCGGCCCCCATGTACGGCGTCATGATCCACGATAGGCGCCTGAGGGCCGCCGTCCCTGTGAGACAACGGTGGGCGCGCTCGGCGACCGGATCAGCGGCTCGCGTCGTGCGTACGTACGCTTCCGGTACGGGAGGCGTACTCGAGAATCGGCGCATCACTCGTCAGGAAGGTCGCGCCAAGCCGTCGCGCGGTAGCCACCAGGAGTCGATCGATTGGATCCGCCAGGGACGTGCGCGGAAGATGGCCCGCGTCAATCGCGATGCCCGGCGTCAGATCGAGCACCCGAACGCCGGGCCGGTCCAGGGCCATGCCAATCCACTGCTCCGCTGGAGTGGCGAGCTGTAAACGCCCGAGCGTGTGCAACGCGGTGACCTCGAAGATCGAGACCGGGGAGATTCGAATCGCATCGGCGATTTCCGCACGTGCCAGCAACTGGCGCGCGCGGCGGCCGATACGGCGCGTATCGCCCGCCACGCTCCAGACCCAGGCGTGCGTGTCGAGCAGCAGCACGCCTCAGTCCTGATTGATGTCGTACTCGCCGTCGACGGGATCGAAGGGACGTTCGTACTTCAGAACAGTGCCTTTCATCGATCCAAAGAACGGCTTCCGCTCCGGCTCGGTATACGGCACGAGCTTCGCGACTGGCTTGCCGTGCTTGGTGACGACATACTCCGTTCGCGTTTCGCGCACGCGATCCATCAGCTCGAGGCACGTCGTCTTGAAGTCGGCCGCAGGAATCCATCCCGTTCTGTCCGTATTTCGCGGGCTCGGAACGCGGGACCTGGCCAATCCGGTGCGTAGCTTTCCCATGACCAGAAATTTACAACCAATTTCAAGCCATGGCAAGCGCCGCCATCCCGGGTGCACGAGAGGGGGAGAAGGGCCAGTCGCGGGCCTTACGACACAGAAATCCTCCGCGACGGGCCCACACGACTTGAACGGCCCCACACTCATGCGAGTGTTCGCGCGGGCGGTTAAAGACGGACCCCGTATTGCTGGTTGCGGGCACGCACGAGCGTTACGGAGCCGGCTCGATGCGCAACACGGTGCCGTCAGCCGTCGTGCCGCCGGAGGAGCGCTCCGTCGCCACGTAGAGGTTGCCGTCGGGGCCTTCCTTCACGTCGCGCATGCGGACGTCGAGTGGCACGAGCAGCAATTCGCGGCGCTCGGCCTGCGACGGCTGGTCGAACGAAACCCGGACGAGTGCCTTCCCGTTCAACCCGCCCACGAACAGGCTGCCCTTCCAGCCTTTGAAACGCTCGCCGCTGTAGAAGGTGATGCTCGACGGGCTGATGGCCGGCGTCCAGAACATCCGCGGGTTCTCCATCCCCTCGCGGTGCCATGGACGGTCGGAGACGAGCGACCCGGTGTAGTTGCGCCCCATGGAGACAAGTGGCCAGCCGTAGTTGCGGCCCGGCAGGAGGATGTTGATCTCGTCGCCACCCATCGGTCCGATTTCTGCCTGCCACAGCTCACCGGTTTCGGGGTGGAACGCGAGCCCGTACCCGTTCCGGTGCCCGTAGGTGAAAATCTCAGGCCTGGCGTCCGGCAGTCCCACGAACGGGTTGTCCGGCGGCACGCTCCCATCGTCACGAATCCGCAGCGTCTTGCCGGCATGATTGTCGAGTAGTTGCGCCTTCATCCGCAGGCTATTGTCGTCGTAGCCGACGCAGCACAGGCGATCGCGGTCGCCGACGGTGACGTACAACGTGCCGTCGGGGCCGAAGAGCAGCCGGCCGGCCAGATTGCCGCCGGTTTCCCAGGCGTCGGCGACGAAGATCTCCTCGACGCCGGTGAGCTTCGTGCCATCGAAGCGCCCGCGCGCGACAGCCAGCGTGAAGCCGTGCTCGCCACGCTTGGGATACGAAAGATACACCAGCCGGTTCTGCGCGAACCGCGGGTGGAGCGCGATGAAATGAAGCGCGTCGTTGCCGTTGCCCGGCGGGGGCGGGGCCTGCCAGGCCGGATCGGGTAACAGCACGCCGTCGCGGATGACACGGAGCTGGCCAGGCCGTTCCGTCACCAGAATCGTGCGCGCATCGGGAAACGCCAGACTCCACGGGTGCGCCAGACCCGTGGCCACGGTGACCACGCGAATCCGCTGACCGGTCGCCGTGTCGAAGTCGAGAGAGCCGCCGACGGCCGGCACGGTGCTCTGCGCAGATGGTGCCGGAGCCTGCGCCGAGAGCCCCCATGGCACGACCATCGACGCCATGAGCACGGCGGTCCAGAGAATTGCGGGACGCATCTTCATACCAGCCTCACTGAGAGGAAGTTGCATGCATGCGCGTCGCGGGAGGAGGTGCGCTCCCAAGGCTTCTCCGCGCATGCGCACCTGCTGGTTCACGCGAAACCCAGAACAGGGAAGCGCAACGTGACCAGAGCCGCGAGATGCCGCAACCCTTCGCATTCATGCTGCCGGATACGATACTGCATTCTGCATTCCGAATTCTGCATTGGCGCTGACACGTCCTTGCATCAGCCTCTAGAAACTCACCCCGAGCAGAAACGTCACGCTCTGTACCTCTCCGCCTGCCGTCGTGAGATTGAGCCTGGCATCGATGGCGGCGCCATTTTTCAGATTGATGTCCGTCCCCACCGAAAGGTTGATCGTCTTCGTTGCCGTGTTGGTGGTGGAGAATGCCCACTGCACGACAGCGCCACTCTTGAGTCTGAGCTCCCCGGCAAACGCGAAGGTCGTAGACGTCACGGCACCGGACGTGTGCGCCTGTTCGAAGGTGAACCCGACGGCCAGCCTCGCACTGCCCGCAAGGACCGCCGCAAACGTTCCGCGGATGGTCAGTGTCCGGGTTCCGCCGGCGCTCTCGACCGACAGCTCGAGGTTGCCGCTGAAGGTCGTCTTCGCGAACGAGGCGCCAATGCGCATGACGGAGCTTCCAACAACTGTGTCGCCCGTCGTCGTTTCGGTCTTTCCGATCAGATAGGTGATTTGGAAGTCCGGAGAGATCACCAGCGTACCTTCGAAGTCGAAGGTCTTCTTGCCGTTCTTCGTGTACTCGTAGCGAAGCTGGTTCGTCGTCGTGTCGATGACGACGGTACCCGGCAGCTCGAACGTGTCGCTGCTGCCATCCTCGCGGGTGTACACGAAGAGCAGATCGGCCGTGCCCGAGGGAGGAGTCTCCCAGTGACCTTCGAACTGCAAGCGGTGGAGCAGAGCAGGCCGCGTGACATCCTTGAAGATGTAGAGGAAGCGGTTCTTCCGCTCCGCATCGCTGATGAACCCCTTCAACCTCGACGACCTGCCGCCAATGACGAACTCCAGATCGTGCGTGGGAGTGAGGTTCCACTCACCTCGAATCTCGAAGGCGAACCCGCCCAGACGGCTCGGCGTGAAGCGAAGCACGCTCTTGCGAAGCTCGAGCCCCGGCGTGACGTTTCTGTCCGCCTGGAAGTTGAACACTTCCTTCGTGCCGTCCAGCAGCACCAGTTGGTTGTCGGCGTTGAACTTCCATCCCACATCGAAGGCCATGGTAGTGCCGTCGGCCTTCTTGACCTGGATCTGATTGTCCGGGGTGGTTCGCCAGTTCCCGACAACGGCACCGCCCTGCGATGCGCTGCCGTCGATCCCCAGTTCGAACTCACCGGCTACCGAGCCGAGCTTGAACGTCCGCATCCTCCGCTCCTCTCGCTGAGCCCTCCAGTCCCGATCTCTAGAAGGGCAGATTCGTCCTGACCGAGAAATAGAACTTGCCGCGGCGTTCGCGGGTCACGGATGCGCCTATGCCGTAGGCGTAGTCGAATCTCAACAACACCGGGTTGAAGCTCAACCTGACGCCGGCGCCAAGGCCACCACGTGCACCCGTCTCCGACCCGGCGGCCGATCTGTACAGCCCGCCAACGTCTCCGAAGAACGCGAGACGCACGACACGCCGCAGAAAATCGGCCAAACCGTCGCCAGGCGTCCCGGTGAAGGGGACTGGCGTCCAGAGCTCGTTCTGCAGCGACCACAGCACACGCCCGATTGCCGCATCGGATCGAAAGCCGCGGACGGACTCGGAGCCGCCAATCGACGGTAGCTCGAAGACTGGTGTGTCCGTCGTGGCGGCATGCAGGCTGCCCGAGAAGTCCAGCTCGAACCCGCGCCCGAGGTGGACGTGCGCATCACCGGCTGTTTGAAACCGGACGAAGGCGGGCTCACTGGCGATACCGGGCGCCCATCGCAGAACGGGCTGCACGCCGATGCGCCAGGGACGCAGTGATTGCAGCCGCTCCTGCATGAACATCAGGCCGGCGTCGGCGGTAGTCAGGTTATCGGTGCTCTCGAATCCGTCAGTAGCCGTGCGCCTCACCGTCGCACGGGATCCATCGAGATGGAAACGCAGCAACTGGCCGCCCCGGTTCCGGAACGGCTCGATCTCCAGCCTCCCGAAGACGCCGGTTCGCCGCACGTTCTCGGAACGGCCGTCCAGGATGCGGTTGTGTACCGCCTCCGACGAGCCGTTGAGCTGCAGCGACAGGCGGCGCCGGATCCGCTCGAACCAGATATAGTCGGCGAAGTAGTTCACCGACGGCGAGATCAGGTTGTCGCCCGTGAGCGCGACGCGGACGCCGGCCGAGGAATCGCGAAGGGGAAACTGCAACCTGCTTCGCTGATACAGGGCAAGTAGCGTCAGACCCTCGCCGGGGCGGTACCCGACACCACCGCCGACATAGTTGTTGCGCTCCCGGTCTGGCGGCTTCGGATCGTCCACCACCGTCGGGCCCTGCGCGCGTGGTCCGAGAGCGGCATTGGGATTTACGAGGCCGCGCTCATCCGTGCCAGCCGGGGCGGGTGGTGGCGCATTGGCAGCCGCTGGATTGGGGCGAATCACACGCAGCCCGATGTACTTCTGTTGCAACGTGAACCCTTCCAGCCGTCGCGTCTCGCTCTCGAGCGGCTGCAACGCCAGACCGGATTGCGCGAGCAGCAGTTGCTGGACCTGGGCTCGCGTCGGAAAGAAATGGGGCTCGTCATTCTCCGTCCGCCCGAGGTCGCGTACGTAGCCGACGGAATCATCCGCGGGCATCGCCCGGAGCCAGCGCCGGAAGTCGCGGTGGTCGAGCAGTGCATAGAGCGCCTTCATCCGGTCCCGTGCGTCGGCCTCGCCCTCTCCCTGTCCGAGAGGCGGCAGGTTCACTTCCCGGATTCGGATCCCTTCGACCACTTCGATTCGGCCTTCGCGCGGATCCGCTTCGATATCGGGCGTCAGTCCAAGGTACGCGTAGTATTCGTTCACGCGGCCAATGACGCTCGGGCGCTGCCACAGCGTCCCGAACAACGGCTTCAACCAGGCACGGATGGCGGGCGCCCTGTCGCGCGCGTCCGCGACGCCGGCGACTTTGATGTCCACCGTGTCCGTCAGAGCGACGATATCGAGCTGCGCTGCCCCGGATTCCGTGTCGAACAGGAGGTTCACGTCGTCCACGGTGACGAAGCCGGCCGTCTGGCGCAGCCGGCCGAGCACGCTGCTGATGGAGTCCAGCATGTTCTCGACGTCGATTCCGGCGTCGGCAGCTTTGCCCAAATAGGTTTCCCACGGCGCGGTCATCGCTCGGAGGGCGACTCGTGCCGGATCGGTGTCGAGGCGGTCGGCCTCCAGGTCGTCCTTCGACATGCCGGCCCGATAGGGGAGCCCGGCGTCGCGCAGGGCTGTTTCGAAGGACGCCAGGATGTCGCTGTCCGTCACCGTCGATGGCAGGGTTCCTCTGACGATGACCGGCGGGTCAGCCAGCGCGAAGTGTCCATTTTCGACTGTGAGCGTCGCACAGATGCGCCCGCTGCCCGCGCGCGACGGCGCCTCGCAGACGGGTTGTCCCCAAGCCGGTCCGGCAAGCGTCAACAGCGCAGCGGCAATGGCGTATCTCACGAAAGACTCGAGCGACGCCAGCTCGGAGGTCGAACGATCCGTGAAGGAATACACAGGTCGCGGAGATCCGCGCAGGCGTGTTCTCCTGCCTCGCGTTGCACCGGGAGGAGCGTCGGCGATTCTCGCTGGGCTCACGCCAAGATGTCAATGGAAACGAGAAGACCGGTGAGACGAGAGGACCGGTTCCGCGGCGTGAATCTGTCTATACTCGCTGAGCGGCTGAGCCCAATCCTTCCAATCACAGCTGCAAAGAGTTGATGTGAGGTCTTCGTGCGTATTGCCGTGTTCGGCACAGGTGGGGCTGGTGGCTACTTCGGGGCACGACTGGCACAGGCCGGTGAAGAAGTTGTCTTCATCGCTCGCGGAGAGCATCTGCAGGCGATCCGCGAGCACGGACTGTGCGTGGAGAGTGCCAACGGAGTGTTGGTGGCGCACCCGAGCTTCGCCACCGATGATCCGGGAGACGTGGGACACGTCGACGTGGTCATCGTGGGGGTGAAGGCCTGGCAGGTGACAGAGGCGGCACGGGCCATGCGGCCCATGATCGGGCGAGACACGCTCGTGGTTCCTTTGCAGAACGGCGTGGAAGCTCCCGCGCAACTGGCTGCCCTCCTGGGCCCGGCTCACGTGCTGGGAGGTCTATGTGGGACGTTGAGCTATGTGGTCGGCCCGGGCCGGATTCGCAGTCTCGGCGAGACGCATTTCATCAAGTTCGGCGAGCTCGACTCGAAGACAAGTGACCGTACCGCCCGGCTGCGAGACGCGTTCGTGCACGCAGGCGTGCGCGCCGAAATCCCGCCGGATATCCATGTCGCCTTGTGGGAGAAGTTCCTGTTCGTCGTGCCGTGGGGTGGGGTTGGTGCGGTGACGCGTGCCCCCGTTGGCGTGCTCTGTCACATACCGGAGACGCGGCAGATGCTCGAACAGGGGATCCGCGAGATTCTCGCAGTGGCACTCGCCAGGCAGGTGGCGCTGACAGACGGAATCGTCGGGACCACCATGGCCTTTCTGGATTCAATGGTCCCGGGTGGAACCACGTCGCTCCAGCGTGACATCGCGGACGGCCGGCCTTCCGAGCTCGAAGCCTGGAACGGGGCAGTCGTCCGTCTGGGCCGGGACGCAGGCGTCGCCACGCCTCTGCACGCCTTCATCTACCAGAGCCTGCTGCCGCTCGCACTGCGAGCCGAGGGGAAGCTGCAATTCCCGACGTAGGTGACGCGACACGTCCGGTTGTCGCGGCACCAGGTGGAGGCGGCCAGTCATTCCTTCACAGTGGCCAATGACGCACGGTCACCTCGCTGAACAACATGAAGCCTGTGCCCCCGCCCTCGGTCATGGCCACCAGATGTTGCCCTGTCGGCGCTACT
>CAZDLW010000142.1:0-2876 GCA_964505975.1 uncultured Bifidobacteriaceae bacterium | reverse complement strand
TCCGGATGACTCCCGCGGAGCTACAATCGTGCCTCGCAGCCGCGCGTGCTGTCGCAGATGCAGTTTTGGACGAGGAGGCGAACGATGTGGAAACAGCTGCCGTGGGTGATCCTTGGAACGATGGTCCTCGTTGGCGCTGCGCGGCCGTCGGCGCAGGCCACGTGCGATCGGACCTGTCTCCGCGAGATGCTCGACCGCTATCTTGCAGCGGTCATCGCGCACGATCCCCGCGCGGCCACGCTCGTCACCGGGTTCCGTCAGACTGAGAACGCCATCAACACGCGCCCGGGCAACGGCGTCTGGAAGACGATGACCGGTCTCGGCAAGGTGCAGCGGCGTTATCTGGATCCGGTCACCGGTCAGGCCGCCTACTACGGCACGCTCGATGAGAGCGGCACGACGGTGCTCGCAACCGTGCGGGTGCGTGTGGAGAACCGGCAGCTCACCGAGGCCGAATGGTACATCGCGCGACCCGACGATCCGGGTCTGAGCGGTCCGCGCCAGCCCGGGCGGCCGCCCGCCAATCTGCTGAATCCCGACTACCTCGCGCAGAACCCACCGCCCGATCGCGTCGTCCCGCGCGACCAGCGATCCGACCGCGCCACGCTCGTGCGCATCGTGGACAGCTACTTCGACGCCATCACGTCGCACGACGGATCGGTGGCGTTGACACATCCGGGATGTGGCCGCGTCGAGAACGGAACGCCGGCCCCGGCAGGCCGCTTCCTGCCGCCGCTCACGCCCTGGTCGCCGCCTGCCGGACAGGGCCCGCCGCCGGGCAACCCTGGTAACGACTGCGTCTCCGGTCTGGTGAACTTCAACCTGCAGATGGTGGTCGGGCGCCGAATCCCGCTCGTGGACGAAGAGGCACAAGTGGCGCTCGCGTTTGCCGTCTTCATCCGGCGTCCGGGGTCGCCCACCCCACGAAACGTGTTCAGCGAATGGTTCGTGATCGACGAGGCACGGATCCGCACGATCTACACGGCAATGTTCTATCCGCCGCCGGAGCTCGCCGTGCCGAACTGGCCGCCCTACCACGGCAACTGGCCGCTGCCGGCGTCAATCGTGCCAGACCCGGCCCCGCCGCGACAGCCCTGATCGCAGCGGGCCGTCTTCGCGGGCCGCTAACTGAGCGTGTGAGCGAAGCTTGCACAGCGACTTATGCATCTCGCATCCCGGTGCCGGCGGCCGGGCATGCTGGGCTGCCTCCCGATGACGTCGCGCGGAAAAACGCGCCCTCCGCCCGAGGGGCGACGAGCCGCGCTGGTCCGTGACCAGCGCGGCGCTCACGCTGCGGGCCGCGTTTTACCTGATCCGGATTGCGCGAGTCATAGGTCGCGGCGCCCAGCATGCCCGGCCGCCGGCACCGGCATCGCTGCGCCAACACAGGTGAGCACCGTGGAAGGCGCACAGCGCGTGATTTGTTCACACGTGCTGAAGCGGCCCCCGCGATCGCATCTCGACCCGCGCCAGTGCCGTCGAAGCCGCGCGACTACTCGACGGCAGTTGCTTCGATTTCGACCATCGCGTCCTGGTGGAACAGACCCGCCACGCCGAGCAGCACGCCGGACGGCTTCACGCGGAGGGCGGCGAGGCGCCTGCCGACCACTGCCGAGGCGGAGAAGTACGCCTGCACGTCTGTCACGTAGTAGTTGAGCCGGACGACGTTGGTCAGCGTGAGCCCGGCCTGCGCGAGCACCGACTCGAGGTTGTCGAATGCCTGCTCGAGCTGCGCAGCCATATCACCAGCGTGCAGCACGTGGCCCTCGGCATCCACCGACGTCTGGCCCGCGCAGTACAGCACGCGGCTGGCATTGCGCACTTCCACCGCCTGCGCAAAGGAAAGCGGATCCTGCCACGTCCACGGGTTAACGGCTTTCGTGTCTGCCATCGCACTCTCTCCGGTCTCTTCAACTCTGGACCCACAGCTTCGGCTTGCCTGTTCCGTCGTCCGTACCTTTGATGTACCAGTTCTTCCCGAGCGGATCGTGATCCATCGTGGTGACGAAGTCGAAGGGGGCCTGGAATTCGATGTAATCGAGCCCGGTTTCCGACGCGACCAACTGGTGCCATTCGCCGGCGGGAATGAACACGAGGCTGCCGGGACCGACAGCGAGGTCCCCCGCGTCGTGCTTCACGTGGCCGGTGCCCTTCTCGATGAGGTAGAAGTGCTCGGGCGTGACGGCACCGGCAGGCGATGCATGATGGACGTGCCGCGGAGAGTGCGCATGCGGCGCATACGCCATGCGGCCGATCTGCAGATCCCAGGACTGGGAGAGCCCGGTCTCTTTGTTGACCCAGAACGTCCGCTCGCGAAACTGCTTCTCGTCGATGAGCGATCGGAGTCGTGCCTCATCGAAGACGTAGCCGGCGGCCGGCCCGGTACCGGTGGGTTTGCCCACGTGCTTGGGAACCGAGACCAGCAGCAGGACCAGTGGACTGTCGGCCGCAGTGACTGTCGCCTCCTCCCCGGGTTCGAGGTACACCCCGGCACGTCGCGAGGCCTGGTGCTCGGCGGTCCGTCCTTCGGCCGTGTGGACCAGTCTCGCGCCCTGTCCCTCGAGGATGTAGACAACCTGTGTTCGATCGCCAGATGCAACGCGGCACGTCCTGCCGGGTTCGACGTCCTCGATGGCGACGTGCACTCTGGTTGCGTGCTCGGATGGGTCTCGGATCTGCCTCGCGTGCCCTTCCGGGACGACGGTCCTGGCCTGCCGGTTGATATCAATGATTGTGATCATCTCGCTGCTCGCCCTCCCCAGGATCGGGAAACGCTGATTTTACAGCAGCAGGTATTCGACCACCGGAGCCGTCGTTCCTGGTGTCCTGTCCCGCGTAAGAGTTGCCAATGATCCGGAGCGCGGCGCCCGGATGGC